>DVGB01000107.1 GCA_018712955.1 Candidatus Aveggerthella stercoripullorum
GAAGAGCAAAGCTTCGAACGCTTGAAGGAAGAGACGAGCTCGCTGGCCGAAGACGTCCACGACCAGATGGTCGACAACTGCGACCAGCTTGAGATCATCGCCTCGCTCATTGCCCGTACCGACGATCTGACCTCGCCTGAAATTCGACAGACGCTCGCTTCCTACAGCGACATCGGCACGATCGACCACCTGGAGCTTTTGCTGCCCGACAACAGCTTCGTCACGGCGCACGGAGACCAGGTCGACGCGAGCGAGCAGATGTCTTTCGCCGAAGTGTCGGTTCAGGGCGCGCATATCAGCAGCCGCGAAACGGACGTTGTCGCTCCCGACGAATACGTCGTGCGCAACTGGGTGCCGATCATGCGCGACGGCGAGACCGTCGCCATGCTCTGTGGCGTGATCGTGCTGGGGACCATGCCGGATGCTCTGGCGGAACGCCCGTACGGCGGAAACGCCGCTATCTATCTTATCGAAGCCAGCACGGGGGATTTCCTCGTCGACACGTGGCACCCGGGTCAGACGGGCAATATTTGGCAGCTGGGCACGCGCGAAATGGCGCCTGGCTACGATTCCGCCCAACTGCAGCAGGGCCTGACGGAGGGGCGCAGCGGCTACGTCGTTTTCAAGTCCGCCTCCATTGGCGAACAGCTCTACTTCTGCTTCCAGCCCTGCGGTGTCAACGACTGGCAGCTGGCGCTTTCGGTGCCAGAGAGCGTGGTCTTTTCGCGCGTGGACGCCATTCGCGGGACGCTCAATATCTTCCTGGTATTCGAGACGGTCTGCCTGGTCGCGTACTTCTTCTGGGTGCTGCATTACGTGCGCCGCGAGACGGGCGTGAAGCAGCGCCAGCTGGACACCATCAATTACATCTACGAGATAGAGAAACTCCTGTTCGGTGCGCATGAGAGCCGCGAGAGCCTCGCGACCGCCCTCGAGCGCATTTCGCAGATGACCTCGGCGGAGCACGTGTGCCTCTGTCTGGTCGAGGACGGCCGCCCGTCCGCTTTCTTCGCGCGGGATCGCAAAGGCTTCCATACGTTCGACCCCGACGACCCGCTTTCGGGCGATTCGTCGTCGCGCGGTGTTTCGCCGTCTGCGCTTTCGGACGAACAGAAGGCGGCGGCGCGGCTTGCTTCCCTTTTTGAGAGCGGTTGTCGGACGGTCGAAGCGCTCGACCAGGGCGAGCTAGCGCAGCTGCTGCCTTCCGGCATGGCGGTGCGCACGCAGAGCCTTGCTGCGGTGCCCGTCGAAGAAAGCGACGGGGCTCTCGCGGGGATTCTGGTCGTGCGCAACGCGCGCAACGTTGCCGACGAGCTTTCGCTCCTGCAGAACGTCGAGCCCAGCTTTGCCATGTTCTGTCGCAATCTGCGCACCTATCGCACGATCAAAGAGCGCGGCGAGGTCGACGCGATGACAGGCATGCTCAACCGCAATCGTTTCGAGGCGGACTTGCCGCGCTGGACTTCGCGCTGCGAAAAGTCACTTGCGTGCGTTTACGTGGACGCCAACGGGCTGCACGAGCTCAACAACGAGCAGGGCCACCAGGCGGGCGATTCGATGCTGCGCGCGGTGGCGCGCGCTATCAGGGAGATGTTCGGCCGCGAGGGCGCCTACCGCATTGGCGGTGACGAGTTCGTCGCCATCGTGAGCGACATGTCTTCCGAAGAAGTGGAGCAGCATGTGCGTGGGCTGGAGGAGGTCCTTGTTGAGGAGGGGATTAGCGTGTCGACCGGCATGGCATGCCAGTCTGTGCCCGTGGACACCGAACGGCTGGTCGGAGACGCGGAAGGTCTCATGTACCAGGCCAAGCGCGCGTACTACGAGCAGGCCGACCACGACCGCCGTCGTCGACGGGATGCGTGAGAGTCGCGCCGTGCCGTGCGGAGAAATGCTTCACCGCTGATTGAAATGCTCTCGTGAGGATTTGCAAGGCGTAGAATGTTCGCCCTCTGTTGTTCGAGGGCGAAAGGAATCTGTGGACGCGCTGCCGATAGAAATCAGACTGGTGCTGACGTTTGCGGTCGGCGCAGTGTGCGGGCTGCTGTTCAAGCCGACGAAGCTGCCTGCCGCGTTCATGGTAGGGGCTCTTGTCGGTGTTGCGACGCTGAACTGCGCGACCGGGGCTGCGTACGTTCCTCCGGAAGTGCGCGTTGGCGTGCAGATTGTGGCGGGCGCGTTCATCGGATGCTCCATGGAGCGCAGCGACCTGGCGCGCTTGAAGCAGGTGGGCGGGCCGGTTGCTGTCGTGCTGCTGGCGTGTGGCGTGATGGTAGGGACCGCGGGCGGGTTTGAGCCGGTCACAGCGCTCATGAGCACGATTCCGGGCGGTGTGGGCGAGATTCCGCTGATTGCGGCCGACATGGGCGCTGATGCGTCGGTGGTCGCGGTTTTGCAGTTGGTGCGCCAGACGCTGGGGACCTCGGTCATGCCCACGTTGATGGTTGCGTTCGATCGCGCTCAGGCTGCTCGAGGACGGCATGGCGTTCGGCGTGCAGACGCTGCTCTGAACGAGGAAGGCCGCGTGCGTTCGCGGCAGCGCTCTGCAACGGCAACGGTTGCGGTGCTTGCGGTGGCCGCTGTGGCAGGCTTGATCGGCAAGGCGACCGGCATTTCGGGCATGACGTTCGCCTTCTCTATTGCGGCTGCGCTGGTGATGAAGCTCGCGTTCGACTTCGCGTATGTGCCCCGCTGGATAAAGAACGTCTGCCGTGTGGTGACGGGGTGCTATATCGGCACGTTCTTTTCGGCCGAGATGATTGCCGGTTTGGGAAGTTTGGCGTTGCCTGCCTTGGTTGTTGCGGCGTTCTACGGTGCGAACTGTTTCGTGACAGGCGGCATTCTGCAGCGGCTGTTCGGCTGCGGCAGGAAAGAGAGCATGCTCATGGCAAGCTCTGCGGGCGCATCCGACATGGCGCTCGTGATGGACGACCTTGGTGTGCGCAATGTCGACGTGGCGGTGGTTCAGGCAGTGCGCGCTATCGTGGTGGTTGCGGTCTTTCCGCAGGTGATCAATGCGGTGTGCTTCCTTTTGCCGCTTTGGTGAGGCGTGATTGGGCGTTGAGGGGGTGCCGACCGGACGGCGTCGGCAGGGCGGCGCTGGCTGGGCGAGAACTCCGCGCAGGCGAGGGCGCTGCCGGATGGCGAGCGCCCGAAGCTGCGTGCGGGTTTCTTGCGTGCAGCGTTTGCCGTCTGTTCCGAGCGAGGGTTTGGTCGGCTGGTGCCGGGTGCTGCCGCCTGCGGGAAAGCGTCCTTACAGGCCGAGCAGTGCGCGGTAGCGGTGTTCGTCCGCTTCGCCGAAGACGTTGAACACCACGGTGAGCGCGGGCTTTTCCGCGGCATCGCGCTCCGAGAGCCAGCGGCGTACGGTTTTTACGGCAATCTGGGAGGCCTCGTCTGCGGGGAAGCCGAATACGCCGGTGCTGATGCAGCACAGGGCGATGGAAGCGTCTCCTGCCTGGGCGGCCGCTTCGAGGCAGGCGCGATAGCTCGAGGCGAGCTGTGCGCGCAGCTCTTCGTTCACGGTGCCGTCTGCGATAGGGCCGACCGTGTGGACGACATGGCGGGAGGGCAGGTTGTAGGCGGGCGTGAGTTTCGCCTGGCCGGTCGGCTCGGGGTAGCCTTGCAGCTGCATGATACGTGCGCACTCCAGGCGCAGCTGGATGCCCGCGAAGGTGTGGATAGCGTTGTCGATGCAGTAATGCAGCGGTGCCCAGCAGCCGGTCATGCCGGAGTTCGCGGCATTCACGATGGCGTCGGCAGCAAGCGTCGTGATGTCGCCGCGCCAAAGGCGCAGCCGTCCGTCGAGCGGGGAGGGCGTCGTGTCGTCTACCGTCGTGATGCCCGCTTCAGCGATGAGGCCTTGCAGCAGTTCGTCCTGGGCGGCCAAGAGGTCGTCGTCGGCGGGCCAGGGTTCGCGCACGTTGACGAGCGCGCGGAACGCAAGCCAGAGCTCTTCGGTCGAGGCGCCTTCCAGTGCATCGCGCGGCGGGACGATCTGCATAAGGCGTGGGGGCATGAAGCCGCCGTTGTCCAGGCGCTCTTTCAAGAGGCGTTTTGTGAGGTAGATGCACAGCGCGCGCTTGCGGGCTTCGTCCATGGCCATTCCTTTCTGCGTGTTGGCGCTATTGTACTCGTGCGGCATTCGGGAAGGGACGGCGCGCTGTGCGGTATTGTGGGCGGCGTATCGGGTGGTTCGAGAGACGCGGGCCGCAATACCGAGCGCGATTGCCCGTTTAGCGTCTGGAAATTGGCTTGGTTTGCAGCTTTGTTGCAAGTTGGTGGAAAGAATTTCGAGTATTGAACCCGGGATCAGGCTTTGCTGGGCACAAACCGCTTCCACTCCGAGCATTGACCCGCAAAACTCCAGGTGACGTCATTGCGGTGCTGTTTTGCCAGTCGACGGAGATACGGCATAGGGTTCAGTACTCGAAATTCTTTCCACCAACTACCTTACTAGCTGCAAATCTTATCGTGACGGAGGGCGATGGGCTGCTGATCTGCTTGTGCCGAGCGGTTGATGGGCTGCCAGCGCGGTGATGTACGGGTGCGCCCGGAATCGCGCGAACTCGCAAAGATTCGCGACCGATTTCGTGAATTCGGCTAGTATTTTTTCACGGAATCGGTCGCGGATTATTTGAGCGTTCTGAGGACTGCCGGGGAAGCAGCCAGAACAGTAACTGAACGCAACCAAAGCAGCATCCAAAAGCAACCAGGGAATCCGCCCGTGGGATTCCCTGGAAAACATGAGGAGATGCCAGTCCGGACGCTCGTCCGGAGAGGGGCGCTGCGAGGAGCTGCTCCGCCGCCTTGCCAGCCGTGAGAGGGCGTGGACCCGACGGCTTCGGCCTGTCGTGAGCGGCTACTCAGCCTTGTCGGTTGCCTCGCCGAAGAACAGCTCGTACCAGCGGATGAACAGATAAATGGTCCAGACATGGCGCCAGAGCAGGGCCTTATGGCGCGGGAACCAGATGGGATGGCTCACGCGCGGCTTGCGGCCCAGGAACGCGTCGAGCAGCGCACCGATCTCGTCGACGTTGAAGAACTCGGCGGCAGCGGCGCTGTTGAAGGCGCGTTCGATGTCGGCGTTCGTCTCCGGGTCGCGCAGCCACGAGCTCACGGGCACCGGGAAGCCGAGCTTCTTGCGGTACGCCACTTCCTGCGGCAGCACGCGCGACGCGGCTTTGCGCAGGGCGACCTTGTTGTTCTCGCCATCTCGCTTGAAGCGCGACGGCATGCGCAGGGCGACGTTCAGCATGCGCATGTCCACGAACGGCATGCGGATGTCCAGGCCCGTGCCGCGGGAGATCTTCGTGGAGTTGAACAGGATGCTGCCTTCGAAGTAGCTGCGGAACTCCACGTAGAGCATCCAGGTCAGCGGGTCGTACTTCAGGCCTTCTTTGCCGCGGTCGCGCATGAACGTGCGTGCGGAATTCTGCGCGTAGTACGTCTTCAGGTAGCGGCGCATCTCAGACGGGTTCATGATGTGCGTGGAGCCGAAGTACACCGGGTCGGGGCTCATGTGCAGGCGCTTCACGCGGCCGTAGACGCTGTAGCCGGCGAAGAATTCGTCAGCGCCTTCGCCCGAGAAGCACAGCGACGAGTGATCCTTCACCTTCTTGCAACCGCAGTACAGCGACAGGCCGGCCACGTCCGCCGAAGGCTGCTCGTAGGCCAGCAGGAATTCGTCGACGTTGCCGAAGAAGTCTTCAGGGGTCACCTCGACGCCCTTAAATTCACGGCCGAGGTATGTGGCGGTCGCGCGGGCATCCTCTTCCTCGCTGACTTTCTGGTCGGCGTAGGAAACGCAGAATCCGCAGCGCGTGGGGCCTTTTGCCAGAATGTAGGAGGAGTCGACGCCGCCGGAGAGGAAGCTGTCGGGCACCTCGCCCTCGTCCACGATATCACGCATGGCGGCGTCCATGGCCGCTTCCACTTCGTCCGCCCAGTCGTCGAGCGACTTCGACTCGTCGGGTTCGAAGGTGAGCTCCCAGTAGCGCCCAAGCTCAAGGCCCTGGGTGCCGAAGCGGAGGAAACCGCCCGGCTCCAGCTTGCGGACGCCCTTGAACAGGGTATCCTCGCCGGGGACGTAGGTGAACTCCAGGTAGAACTGCACCATTTCGCGGTTCAGCTCGCGCACGTAGCCGGGCTGGTCGAAGAGGTCCTTGATCTCCAGGCCGTAGAGCAGGCGGCCGTCTTCGGTCTGGTAGTAGAAGAGGAGCTCCGCGCCGAAGGGGTCGCGCGCGCAGAACAGCTCGTCGGTCTCGGTGTCGCGCAACACGAACGCGAACTGGCCGTTCAAGTGCGCGCCCATCTGGTCGCCCCATGCCTGGTAAGCGGCGGCGAGCAGCTTCTTTTCGCGCTCGGCGCGTGCGAGGCCGTCGATGTCGACGCCCAGTTCGGCGGCGAGTTCTTTGTGGTTGCGAATGAGTCCAGCGTAGGCTTTGACTTCGATCATGCAAGCATCCTTCGTAAGGTGCCGCAAGGGTGCACCTTGGGGCACGTCGTATATTGCGAATTCAAAAATCGCTAGCATGATACACCACCGGGCGTTTCAGTCTGGTGAAGCGCTTTCACCTTGAACGATGCTTCATATCTCGTCCGCTGGCTTAACCCAAAGGGACGGGGTAAATGGGCTATCTGTGGCGCATGGTCATAAGGGATGGGGTAAACGAACTATCCCGGTACGGCGACGCGCTCGCTGAGCCAGCCCATTTACCCTGTCCTTTTGGGCTGTTCGTTCGCCCCGCCAAGATTTGGTGGGAAGGTTCGCACGCCTTGCTCGGAGAGGCCGCGTTGCCGACGTCCTGAATGGGGGGAAGACGAAGGCCGACAGCCCATTTACCCCGTCCCTTTGGGCCGTTATGCTCGTAGATACCGGAGTGTTTGCGTGCGAGGGATGAAAGGCGGCGGCAATGAGAGCAGATGAGCTGTTCCGAACCGCGGAAAGAAACGATGTCGGGCTGATTCTCCAGTTCATCAGGGAGCTTGCCGACTACGAAAAAATGCTGGACGAGGTCGTGGCAGACGAGGCTACGCTCGAAGAATGGCTGTTCGACAAGCAGAAATCCGAAGTAATCTTCGTCCTCGAAGATGGCGAAGAGGTGGGGTTCGCCCTGTTCTTCCACAACTTCTCGACGTTTTTAGGCCGCGCAGGCATCTACCTGGAAGACCTGTACGTGAGGCCGGAGCACCGCGGCAAAGGGTACGGAAAGGCGCTTTTGAAAAAGCTTGCGTCGATTGCGGTGGAGCGCGGCTGCGGCCGCCTTGAGTGGTGGTGCCTCGACTGGAACAAGCCGAGCATCGACTTCTACCTGTCGCTGGGGGCGGAGCCGATGTCCGACTGGACTGTCTACCGCATTGCGGGCGAAACCCTGACGCAGCTTGCGACGGGGGATTGACGCCGCACAACGGCCTGCAAAGCGAGGTCAGAGCGCCAGCTCGTAGACGAGAAAATCGCGCGGGACTCCAATGTCAGGATACGTGATTGACACCGTTCCAACGTATTGGAATCCGAACGAGCGGTACATGTTCTGCGGAATGTTGTTGCCTTCGATGCAGTCAAGTCGAATGGCTCTCTGCCCGCGTTCTTTTGCCGTCTTGATAGCATGGTCCACGAGCTGTTTGGCGAAGCCCCTTCCGCCGAATTCGGGGAGCACCCTGAGCGCGTGCAGGATCGAGACCTCGTCGCGTGCGGCGTCGACGGTCCAGTCCACCTGGTCGTACGCGGGGTCGCACTCATGGTCCATGATGTAGGCGGCGGCAATGGTCCCGTCCTCAATGCCGACGAACTGTTCGTGCCGCTCGATGGCATGCACAATCATGCTCCCCGAAGGAAAGCCTCCCTTGTTCCCTTCGGGGAGGAAATCTTCTTCTCCTAGGATTTCGCACATTCTCGCGTAAAGCGCAGTGAGCTCGGCGTAATCGTCGCGGGTCGCTTCTCTGATTTGCATGCGTTTCGCTCCAAAGTCGTTTGCGTTTTTTGGCAGTATATCCGTTCGCTGACGCATAGCCCAAAGGGACGGGGTAAACGGGCTATCCCAGCGAGCGCGTCGCTGTATCGGGATGGCCAATTCATCTCGTTCCCTTGGGGTAAGGCCGACGGCCCGTTTACCCCGTCCCTCTGGGTCCGACGAGATGGTTCGCGTGCCTTGCTCGGAGAAGGCCACGTTGCCGACGTCCTGTAGGGAGGGCGAAACCTGACGGCCCATTTACCTCGTCCCTTTGGGCTGATGACGGCCCATTTACCCCGTCCCTTTGGGCTGCTAGGCGAAGGGGTCGAGGGGGTCGGCGGCTCTTAGGCGCATGAGGAGCGTGGCAACCTGAGCGCGCGAGCATTCGCCTTGCGCGTCGATGAGCAGCGAACCGTCGGGCTGGCCGACGCCTCTGATAATGTCCGCTGCGACTGCCCACGACACGCTTTCGATCGCCCAGTCCGACGTTTCGTTCGCGTCAGGGAACAAGGAAAGGTCTGCGCGGTCCGAAACATTCTCGCCGCAGAGGCGCTCCCAGCGCATCATTACGGCGGCCGACTGCTCGCGGGTGAGCACGTCGTCCGGCCCGAAGAGGCCGGTGTCTCCGTATCCCTGGAAGATCCCGACCGAGCTTGCCCAGGCGACGGCGCGTGCGAACCAGTCGGTTTCGGCCACGTCTTCGAAAGCAAGCGCGCTGCCGTGCGCTGCCGGACGGCCTTCGAGGTTCCACAGCACCTGTGCCATCTCGGCGCGGGTGATGGGGGAGTCGGGTTTCATGAGCCCGGTATTACCGTAGCCTTCGAGGATACCGTGGACGACAGCCCAGTCGAGGGAGTCGTGATACCACTGCGACGTGTCCACGTCAGCAAAGCGGCGCGACGGGCACCGGTTTCCGCCGTCGCACCCGAGCAGCACCGACACGGCAACGTCTGCGTCGGGCATGACGAACGTGCAGGTGCCGTCCGGCTGAGCGGTAACCTCGACGAGGCGGTAGTCGCCGTAGACGGCCGAGACGTCGCGAACGAGGAACCCTTCGTCAGGGTCGATGCGTACGGTGACGATCGTGCCCGCAGACGCGGTGGCGGGGTCGACAGAGGCAGTGCCGTGCGCATGGACGTCGACGGTGACGCCGTGGGCCGTGACAGGCGGGGTCGGCGGCGTGGGCGAAGGGTGCTGCCACTGGGCGTAGAGCGTGATGGTTTCGCCGTCGACGGAGGTGAGGTTGTTTACCGTCGTACCGTCGGCGTAGGAAGTGCCGCTGCCGTCGGGTTCGGTGTTCCAGCCGGTGAACGTGTAGCCGTCGCGGGTAAACGCGTTTTCCTTGAGCGGTTGCGTTTCATCGTAGGTGAAGACTTGCGGATCGGTGTACCCCTCGCCGCCGTTCGCGTCGAAGGCGACGGCGTAGCTGATGGGGCGAACGTTCGCGGTGAGCGTCGTCTTGCCTTGGACGGTGATGATTTGCGAAGTGGGCTTGTTGGGGTCGAGATCAGTCGGCGTGATGCCTTCGACGGTCCAATTCTCGAAGACGTAGCCGGTGTCCGCGCTGGCGCTGACGGAGGCTTGTGCTCCGGTGGGCACGACGGCGGATGTTGATGTGGTAGCGCTGTCGGGCGGGACGGTGAGTTGCGCGTGGGCGTGCTTGTTGCTGCCTTGTACGGTGATGGTGCTGTAGTTGAGGAAGACGTGGGCTGTTTGGGTTTCTGGTACGGTAATCGAAACGCCGCTTGACGGGTAGCCTTCGACTTCGATGGTGTAGGTACCGGCGGGTATTTCGTTGAGCGAGTATGTTCCTGGAACGGTTGCGACGGAGTTTAGGGGTCCGACTATTCCGCTAGTATTGCTGTTGGCGAGCTTGATTGCGGCGTCCGTGACGGGGGTGTCGTCTTTTGCCAGCGTGACGTAAGCGCCGTTGCCGCTTGCCCATATTGCTCGCAGGGTGAAGCCTTCGGGGGAACCGTCGTCTTCGAGATTGCATAGGTTTACGACGGTCTGCTTGTCGGCGAACAGACGGCTGGTTCCCGTCTCGCCTTCGATAGCCCAGCCTATGAAGGTCATGCTGCTGTTTTGGAAGGTGATTTTGGAGAGGGCGCTGGGTTCGTCAAAGCTGAGCTCTTGCGGGTCCATAGTGCCCGTTGCGTTTTTTCCGTCAAATGTCACCGTGTAGGTACGTGGTTTCCACTGGGCGTAGAGCGTGACCGTTTCGCCGTCTTCTGCGGTGAGGTTTTTGACGCTTTTTTCGTCGGCGTAAGATGCGCCATTGCCATCAGCTTGCGTGTTCCATCCGGTGAACTCGTAGCCCGGCAGGAAGAATGCGTTTGAGGCGAGGGTCGCTTCCGTATCGTAGGTGCACGCGAGTTGATCCATCGTCCCCGATGCGTCGTCTGTCGTGCTTGCATTGGTCGGGATGTTCGCTTCGAAGGCGATCGTGTAGGAGATGGATTCCCACTGTGCGTAGAGCGTGACGGTTTCGCCTTTGTCGGCGGCAAGTGCCTCAACGACGTCGCCCGCTTCGTAGGCAGTGCCGTTGCCGTCAGCCTGCGTGTTCCATCTGGTGAACGTGTAGCCCGTGCGGATAAAACCGCAGCCGGATACCGTCCAGTCGTCGATCGTGGGGACTGCTTCGTTGTCCATGTTGCCGAACGCGTCGTTGGCATTCTTGTCGAACGTCACCGTGTAGGTGTCGCGTTCCCACTGGGCGTAGAGCGTGACGACCGCGCCGTTGGTTTCGGTGAGGTTGGACACTGAAGCGCCGTCGTTATAGGTGGTCGATGCCGATTCGTCGGTGTTCTCTTCGCCCGTGTAGGTGTCGGCGGCGGACATTTGCGTGCTCCAACCGACGAAGGTATACCCGGTGCGCTCAAAAGCATTTATCGTGAGGTTCTTCGTTTCGTCGAACGTGAATTCCTGGTTGCCCATTGAACCCGTACCGCCGTTTGCGTTGAACAAGACGGTATAGGAGATGGGCTTCCACTGCGCATAGAGCGTAACGGTGTCGCCGTCGTTCGTGGCGAGATTGCCTACGGTTGCTTTGTCGCCGTAGGGCGTTCCATTGCCGTCCGGTTTCGTATTCCAGCCTGTGAACGTATAACCTGACAGCGCGAACGTACAGGCGGGCAACTCGAATTCGTCGGTCGCCGAGATTTTCGTGAGACTACCCATGCTGCCAGTTGCTCTGTTTTCGGTGCTTGCCGACCCGGCATTGAGGTCGAATTCGATGTTGTAGTTAATCGGACGCGCGTGTGCCGTGAGCGTCACGCCGCCGGTCACGGTAAAATCTTGCGATTTGGGGTTATTCGGGTCGAAGTCGTCTGGCACGACGCCCTCGACATCGTAGCCTGCAAACACGTAAGGATGGTCGGGGTCAGTGGCTGCTGTAACCGTGATTTCCGTGCCCTGGAACACTGTCCAAGTATGCGGGGCGAGCGAAGGGTCGCCTCCTATCCATGCGTTCACGTGCTCGTCGGCGGCGGCTTCGACGGTGACGGTGCAGTAGTTTAGGTTGAACGAGTTGTTTTTTCCATTCTGTATGGTAATGGTCTTGGGAGATGAAGGAAAACCGCTTGTAGCGTCCTTGTCGATGTCGACGTTGTAGTCCCCTTCGTCGACATTGCTGCGTTGATAAACTCCGTTAACCTCTGTGGTGGTAAAGCCCGTTACGGGGTTCGTGGTGTCGCCGTTCTTGTAGAGCTTGATGCTCTCGCCCGGATTGCTCAGCGTGACAGGTTCTCCGTTGTTGGTGATGGTGATGACGATGCTGTCGTTTGTGGACCACTGTGCTGTCAGAGTGAAGCCGGTGACTTTGCCGGTTGCTTCGTCAGTGGTGCAGAGGTTGTTCACAACCTCGCCGTCGAGGTACGTGTTCCCGTCGCAGTCTTCCCAGTACAAGAAGCTTGGCGTGTAGCTTCCGTCGCCTGGAGGATCGAATTCGTTGCGGTCGAGGGCGGCTTCCTGGTCGAACACGAAGGTTTGCTTGTCCATCGACCCTGTGCCGCCGTTCGCAGCAAACTCCACTTCGTACGTTTGCGGCTCCCATTGCGCGTAGAGCTTGATGGTGTTGTCGAAGTTGGCCTCGAGGAACAGGTCGTCTTCGACTGTCGCGCCGTCTTCATATTCATCCCCGTAGCCGTCGGGTTCGGTGTTCCATCTGACGAATTTGTATCCGGGCAGCACGAAGGTGTTCGTCGCAAGTTCGTTCTGCGTCCCCGTCCGCACGGTCTGTGCGTCCATCCCGACCGTGATTTCCGTGCTCGCACCCTCAGGCGCATTCCCCTCGAAAACAATCGTGAACTCCTTTGCCTTCCACGCGGTCTGCAGCGTCGCCATGTCCGTGCCGGAATACGTCCAGACGCCGTCCTTGGTGTACATAGTCGTCCCCGAAGTCACGGTCCCGTCAGCATTCGCCACCTTCTTGCCGTTGGAATCCGCATAGTGATCAATATCCCGACCAAGCTCGTCTTTAGGCTCTTCTTTAATCTCAATCTTGTTTTCGCTCTTCTTGGCAAACGCGGACCCGTCGTATCCAGTCTCGCCCGACGAAAGAAGGACGTTCGGTGTCAGCTTGAGAGGTCCCCACTTGCCAGGGTAGATATTCCCCTGATAGTGCAAGCCGTTCGCGTCGATGGCAGTGCGCGTGTACGTGCTCGCTGGCAGGTAGAGGAACAGCTTCTGTGCGCCGCCCTCATTGAGCGTGTACAGGTCGGCCTGGCCGTAGTCGAGCCGTTCGGAACTGCCTGCTTGGCCGATGCCGATGTTGAGGTCGGGGATGTGGGTACTTTCCGTGAGGCCTTCCACGGTGGCGACCGTGCGGTAGACAGTCTTTCCCTTGCCGTCGACGAGGCTACACCCGCTTGCAAACGTGCGCACCGATCCTCCCGTGACGACGATAGGCGTGCTGGGGCTCGACTCGACCGTCCCGTCGACGGTGCCGTCGGTCACGCGGACGTGGCTGATCTTGTTGGATCCAACGTAGCTCGCGCCTTCGCCTTCGCCGCGCGTCGCCTTGACCAATCCGCCCATGATGGTGAGGTAGGAAGCGTCGCTGCAGTACGGCCCGGTGCCGACGCCTGAGGATTCTCGGCCGCCGACTGCCGTGACGTTGCCGCCTCCGATGCGGAGGTCGGTGCACAGGGCGGATTGGTAGCCGCTCCCGATGCCGGCGCCGCCTTGGGACGATCCGGTTGCCTTGACGGTGCCGCCGCGTACGAGGACCGAGCTCACGCTCGTTTTGGTTTCGCCGGAGCCCGACCCGATTCCCGCGCCTTCGGTGCCGCCTTTTGCGGTGAGGGTCAGATCGCCGAGCGGCTGTCCGTGGATGCCGATGGTGATATAGGAGACGGGGGCTTGGTACGCTCCTCCGATGCCGGCGGCAAGGGGTCCGCCGGTGGCGTCGACCTTGCCTTTGAGGACAATGATGTTCTGCACGGAGCCGTTCGCACCTGACCCGATGCCCGCACCTCCGCGGGAGCCGGAGCCGCCGGTAGCCGTCACCGTGCCGCCTTTGATAGAGATATTCTTCGCGGTTCCGTTCCCGCCGCTGCCGATGCCGGCACCGGTGCCCGCCCCAGTTGCGGTGACGGTGCCGTCCGTGATGGTGATGTCGCGTGCGGTGCCGCCTTTGCCGCTGCCGATGCCGGCGGAGTTACCGCCGCTTCCAGTGGCCGTCACCGTCCCGCCTTCGATCGTGACGTTCGCGATGGTGCGGCCGTCGTCCTTGCAGCCGATGCCCGGCGCGTCGTGTCCGTGCGCGATGACTATGCCGTTTTTGATGACGATGTTGCCGCCGACGGTGCCCTTGTCGCCGTCGACGCCGATGCCGGGGCAGCTGCCGTAGGACGAGCCGACCGCCGTGAGCGTTCCGGGGTTGCTCAAATCTGCCGTTTTAAGCACGAGCTTTGTCGCGGTGCCGTTCTTACGAATGCCCGCCGCACCGCGGTAGCCGCCCAGGTACGCGTTCGCGCCCGCTTGGGTGATGATGGTGACCGTGGCGCCTTCCGCCTCTCCCACGGAAATGGCGGGCGCGGCGTTGAGCATACCGCGGCGACCGTACCAGTCGGGGTCGATCTTCAGGTTGCTTTCTAAGTAGATGTTAATGACGGCGTTTTTCTGCGGCTCAACATGAATACTCACGGAATTCGACTGTCCCGACAGGTGGTAATCGCCGGATTCGGTGATGCGGTAGTTGGTGTATAGGCCTGCTTTGCTGACGTCGTAGTTGACCGTCTTGTTCGCCGAAGGGTCACCGTCTCCTTCGTCCGCAGCATCCGCGATAGCAGGGCAGAAGACAGCGAAGGCGAGCAGCGTGGAGACGAGGGCTGCCAGCAAGGCGGCTGCCAGCTTGGCACCGGTCGGGGTGCGCTCTGCCACGTTCGAACGTCCCATGGTGCCTCCTTTCCGTTTTACGGGAAGCGCAGCGTTCGCTGTGCTGCGCTTCCCGGCGCTGCTCGCGGGCGGTTTGCCTATTCGCCGTCGGGGTTGTCGTTTTCTTCGTCCTGCTGACGGGCTTCCTGCTCAAGGGCGGTGCGCCGTGCGCTGTAGGCAACGAGTCCTGCTGCCGCTGCGGTGGCGGCAAGCCCGGCGACGACCGGTATGGTCGCATCGCCGGTGGGTGCCATGTTGGACGTCTTGTTCTGTCCGCTGTTCGGCTTGGCCTTGTTTCCGGCATTGGCCCCGGAACCGGAGGAGGCGCTGCTTCCGGCGTTAGCCCCAGCGTTTCCCCCTGCATTGTTCCCGGCGTCCGTGCCGTTGCCCTGCAGGCTGTCAACGGAGATGAGCTCGCCGTTCGGGCCGACCTTCCATGCGCCCGGATCGCGCAGACCGTGGTCTTCGTCGCCAGCCTGCCCGTGCACGGGAATTTCGCTTGCGAACGACTCGTGGTACGGCGCGGTATAGTGGAGTACAGGGATTTCTTCCTCGGTGTCCACGGCGGTGACGACGGTTTCGTAGGCGTAGTCGCGCAGCCGCAGGTACACGAGCTTCGTGCCGTGCCATTCTTGCGGGATGGCGAATTTTATCTGGTAAAGCCCTGTTTTGCCCGGCAACAGCACGCCGTTCGCGGCAGGGTCGGCGAACACGTGCGGCCCGTCGTTGGAGCGTGCGGCGGCAGCCAGGCACTCGGGCGGGTACTTCTGCGCGTTCTCCTGGATGAGCGCGACGAGGTCTTCGTCGGGGTCGTCGTAGAGTTCGGGGTTCCACGCCGACGCGCACAGGTTCTCTTGCGCGAAACTGAAGTCGCGCGTGTCGACGGTTTTCCCGGTTTCCACTTCGACCAGGTCAATGACGCACCCTTTGAGGATGACGTTGCCGTCGTTGCGCAGCGTCATTTCGAATGCCGCGTTCGGGTCTCCTTGCTCGACGAACTGGTGCACTGCCGCAAAGCCGATGGGCGTGGCCGTCGCCACCACGGGGACGTCGAGGTAGTACAGGTCTGCGGAGCTCGTTTCCAAGTTCGTGATGTGCGTGGACAAAAACGTGTAGGACTGCCCGCCGTTGACGGACATGAGCGAATCGAGCGGGTGCTTCGTTTCCGTCAGCGGGAACGACTCGGAGAACAGGTCGTCGCACAGGATGCTCGCGCGGACGGTGTGGATGTTTACCTTGACTGGCTTCGCGTTGCCGTCGGCGTCGAAGGTCTGGCCGCAGTCGCCCTCGCGGTTTTCCGTGTAGAAGAGCACGTTGCCATTCTGGCTGACCATGAACGACGCCAGCCGGGAGCTCGACGGGCCTACCTGCCGGGTAGTCAGGGTGCCGTGCTCTACCTTCGGGTCGAAGGTAGATGCGTACAGGATGCCGTCGGAGACCGTGAGGAACGCCGAATGGTTCGGCCACACCTTGAGGTCGGTGACGTCGGTGCGGTCGCCGACGTTCTCAACGGAGCTGAACTTCACGTCATCTCTGGTCACGTCCGCCGCTTTTTTGGACGCGAGGTCGTTGCTCACCGTCAGGTTCACGGTGGTAATGCGCACGCCGGCGTTTCGCGAACGCGAGGCGACGGCGAAGGAAAGGTCTGTCGTCGTTTTTCCCACCGTGCCGGTGTTCGCCGAAAGCACGAGGTCGTACGCCTGCGGGTTCACGTTTATCCTGCCGCCTTGGAAGACTTTCATGCCCGAAAGCAGGAGGCATTCCGCCGTGGCGCTGGACGCGTCCCCGAACAGGCCTTCAGGCGTTGCGGCGCTGCGACGGAGGAACAGTGCGGCAAGGGCGCGCGCCGACGTGTCCGCGCCGTCCTTCGCGGGCAGGGTGACCATGCGCGGGACGGAGGGGGAACTGCACGAACCCGTGGCGCCCGCGGTGTCCGCCCACGTGTAGGACGCGGTGAGCTGTAGGTACTCGTCGAGGACAAGCCAGGTCATGACTTGGCTGGCTGCCACGTCCGTGAAAGACGACGCGTCCCCGCTCGGGCGAGTGCCGCTCACCAACAGCACGTGAAGGCCGTTCGGGACGCTCTGGCTCGAGAGGCCTTCGGACTGGGCGATCACGTCGAAGTCGTAGTCGAACAGGTCGGTGCGCGTTACGGGCTTGCCGTTGACCGTGACGTTCAGGGGCACGTCGATTACCTTGGGACGTTCCCATTTGCCGGTGTCGGCGTTATAGCGCTGGGCGGAAAGCCGTGTGCGCTGCAGGGTCTCGCTACCGATTTTGTAGGTGACGCTTACGATGCGGAACATGTACGGCGTGGAGTGGAAGAGGGCAGTCTTCTGCAGCGGGTTGCTGAAGATGTTGCGCGAAAGGCGGGTGTCGACAGTCGGCTTCACGCCGCCCTCTTCGCCGGTGCCCGCCACGCCCGCAGCTCCTGCCGTAAAGCTGCAGACCGCGTCTTCGTCCTGTCCGATGTATTCGTACTCGAACTCTTCGAGCGCATCTCCCAGCAGGTAGGGCCTCAGGTCGGTCATGTCGGCGACGAACAGGCCGTCGCCGATCTCCTGGGGCTGCTGAATCGTGATGAGAGGGGCGGTGAAGCCCGCTTTCTGTTTTGCGCTGACTTCCGCGGTCTTCGCGAGCTCGCTTTCGGTGACGATGACGGCTTCTTTGAGGAATTGCTCGATGGTGACGCCCGTGCTGCCTTCGTCGTTGAGGACGGCGCCTTCGTGCGCCCAGAAGGGGCCGCTGTCGTTGCCGGCGCCCAGCTGGAAGCCGAGTGGGTCTTCCGCCAGCGCGGGCAGGGAGCCTTCGTTCGCGGCGACTTGCGGGTCGAGGTTCGCCCAGCGGTCGTAGATGCGCGGCCACGAGATGCTCCAGAGCTTGCCGCTCCATTTGAAGATGGTCATCTGGATGATGACCTCCACGTTGAAGCCGGCGCCCACGATCCAGCGCGGCAGCGGCAGGTGCGCCAATCCGCCTTTCAGCTCGAACCCGACGTAGACGGTGAAGTACCCCGTGCCGCGTGCACTGAAGGAAATGAAGCCGGAAAGCCCGATGCCGAATTCGATGCCGACCGATATGGTGATGTTGAAAGCAAGGTTGGTCTTGTCCTTGTCGATGGACACGTTTAACGGCTCGCGCGCGGGGGAGGTAATGCCGAACGACCCCGAGAGCAGCGCGGCGATGCCCGGCTTGAAGTTGACGAAGAAGGGCACGGGACCCAGAAGGAACGTCCAGGTGAGCGTGACTCCGGCGCTGAGCTGGAGAAGCGCATTGAGCGAGCCGGTCCATTTGCCGCCTTCTCCCCAGGTGAACGTCGAGAGCAGATACGCTTGCGCCGCGATGCTTGCGGTGATCTTGCTCGTGAACTGGCACGCCGATCCTTTGCCTCCCGAAACAGCGCGGAGTCGTTCGAATTGGTCGAGCTGCTCGTGCCATCTGTCGAGGAGCCGTTCCGCCTGCTGCATGGCAGATCCGGAGCTTTCCCGCTGCCATCTCGACCCGTCGGTGAGCGGGGACTGTTTCGCCCAGTCCAGATCCTTCGTGCTCACGCCGAACATCGCATAGCCGAGGGGCGTGACGTAGAAGAGGAGGGGAAACGTCGGCCGCCAGACGGAAAGCGTTCCCCGAAGCGGCTCGGGGATGGGTGCGCCGAGTTTGACGAGCGGCAGGTCGCCCGTGCTCTGGGTTTCCGCCATGAAGGTCGTGCCGCCTGAAAGGACGGTGTCGATGGGCGGGTCGATGGCGGAAAGCCCTGTTTCGAAACGGTACTTCTCTCCGTCCGTGAACGTGACGTCGTAGTAGTACGCCGTGTCCTTCTTCAGACAGACGTTGCTTTGGGGACGCAGGAAATGGTCGGTTTCCTTGAAAGAGCCGATGCCGTTGTTGAAGGTCACGTTGACGCTGCGTGCGGTGTACTCTGTGCCGGTCGCGTCGTCTTTGCCGATAAGGGCGACCGTTGCCGCGCTTTTGCCCGGGGCTTCGATCTCCCCGGCAAGGTCGTGCGTGGTCGCCAGGTCCTCGACGCGCAAGAACGAGTTCTGCGTGTACTGGACGTCCCAGTCGTTGAACGACATCGACTTGAAGTACACGTAGTTTTGGTCGGTGGTCAGGCGCGTGGGCACCTTCATGCCGCTGCCGCCTGCGCAGCGAATGCGCTTGATGCTGACGCGGCGGTAACCGTCCTTCGCGATGTCGATGCTGCCGTCGAACTGGTAGACCTTTTCGCCGTCGTAGAGCGTGATGACGTCGCCGAACGTTTCGATGTTGAAGACGATGTTGCCGTCTTCGTCGGTGGTGCCCGACAGCGTTTTCTTGCTGTCCGAATACTTCGCGAGCGTGATTTTCGCGCCTGACAGCGGCACGTTCTTGTTGCCTGTCACGTCCATGGTGGCAATGCCGATCTCCTTGTTGGAGACGACGAAGACTTTGAACTCGGGGTTGGCGGCATCCGCGGCGTAGGCGAAGTGGTCGCCGTCCTGCCAGAGCGGTTCGAGCAGAAGCGACGCGGCGCCGGCGAGGCTGCCCAAAAGGAACGTTCGGCGCGAAAAGGCGACCGGCTGACGGTTGTCGAAGGGTTCGG
Source organism: Candidatus Aveggerthella stercoripullorum (assembly GCA_018712955.1). Lineage (GTDB taxonomy): Bacteria > Actinomycetota > Coriobacteriia > Coriobacteriales > Eggerthellaceae > Aveggerthella > Aveggerthella stercoripullorum. The sequence continues at coordinate 18,910 of DVGB01000107.1, forward strand.
GGGTTTGCTTGCTCATGAATGCCCCTTTCTCGTCGAACGAACGGCCTGTTTTCTTCACCATAGCGAAGTCGGACGGCCCTCGGTACCACTGTTTTTGCCCGAAATCGGGTGATGTCGCAAGGCCTTTGCCTGACGGAATCGGGACAGGGTGCAGAGGTCGGGTTCGGCGGCACGTTCGAGGGGCGTGGCGGGTCGGTCGATCGATTCCAGCGCGGCATGCTGCACCGGATCTCATGTCTTCGTTTTTCGTTCCAAGTACCGCGTGCCGCACCGTGTGCTTGCTACAATTCTGAAAGCAGCAACAAGCCCAAGGATGACTCGCGGAGCGGCAACGGCCGCCCAAGAAAGGAGACCTCGCATGAGATACGTACTCACCGGCGATTCGGATTGCCCTATCGCCCAGATTGCGCTGCTGCGTGGGGAGACGATCAAAATTGAATCGGGAGCTATGGTGTATTCGCGCGGGGTCGAGCTTTCGGGCGGGCTCAACACGAAGAAAAAGGGCATCGGCGGTGTGTTCAGCGCTATCGGACGAAGCATCACGAGCGGCGAGTCGATGTTCATCACGAGCGCGACGGGTACGGCGGACGTCGGCGAGCTTGCTATCGCTCCGGCCATTCCGGGCAAGATCGTGAGCCTTGAAGCCGACGCGCAGCACCAGTATCGCCTCAATACGGGCGCGTTTTTGGCCTGCGACGACACGCTTGAGTACACGATGGTGAACCAGGGCGTTTCGAAGGCCCTCTTCGGCGGCACGGGCGGGCTGTTCGTCATGGAGACGAACGGTGTGGGCACAATCCTGGCCTCGGCGTTCGGCGACCTTCTGCCGATCGACGTGACGCCCGACCGGCCGGTCTCGATCGACAACGAGCACGTGGTGGCGTGGGATGCTGCCCTTGACTATCGTATCGAGGTGGCGAGCGGCATGTTCGGCTTCACGACGGGCGAAGGTTTGGTGAACACGTTCTCCGGCACGGGGTGCGTCTACATCCAGACGCGCAACCTGCGAAGCCTCGCCCAGGCGGTTCAGCCCTTCCTGCCCACAACGTCGAACTAACGGCGCCACGAGAAAAGGGGTCAGTCACTTTTTCTCATTGGTGGTGCTTGTGACGGGGGCTGCGGAATAGTGTCCGCAGCCCTTTTCTTTCCTTACTTTGGCCTGGGCTTTCTGGGGGGTGTCGGGCCTGCGCCATTCCCGTGAGCGATTCGTCGAAAAGCCCTTTCTTCGATTGGAAGTAACATGGGGACGGAAGCGGAGGCTTTGCGAACGAAGCCGCCTGCTATCGAGCGGCAGCTTGCTTTGCAAAGCCGCTTGCAACGAGCGACGGTCGGCTTCGCAAGATATCCTTTCGGCCGAATCCGCCTGTCATCGTAGGTTCCCCTCGCGTCACGGATTCAGGGCTTTCTGGACGGAAATGAAAACCGAGAAGCATGAAATGGGGCACGCGGGGCGAACGGAAGGGGATGGGTTTACGAAGATTCCGCACACTATGGCGTTTTCCCAGGTGAGAGATGTCCTGCGGTGTAGGCTCTTTCTGCGCGAGCCCTTTTGCCGATCGCGATCACGACTTTGACGCTTCTCAGTTTTCCTTTCCGTCCAGAATCGGCGTTTTTGCTGTCGCGGGACCCAAAGGGACGGGGTAAACGGGTCGAGCGAGATTGTCCCGCGACCCGTTTACCCCGTCCTTTTGGATTCGGAACACAGAGCGTGAAGCACAAAGCGTGAAATGCGTTATCCGGCCGAACGGCGGGATGGGGTGCGAGCGCGGGCTGCGTCGCCGATAGGGTGGAAGGTGCGCGCTGCGCGGTCGGGCGAGAAAAGGCTGCCAACACTTTTTCTTATCTCGTCCCTTTTCTCGTTGTTGGAGTTTGCCGCAATAGGCTGTAGGCGATAATCCGCAGCCTATTTTGACGAGAAAAGCAACGAACCTTTTTGCTAGCGTCTACGTTCCCGCTGCGAGCGCCCATGCGAGAAGAGCTGCGAACAGGATGACGAACACGAGGTTGTTCCAACCGCCGAAGAGCACGCAGCGCGCAGGCTGCGGGGCGCGCATCCAGATGAAGTTCAGAAGCATCGTGACAGCGGGGGTGAGCACCGCGAACCACGGCGGCAGCGCCGTTTGCCCCGCGACGACGGCTATGGCAAGCACGATCATCCCGCCGTAGAGCGGCAGGAGCGCGAGTCTCGAGAGTGCCATGATGTTGTCTGAGACCTGATCGTAGAGGTCTTCATGGCCTGATTTCGAGATGATGGAGAGGAAGACGTACTGCGCGTGGTAGGCGCCGCCGCACGAGAGGGCGAACGCGAGCAAGAGCGCTGCAACTGTGATGGCGATTGTGCCGACTTCGGTCACGGCGAGGGCGGGCAGCGCGAGGAAGCCGAGCACGTAGGGGAGCACAGCGACGGGCCCGAGGGTGCCGCCGACGAACACGCGCCGCGCAGAAACGCCGCGCATGATCTCCATGTACGGTCGAAGCGTGCCGTCCATGTCGTAGCGGCCGGACGTGAAGTAGAGCAGCATGTCGCCGACGAACATGAGGGCGGCGCCGACGAGTCCAAGGGCGAATCCGATGGTCATGGTAGACCTCCGCTTCCAAAGGGGCGATTTCGCCACATTATAAATTAGCCAAATCTAACTTTACAATGGAGAAACGAGCCGCTGCTCTGTTGCATCGGCAAGCGAAAGAGCCGTTTCCTCGAGGTGTTTCGATTCTTGCCAGAAAAGTTATCCTTGGCTATCATCGTACCGAATCAGCCACGCCGTTCGAGGGATTGGGCCATGGGATGCGAGACGTTTTCCGACAAAGGAGTCTACGACGCGCATGCGCGCGCCGTCGCTGGACGCTGCCCGACGCCGTATGCGATAGCGGACGGAACGGGCAAGGGGACGATCCGCTCCGTTTGCTTTCGTTCGGGGCTGTCGGTCTATGCTCACTCGATGTGCTTCAACAGGGATGTGTTCTTTGCCGACGAAGCATGCCATGACGCAATCCTGTTCGGGTTTTGCCTTGGAGACGGGGTGACGTGGCGGAGCTCGAAGCGGCCGATGACGATTGATCAGGGCGGTTACTACGTTCAGGCAGGATCCTCGTCCGACTCGATTGAGTACCTTGCAGGCGCGCGCTACCGGTTTCTCTGCATCACTCTTTCAAGACGGGCGGCGGAGAGCCTCATCGGCAATGATGCCTCTCGCGTTGTGGACGTCCTTCCGTCTGGCCGACCTTTTTTGTGCAACGAGATGACGCCTCGTATGAAGGCGCTTTTGGAGCAGATTGAAATCGAGCCGCACGACTGCGCCCTGCCGGGTATCTACCGCTACGGGAAGGCATGCGAGGTCGTTGCCGAAGCGCTTTCTGAGATCGTTTCGCCTTCGCGCAGGGCTGCCGTCGTCTCGCGAACCGACCGGATCGCCATCGCTGCCGCGAAACGGATTCTCGAGGAACGGTACGCTCATCCGCCGACCTATCCGGAGCTTGCCCGCGAGGTGTGCATGAGCGAGTCGAAGCTTTCACGGGGATTCCGGGAAATGTACGGAACCACGATACATTCTTACGTCGTATCCTTGCGACTTGAAGCCGCTCTTCGGTTGTTTCGGGAAGGCGATGTGGGAGTGTCCGAGGTCGCGTGCTGGGTTGGGTACTCCAACCCGAGCCATTTTTCGGAGGCGTTCAAGAAGAGGTTCGGAATCCTCCCGAAAGAAGCGCGCGCTTCGTGTTCGCTCGGTTTTGGGCTGAACGATACCGGAATCGGGTTGTAGTAAGCTTTAGCAAACTTTTTAATAGGGCCGTACTGATCACGCTCTTATCAGGAGGCTCTATGGAATCTCATCAGAACAACCAATCGAAGCTGTCCGTCAAAGATCTCGTGCTCGTCGGCGTTCTCGGCGCTGTGGCTGGTGCTGTGTGCATGGTTATCGGTCTTCTGTGCGGCATGTCTCCGATCACGAATCCGCTCTATCCGATCATCGCTGCGATTCCGAACGGCATCGTCTATATGCTCATGCTTGCGAAAGTCCCTAAACGCGGTGTGTTCACGGTGGCAGGTATCGTTTATAGCGTTCTTTTCCTCGTCATGGGGACGTTCTGGTTCGTTGTCCTTTGCTTCATGGTGATGAGCGTCGTCGCCGACGCCATCATGTGGGGGAATCCTCGGAGTTTCCGTCGCATGGTCGCGGGCTATGCCGCCACCGTCGCGGGTCTTTCGTTCGGCTACGGCGGCGCCATCGTCCTCATGCGCGATACATTCAATGACGTCATGGTTCGCAACGGGATCCCGGCCGAATACTCCGAGGCGCTCAACGCGTTCGTCTCCGACCCCATGCTCGTTGTGCTCACCGTCGCAGGGATTCTCGTGGCTATCGCCGGGGCCTTCGTCGGGCGCAGAATTCTTTGCAAGCATTTCATCCGTGCCGGTCTCGTCGCGGAATCTGGACGCTAGGGAGACGGGATGCCGGGGGAAGCGATGCCGCTACTGGACGCGGCGGATGAGTCGCGCCACATGGACAATAGGGCAGAAGGGGAACGCCGCGGCGTTTGGAAAGCGGCAAAGGAGGCGAGGGGGCGCATCGCTGCGTTTCCGAAGGGCCCTGCCGGTCTCGATCCGCGCACTCGTCTGCTGCTCATCCTCGTTACGAGCACGGTATGCCTCGCCTCGCGAGGGGAGATTACCGTACTCGTACTTCTCGCTGCCTCGATCGCGCTCGTGTCGGCCGCAGGTTTTGCCATCGTCGGGGTTAGATGTGCGGTTGCCTACGTTGCGCTGAACGTGGTGATCGCGATTACTGCCGCATTGCGCCTGCCCGGGCTTTCGACGATTCTGCTTGTCGTCGGGTTCACTCTGCTCAAGTTCATCCCGGTGGTGACGCTTTCCTGGTGGTTCGTGTCGAGCGTTCGCACGGGCGAGCTCATCGCCTCTCTCGAGCGGATGCACCTTCCGCGCGTCGCCACGATACCCCTCGCGGTGATGGTGCGCTACATCCCGACGCTCGGGCTCGAGTACCGGTGCATCAAGAGCACGATGAGGATGCGCGGGATCGATGCATCTCTACCGGGGATTGCGGCTCATCCGTTTCTGGCTGTCGAGCGCATCCTCGTTCCTTTGCTTATGCGGTGCCTCAAGGTTGCCGACGAGCTCGCCGCATCGGCGGTGAGCAGGGGTATTGAAAACGATGCGAAAAGGACGTCCGTCCGAGACGTGCGCCTTCGAGCCAGGGATTACGCAGCCATGGCGTTGTTTGCGGTTTTCGTTGTGTGCGTGATCGCTATGGATGCGGGGCCGGTCGGCGGCATCATCGTATGGAGGATCGCACTATGATCGAGCTGAAGAACGTCACGTTCACCTATGCTGGGGCGTCTTGCCCAAGCGTCGAGGGCTTTGACCTGACGATTGAGCAGGGAGAGTGTGTCCTGCTCGCCGGCCCGTCGGGCTGCGGCAAGACGACGGTTTCGCGGCTCGTCAACGGACTCGCTCCCTTGTTTTACGAGGGACGACTCGAAGGCGATGTCCTTGTAGGGGGAAAGCCGGTCACGGCGTATTCCGCGGCGCAACTGGCCCGAACCGTTGGGAGCGTCTTCCAGGATCCGCGCAGCCAGTTTTTCACGACCGACACGACGAGCGAAATCGCGTTTTCCTGCGAGAACATGGGGCTGCCGCGCGACGAGATCCTCGATCGCGTTGCGCTGTCCGCGGTCGACCTGGGAGCAACCGACTTGCTGGAAAGGAGCGTGTTCGAGCTTTCAAGCGGGGAAAGGCAGCGCGTTGCCATAGCGTCGGCATGCGCGCTCGCGCCCGACGTCCTCGTGTTCGACGAGCCTTCCGCGAACCTCGACTCCGCATCGACCGCTCAGCTCGGCGAAATCGTCGCGCATCTCAAAAGGGTCGGCAAGACCATCGTGGTCGCCGAGCACCGGCTGCACTATTTGAGGGACGTCGTCGACCGCGTCGTCATCATGGGGGATGGGAAGAAGGTTGCCGAAACGACTATGAACGACCTACGTTCGGCATCAGAGGACGATATCGCCTGTCTCGGACTGAGGAGCCTCTACCCAGAGCGGCTTTCGGTGCCGGACGTTCGTCGTGCAGCCAAGGGAGCGCCGCTGCTGGAAGCGCGCGGTCTGCGCTTTGCGTACAGGCGGCGGGGCCCGTACGTGCTTGACGGAATCGATCTTTCGATTTGTCCTTCCGAAATTGTCGCCGTGGTCGGCGGAAACGGCGCCGGCAAGAGCACGCTCGCCAGCGTTCTATGCGGCCTGCGAAAGCAGACGGGTGGGGAGGTGCTCGTGTCGGGACGCTCTTGTTCTACGAAGGAACGCCGGAGGCTAGCGAGCTTTGTCATGCAGGATGCCGATTACCAGCTGTTTGCGGAAAGCGTCGAGGAAGAGCTAAAGCTCGGAATAGAGGAAGATGCGGACGTCGACGCTCGGGTCGAGGAAGCGTGCTCGGCGTTCGACCTGATGGAGATTGCGAATCGTCATCCTGCATCGTTGTCGGGTGGCCAGAAACAGCGCGTCGTCATCGCTGCCGCCATTGCGAAAGGTGCGAAGCTCGTTTTTTTCGATGAGCCGACAAGCGGCTTGGACGGTGCGAATATGAAGCGAACCGCAGAGGCGGTCGAGAGGCTCGCCTTGGGTGGAAGAGCCATCTTCGTTATCACGCACGATTTCGAATTCATCGCAAGCTGCTGCACGAGGATCGTGAGGATCGAGGAAGGCGTTGTGGTGCGCGATGTCGTCGTATCGGGGGACCGTGCGGCTGAGGTTCGTGAGGCGTTCTTCGGATAAGGCAACCGTTCTGCCGCGAAGGAATGTGGCGGAATAGCCCGATTCGTCGGAATTCTGCTCGAATCGGGCGCACTATGTCGGCTTCGCTTCGATTGTGCATACACTGTAGTAAGCTTTATCTAACTCTTAATGAGACGGGAGTTGCTTTGAAGGTGCCGTCTTGTTGGGGAATGCCGACGGCGCGCAGGCGCCGCAGCACCAAAATCGGGAGGCGGTCTATGCGCACGTATGAATCCCAGGAGGACTACCTCGAAGCGATCCTCGTTCTCAGACGGAGGGGAGGAGCTGTTCGTGCCGTCGATGTCGCGGAGCTGCTCGACGTTTCGAAGCCAAGCGTGTCGAAGGCAATCGGCTTGCTCACGGCGCGCGGCTTTGTCGAGGTGGTCGACCATGACGTGCGGTTGACGGAGGATGGCATGCGCATCGCGGAGTCGGTTCTCGAGCGCCACGTATTCTTCAGCGATTTGCTCGAATCCGCCGGCGTTGATGCGCAGACCGCTTCAAGCGAGGCATGCCGTATGGAGCACTGTCTCTCAAGCGATTCCTTTGCGAAGCTTGCCGCGCATCTCAAATCTTTTCGCAGAGGTGCTGCGGAAAGGATCATTTAGTCTTGGATGTTCAGGCTTCGGCATGTGCATCCGATAGGGCACGGGCATTTTCGTTTTGCTCACGAAGCTGAATCGGTTCGCCCATGCACGCGCTTGTCGCTTCGATGCAGCGCGCGGTATTCGGAGGGCGAGCGCGAAAAGGTCGCAGCGAAAGCTGCCGAGAACTTGCTTGGGTTGCGGTATCCGACTGAAAGCGCAATCTGCGCGATGCCCTCATTGGTGGTTTCGAGCAGTTGGGCGGCATGCTCGAGGCGGCACTGGCGTCGGTACGCCATGGGCGGGATTCCGAACGCTTTGGCGAATCGCTCTTTGAAGGACGACACGCTCAGGTGCGCCGCGTTCGCCGCGTCGCACAGCGTCACATCTTGCTCGAAATCCGACTCCAGGAGTTTCATGCCACGTTCGAGCGATTCGATCGCGTCCTTTCGCTGGTAGCTTTCGGCGCGAGGGGAGAGGTGCGGCGTTGCGTCGGCAAGGGCGACGAGCTCAAGCGCCTTGAGGCGCAACCGCGCAAGGGGTGCGCGCTCGTCGACGTCCCAGAATGATGCGAGGAGCGCGCGCATCGAGGGGTCGGGCGTGCAGATTGTGCACCCGCCATCCCCCGTGAGCCTGCGCGTGAGCCCGTCGAGGTCGATAGCGCATTCGGGAAGGGCGCGCTCGAGCGCCGCCGCCCCGGCCGACCGATTGATTCTGAGCGTGAGGCCCGTGTACAGCGGTGCGGGGAACGACATGACGCGCTTGCGCACGCGCTCGTCGTGGAAGGCGAGCTCGCCCTCGCCCAGGCGGATTGTCCGCCCATTTGCGGTCTCGAGCTCGAACCGCCCGCGCAGGCACCAGTCGATCTGCAGCTCGCGGGGTTCGACATCGCCCCATTCGGCTGTTCCCCGGGGGATGCTGTTGAACATGAGGGACACGCCGTCGAGCAGTTCGAACGTGTCGATGATGCCTACGACGCCGTCGCTCATGCGCAGGTGGTAGCGGACGGACGCGCCGTCCGCGCTGACGGCGCGCAGCTTGTCGGCGTTTCGCTTGGCAAGGATGTCGAACACGGTCACGGGCATGTCCTTTCTGCTGGTCGGGATGATTGAGGAAGGTCCTCGGATGGACGGTCGCTCGACCTAGAGGACCCAAAGGGACGGGGTAAACGGGTCGCGTGCGACCCGTTTACCCCGTCCCTTTGGGCTGGTCGCGCGTGGGCGAACCCGCGCTCTGTTCGACGCGTTCGTATGCAAGGAAGAGGCTGGCGAGGCGATTGACGGTTTCCTCGCGAAGCGGGAAAACGTCCGCGATGCGCCCGCTCTCCATTGCTGCAACATGCGTGCAGCATGAGAGCACGAACTCTGGATCGTGCGTGATGACGACCTGCGTGGCGCCGCGGTCCCGCACACGGCGGATGGTATCGGCGACTTGGCGCATATGGGCGAAGTCAAGGCCGCTCGTGGGCTCGTCGTAGACGATGAGGGGGCGGTCGGTGGCAAGCGCCTGGGCGATCGCGACGCGCTGGCGTTGTCCGCCCGACAGCGAGAGGGGGTGCTCTGTCGCGAGCTCGTCGAGGTCGAGGTCTTGCAGGATGTCAAGTGCGCGCTTTTCGCGGTCATCGCCCGTCATGCCGAGCAACACTTCGTCGAGCACGCTTTCTGCGAATAGCTGGTGATTCACGTCCTGCATGACCATGAAGCATCGGCGGTGTCGATTGCGTTTCCCCAGACGTTCGCCGTCAAGTTCGACGATGCCTCCGCATCGGTTGAGCCCGCAGACGGCTTCGGCGAAGGTTGATTTGCCGACGCCGCACGGGCCGATGAGCGCGGTGATGCTTGTCCGCGGTAGCTCGAGCGACGGTACGTCGAGGGCACGTTCGAACGCGCCGTTCTTCCGGTATTCCGCCGTCAGGTTCTCAAAGCGAATCGGGGGCATTTCGGGTTTCGGCGCCTTTTGCGGTGCCAGATTATCGGACGCATCGTTGGAATGGCGCGGAGCAGGGGGCGCGGACTTCGCGCGCTTGGGGAATCGGAGTGCTTCGACGGCGCTGCGTGCCCGCAGGCCGAGCCGTACGCGCTCAGAATCTTCGAGGCGCGCGAACTCCTTGCCGCTCCACCGATGCGCAATGCGTCCCTCGTCAAGGTAGATCACCTGGTCGGCGAGGCTGTCAAGGTAATGTATACGGTGCTCGGCGACAAGCACGGCGGCTCCCGATGCCTTCCAGCGCGCGATTGCCGCGCGAAGCCGGGCAATCGTTTCGAAGTCGAGGTTGGACGACGGCTCGTCGAGCACGATGAGCCGAGGCGACGTCGCCGTGGCGCTCGCGCACGCCACGCGCTGTTTCTGTCCGCCCGAAAGCGAAAAGAGGCTCGCGTCGAGCAGGGGCGCGAGGTCGAACGCTCGCGTCGCGTCGTCCACCCGACGCTCGATGTCGGCGGGGTCGAACCCCAGATTCTCGCACCCGAACGCGATTTCGCCGCGGACATCCACATTGTAGAACTGGCTTTTCGGGTTCTGGAACACGCTTCCGACGAGCCGCGCGGTCTCCCAGAGCTCCGCGCGCGCTACGTCGAGCCCGCATACGCGCACGGTGCCGGTTTCGGTTCCTTCGTAGAAATGCGGAGCGAGCCCGTTCGCGAGGCGTGTGACGGTGGTCTTGCCGCAGCCAGAACGCCCGCACAGGAGCGCGACCTCGCCGGCGCGAAGCGAAAGGGAAATGCCCGCGACGCCAGCGCCGCTCCGCCCGCCTGCATAGGAGAACGATACGTTGTCCATGAGAAGCACAGGTGCGCCTTCGCGAACTCCACCGCTCATGCGATCACCCCAGGAAAAGCAAGGCTTCCTGCGAGCGCTGCCGTCGCGGCGGCTGACACGGCTATCACCGCGATGTCGAGCGCTCCGAACCCGATGGCGCAGACGTTCGTCCTCTTCACGGGGCCGCCGAGTCCGCGGGCGAGCGCGGCGGCGGACAGGTCCTCGCCGATCGACACAGCGCAGCTCATGAGCGGGACAAGCGCGCACTCGAGGTAGGCGACGCCGTTTCTCAGCGGGGAGATACCGCGCATGCGCATGGCAGCGCCGATTGCACGCGCTTCCTCTCCCAGGGTGGGGAAGAAGCGGAACAGCACGGACAGCGGGATGGTGATCCAGTCGGGCATGCGCATGCGGGCCATTGCCGCCATGAATTCGGATACCGTGGTCGTTGCGAACACAAAGTACGCGAGCGCGAGCGTGGGCACGAAGCGCGAGACGACGGTTGCGCTCGCCACGACGACGGCGTTGGCGATACCGGTGAGCACGGGCGCGGCGAAGACGGCGAGCGCGTAGGTGCCGAGGTACGCCGCGAGCATGAGCGCGGCGGCGCGTACGCGTCCCGAGAACGCGAGCAGCGCGAACGGGAACAGGAGCATCGTCGTGCGCACCGCGAACATTACTGGCCCGTTGCCGCCGAGCAGAAGCACTGTCGACACAGCGAACAGCAGCGCGACTTTTGTACGCGGATCGAGACGCACCGTGCGTTCGCCGGCGCCCGACTGCAGAAACTCCATGGACTGCCTGCCTCTCCCTTCGCGGAGCTACGCGATGCCCGCGCGCTCGAAGTGCTTCTTCAGGATGGCGCGCCCGATGAAGCCGCCGATGATGCCCGTGACGAAGCAGGCGAGAAGCAGTACCGGGTACATCTCCGGCTGCAGGTAGGTCATGAGCTCGTCGACGTAGGCGTCGCCGTACTGCGCGCGGACGGTAGGCAGGTACGTGTCTGCTGTGATGAGAAACGGCAGGAAATTGCCGATAATCCAGCAGCTGAACACGCCGTGCGACACGACGGCGCGTGACGCGGAGGCGTATCCGCCCGACTTCCAGATGAGGTCGGCGACAAGCCCGCAGACAAGGCCGGTGGCGATGGAGAAGTATCCCATGCCGGTGATGAACATGATGATGCCGGTGAGCAGTCCCAGGATCGTGATCATGCCGAACTTGCGGGCGCGGGTGAGGAAGAGCAGGTAAGGGATTCCTGCGATAAGCGGGATGATGCCGCAGATTGCCGCCATGAGGATGGGGACGAACCCGAGGCATGCCACCGCGAACACGACGACGAAGTAGATTGCTGTGAAGATGCCGATGTTGATGAGATCCTTGCCGCCAAGCCTGCCGCCTGTTTTCGCGGTGGTGGGGGATGCGGCGTTGCTGCTTGCCATGTTGGGTCCTTCCCCGCAGGACGCCGCGGGCGCCTGCGCGTTCCGTCTTAATAGTTAGCTTTATGAAACTATGCTCCATTGTGACGGAACCACGAAGGTGTGCAACTCCGAACGGCCGCGCATGCTCCGAAAAGCTGCGCCTCTTTCGGGCGGCGCCGTTCGCTTCTCGTTCGGGGCTATTGCTTCGCAGCACCCTGACGCCATTCGGTGGGCGAGCAATCGGACTCGCGGCGAAACGCCTCGTCGAACGAGGATGCGCGCGCGTAGCCGACCGCCCGCGCGACCTCAGCGACGCTTGCCGTGCCGCTGGCGAGCAGCTGGCGGGCCGCCTTCATCCGTTCTTCGCGCAGGCATTCGGCCGCGCCTTTGCCGCGCACGCGGCGGAACGCCTCGCAGAGCTTAGAGCGGCTCACGTACAGCTCGGTCGCTATGGACTGGGCGGTGAGGTGTTCGGTGAAGCGCGCTGACATGAGAGCTTCGGCTTGTTCGACAAGGGCGCGGTCTTCGCGCTGCGTTTTTGGTTCAGCTGCGTTGGAGCGTGCCAAAAGCACGGACAGCGCCTCGAGCGCCTTGGCATGGAAGTAGGGCGCGGCACCCGGCAACGTGGCGCGCTCCGGCGAAAACGAACGCAGGATGAACCGCATTTCGGCGGGAGGGTTTGCGGGGTCGAACGATCGCATTGTTTCGCGCGCATTCCCGAAATCGCCCGGGAACGCCTTTGCCAGCTTGTCGAAATAATCAGGCGTGTAAGTGACGCTCGTCGACTCGTAGAGCACGCCCGCCTGCATGAGGCAGCGCGTTGTCCCGCCTGTCTGCGAGAACGCTGCGAGGTTCTCTGTTTCCTCAGGCGAGGAGGCGCCTGCGCCTGGCAGCGAGAGGAACGTTGCGCGCGATCCCGAGAAGATGCAGGAGAAGTCGGTCGGGCGTTCCTCGAGCATGAGAGGCTTTTTCAAGCGTAGCGAGTGCATGCTTACGAGGCAGTCGTCTCCGAGCGGGACGGTCCAGAGGAATCCCTCTCCGAGCGATTTGGGAAGCGTCCCGTACAGCCCGCAGCGGATGGGCTCCATGGCAAGGGAGAGCTGCTCCACCTGCGGCTCGACGAACGTCCGCAGATGCTGCGGCATGCCCGACCGCAATGTGCCCACGCAGATCCCCTCCCTCGTTCGGGTTTCGAAATCGTCCTCGTTCGTTTCGGGAGTGTCTCCGGTTTCCGTATTGGAGGTAGGCTCCCTGTTCGCAATGATAAGTTAACTAAATATAACTATCAAGCGTACGACTAAGGGACCCAAAGGGACGGGATAAGGATCCAGAAGGACGGGGCAAACGGGTCGTGC
>DVGB01000108.1 GCA_018712955.1 Candidatus Aveggerthella stercoripullorum
CGCACTCGTAATGCGTAGGTCAGCGGTTCGAATCCGCTCGTTGGCTCCAGAGACGATGCAGGCCGGAAGGTTCGCCTTCCGGCCTGTTTTCTTTTTCGCGGCGAAAAGCCGTCTTACGCAGAACGGCGGGCGCGAGAAGCGTTGTCCTTTGCCGCCGGCTACGCTCATGCTCCAGCAGAGCGCTTACCGTCATCCTTGCTAGGGACGTGGAACCGGTATTGTTGCCTTACCGACGCCGACGTGGAAGCACGTGCAATCAAGGTCCCCATAGCAAGGGTTTTCTTCGGTGTCGTAGTAAGGAGAGTCGTGGCCTTCACCATAAATGTAGCATTCACACGGCAGTACTTTCCAACTAGTTTTCCATGCGCTCTTTCTCCCAGAGCCGTATGTGTAGCATGTGCACGGCGTCTTCGTGTACGTCCCCGGCGCGGTGCCGCCGCCGCTTGAGCCGGCAGCGGAGACTTGGGCAAGCTCCTCCTCGTCGAGCTCTTCGCTCATGTCTTGCAGCTCCCTCATGTCGTCTATGCCCACGTCGAAGCCGGCTTCGCGCGCGATGGCGACGATCGCCTCGTTGCCCGCTTCGATCCCCTGGCCGACCGCATCGGCGAGACGGCTCTTCAGCTCGTCGTCCTCGCTCGCTTTTCTAAAGAACGCCTTCAGGTTCTCGTTCACGATGGTCTCCTTTCGTTCTCCGCTTCGGCCACGCGGCCTGACTCCACCAACGACGCGCGCCCGCGCTTGTCGTCCTCGTCACCTCCGACGATCGCCTCTCCTTTGCCTCGCGCCGCCACGGCGCTCTGCGCCACCTCCCGGACCCGGTCGTAGTAGCCTCCGCGGTAGAGGGCGCATATCGCCCGATCGGGCGCCATGGCGTCGTCGCGAGTCGTGAGCAGCGCGCTGCCGCGGCAACCGCCCCCGCAAGAAAGGCGGAACTCGCACGCCGCGCACTCGGGGTTGCGCTCGAGGTATTCTGCCACCGTCGTGGTGATGAGCCTGAGGTATTCGGAGTCGGAGAGCCCCTGCGCAAGGCCGACGTCTTGCACAGTAGGGAAGCCGCTCTGGTCAGGAAGAGCCGAGAGAGGCATGCAAGGGAGCATGCGCCCTTCCGGAGAGATGTAGAGCGTCGTGCGGGCGTGGCCGCATACGCAGGCGGCAAGGCACGCCTCCTCGACGTCTTCGTCGGGATCGGTCTCCGCGTCGCATACGGCAAAACGCGCGCGCGGGATGTACCAGTCGACGCTGCCTTTTTCGCACGAAAACATACCGCCGAGCATGATCGAGAGCGGCATGCCGTCTTCGAAATAATGCGGAATATAGCCGAGGTAGGCCTCTGCAACCTCCTCGGTGGAGAGATCGTAGTCCCGGCGTCCGTGCTTCTCCCATGCATCGGTCGAAGCGACGGGGTTGGTCTTGAGCGAGGAGCAGCCGTGCTCAGCGAGCAGGTTCACGCTATCGCGCAAGGTATGGATATTGCCCTTGTGCAAGCACATCTCCGCACCCGTGGGAAAGCCTATCTCGCTGCAGAGGTCGAAGGCGCGCAGGACGTCGTCGGTCGCCCCGTCGACGCCGCGCAGCCAGTCATGCCAGCCCTCCGTGCCGTCAAAGCTCATGTTGATCTCGGGGTGAACGCCCAGATCGGCGAGCGTCTCCAGCAGCTCGCGGGTCACCAGCCGCCCGTTGGAGTAGATCTGGCTGACGAGCACATGGTGTTCGGCGAGGAAGCCGACGATCTCGAGGAAGTCGCCTCGCACGAGCGGCTCGCCGCCGGTGAGGCTCACGCGCAGGATGCCAGCCTCTACGATCTGGCGGGCGATGTCCATCACCGTATCATGATCGAGCTCGCCGAGCTTCGCGCCCGGCGCGTCCATGAAGCAGTGGCGACACCGATAGTTGCAACGGCCCGTGATGGACCAATGCGCCGTCTCGATGAAGCGGTTGGGGTAGCGCGCGTATCGCTGATCGTGCGCAAGCGCGGCGTGCTCTCCATCGGCGAGGGCGCGCACCACGCCCCAGCGCTCGAGCTCCATAACGATCTCTCGCAGGCGATCGGTGATGATCGGAAGATCGAAGTCGATTGCGCCGTCGCAGAGCTCGAGCGCACGGAACGTCGAGGCGTCGAGAAATCGCACCGAGTTTTCCGGCCGATGCATGACCGCCCAGGGCAATCGCTTCCAGCCGCGCAGGACGAACTGGCTGTTGAGCACGTAGCGCATGGAGAGTCTCCTTCGATCGACGGTACCAGTATACTATGCGAACGAAAGAGCGACCCCACCCGTTCGAAAGGACAATTTGTACGTAGCTCGCCAAAAGCCGATCAAGCTTGAGCATACTACGTACTTAAGGTCCCAAAAGGTCACTGCCAATCATGCAAGGTCACCTGCAAAGAGGAGCGCAGCTATCCCGTAGGCGACCAGGGCAGCAAAGTGCTCGAGGAAGGTCCTTGGGAAGTTGAGGACGGCACGGGGATCTACAAATGCAACTATATTCCCACCCCGATCGTTCCCACCCCGATCGGCCTGTACGACTTGCGCGCGGAGCGCACGGCAAAGGGACGCGAGCCGATGCGCGTGCAGCACTGCCCCTCCAAAGCGATGACTTACGGTCCGGTTGAGGAGCTCGCAAAGGGCGATGTGTTCGCTTGGACGAACCCCGCATCCAGGCAGCAGATTCCAGTACGCGTCTTAGAAGCGTACGACGATGTTGTGAAAGTCGACTTCAACCACCCTCTCGCAGAGAAAACACTCCGATACTGGATCAAAGTCGAGTCGATCGTCGACTAGCTGTTGTGTGCCAATAGGTTGTTTACGCCGACAATTCGCGACATGGGCGGAAGCCCCCCGCACGCGCTGTGCGGACGCTCCCAATTATAGCGGTCGATGAAGGCCGGGAGGGCGGAGGCCCTCCCGGCCTCGCTGTCCCACGCCCGCCCGTACTGCCACTCCTGCGCGAGCGTGCGGTTCATGCGCTCGACCTTGCCGTTCTGCCAGGGGCTGTACGGCCTCGTGTAGACATGGCGGATCCCCAGGGATTCGAGCAGGTCGTTGAACCCGCGGCTGCGGTAGCCGGAGCCGTTGTCGGTCATCACGCGCTCGACCGGGGCCCCGAGGCCGGCGAAGAAGGCGGCGCACCGGGCCATGAACGTCGAGCACGTGCCCTTGCGCTCGTCGGGCAGCAGCTCGGCGTAGGCGACCCTGCTGAAGTCGTCCACCGCCACGTGCAGGCACGACGAGCCCGCGCCCGAGTGCCCCTTCGAGGGGTCGCCGCCGCGCCCGAGCGCCCTCCAGCCGCCGCCGTCGGGGATCCTCGCCACCTTCTTGACGTCGACGTGGACGAGCTCCCCGGGGCGCTCGCGCTCGTAGCGCACGGGCGTCGCCGGGCCGCGGCGGCGCACCTCCCCGGTCACGCGGTCGACGTCGGCGAGCCTCGGCAGCCCGGACCGCGCGACGATCCTCGCGCATGTGCGCGCCGGCACCCCCGTGGCGGCGGCGAGCGCGAGCGGGGCGAGCAGCATGGAGCGCCTCGCCTCGAGGACCCTCGCCTCGGCCTCGGGCGGCGTCCGCCTGGCGAGCGCGCGGGGCCTGCTCGGCCGGTCGGACATCGACTCGCCCCTCCGGGCGCGGGCGAGCCACTTCGAGGCGGTCTGGCGGCTGACGCCCATCTGGCGGGCGGTCTCGGCCACGCCGGCTCCGGACCCTATGCGGGAGACGAGCGTTTCCCGCTGATACCGCTACCATAAAAATCGACAGTTAGGCTACCGCACCCCATCCGTCGCGCTACTGCATTCTCGACATTGGCGCTACCGTACTTTCGCCAATCGCGCTACCGGAAATAAGCTTGCTCCCGACGGCGATGGCGTTGGAAGGAGCACGATTGGAGAGGAACGTGATGGGAGAGCTGAACATGTACAGGCAGCTCGGCCTCAAACCGAACTTCACGCAGATCGGCAGGAAGTACGGGCTGCACAGGCAGACGGTCGCGAAGTACTGGCGCCGGGGAGAGGAGGTCGAAGACCGCAGGCGAGACAAGGAAAGCGCGTTCGACGAGTTCAGGGACGTGATAGAGCGCAAGGCGGCGATGCCGGGGGTCACGAAGAAGGCCATGCACGAGTTCCTGCTCGACCGGCACCCCGACGCGGCGCTGCCCAAGTACGGGGCCTTCACGAAGCACTGCCGGGAGCGGGGCATCGAGTGCGCCTCCGCGTCCGAGCCCGAAGCCCACCCCCGCTTCGAGACGCCGGCCGGCCGCCAGCTGCAGTTCGACTGGAAGGAGGGTCTGGAGATGGTGGACGCGAACGGCGAGGTCTTCGGGTTCAACGTGTTCAGCGCGGTGCTCGGCTTCTCGCGCTCGCACCGCTTCATCTACTCCAGGACCCGCACCGAGGACGACCTGCTCGCCTGCCTGCTGTCCACGTTCGTCCGGTTCGGGGGGATGCCCGAGGAGGCCGTCACCGACAACATGGGCGCGCTCGTCACGTTCTCGGGCGGCCGGCGCGTCAGGTCCGAGCGCGCGTGGCGCTTCGCCAAGGAGGCCGGCTTCGAGCTGAAGATCTGCAGGGTGTCGACCCCGCAGACCAAGGGCAAGGACGAGAGCTCGAACCGCTTCGTGAACAGGCTCCTGGCCTACAACCACGACTTCGAGGGCGAGCAGGGCATCGTCGACGCCATCGCGCGCATCGAGGCGAGGAGCAACGCCGAGCCCAACGAGACGACGGGGCTGCCGCCGGCGGTGCTGTTCATGAAGGAGAAGGAGCACCTGCGCCCCATCGGGAACCTGCGCGTGCTGCAGGGCATGATCGGCAGCGTCAGCGTGCAGAGGGTGCCCGCGACCATGCTCGTGCGCGCGGCCGGGAGGCAGTGGTCGGTGCCGCGCTCCTGCATCGGCAAGAGGGCCAACGTCATCGCGATGCCCTCCGGCCAGGCGCGCGTGACGCTCGACGGGGAGGAGGTCGCCGTGCACGACGCGGCGGAGGCGGCCGGCCCCATCGTCTACGCTGAGGAGCACTACGTCGAGGCGCTGCCGGGCAAGTCCTGGTTCGGCGACTCCGACATACGCAAGGCGGCCCGCGCGAACCTCGAGCTCCTCGACCGGCTGGGAGGCGAGTAGCATGGCGGCGCTGAGCGAGTCGAGCCCCTACATGAGGGCGCAGGCCAACCTCTCCGAGCTCAAGCTCGACCAGATGTGCGCGGCCATGCCGGACTACGTGCGCATGGTCGCCGACGGCGAGCGCGACTTCGCGCAGGCCGTGGCCGAGATGACGGAGTCGGAGGTCGCCGCCAGGCGCGGGCGCATCATGCGCCAGCGCATACGCTCGTCGGGCTTCCCGTACGTGAAGACGCTAGCCGACTTCGACTGGTCCTTCCAGCCGAGCGTGCCCAGGGCCAAGGTCGAGGAGCTGGCGACGCTGCGGTTCATGGACGGGGCGGAGAACGTCCTGCTGGTGGGAGCCCGGGCGTGGGGAAGACCCACCTCGCGGTGGCGATCGGCATCGAGGCGGTCAAGGCGGGGCGCGAGGTGCGCTTCACCGACTGCGCCAGGCTGGTCGAGGGCCTGAAGGACGCCTCGTCGCGCGGGATACTCAAGAACAGGCTGAAGTACCACGCGCACTCGAAGCTCCTCGTGGTCGACGAGCTGGGGTACCTCGACATCGACGAGCAGGGCGCCGACCTCATGTTCCAGCTGGTGTCGACGCGCTACGAGCAGCGCTCGACCATCATAACCACAAACGTCGGCATAGGCGGCTGGGCGAAGGTGTTCGGGGACGAGGTGACCGCGGGGGCCATCGCGGACAGGGTCTGCCACCACTGCACGCTGATAAAGATCACGGGTAGGTCCTACAGGCTCAAGGATCTGCCGGCCGACAAGAGGAGGGAGGGGTAATCAAATGCGGTGAAAGTACGGTGGCGCCGATGACGGTTATGCAGTTGCGTCCGTGACGAGGGAACGGTGGCGCGATTGTCGATTTTTATATTGACTTTATCACCCGCCCCCTCGGCGTGAGCCTTGCGTTAGGATGTTGGGACATGGGATGGCCCCCTCTGCCGTAAGCGTAGACAACTCACAGCATGCGGGAGTCATCCCTATTTGTCATCCATTGCGCGTAAACAACGTCATGGCATTAAACACCTAGCGCCCCTTCCGGGGAGGCGCAGCATGCGGCGCGTCCTGCCCTGCGCACCGTGCAGCACGCGGCATGCGGCGCGGCTCGGCGACCGCGGACGGGCCGACTCGCCTTTTTCATGTTGTATACAATATGGAATCTCGCACAGACGCATAAAGAACGCCGGGCATATGAGAAATGCGGAAGCGCCCGCACAGCTCAGGGCGTCCGCTCGCAGCGCGAGAATCATTCAGGCGCCCAGAGAAACGAAGTCTTCGCTTTCCACGAAGAGCCCGGACGCGCACGACACCGCCAGAAACCCGCGGCATCGCATGAAAGCCAGAAAGCCTGCAGACACGCAACGTCGGACAGCCCGCGCCGCCGCCGACGGCGCTTAACCTCACTTCTTAACCTCACATTGTCATAAAGTGAAGTTAAGAAGTGAGGTTAAGAGAACAGGGTGCGGCGACCACACCCGCAGACGTACTTCTTCGCACCGCCATACCCTTAGGTCGACATCCCGGCGAATTGCCCGGCAGCACAGAAGGATCCCAAGCCCTATCCAGAAACGTGCCAGGTGCCTGTCAGCCTACCTCCTTCACGCGAAAGCAATTTCATTTCCTTGAGAATGTGGACGTCTCTATCGAGCGTTCCTCTGGCAATGCCCAAAGCCTCGCTGACATCTTGCAATCGAGCCGAAGGGTTTTTGGAAAGGAAGTCGAGTATGCTGTTCCGTCGCTCTTCGATAGCCCGGGCCCTTTGCTCGGACGCGCTCTCGCGTGTCCTTGCATGCCATCTTTTCGCCGCGCCGTCAGACGCATCCCTGGCGTAAAGAGTGGTAAGGAAATAGATTCTTTCTTCGTCGGTCTCGAACTTCGGATAGGGGGATCCGTTCTCCTGTAATGCCCTCAGTATCTTTTGGAACCCCGTGTTCCTGCCTTCGGTCAAACGCAGCTCTTTCAGAAATTCGCCCACGCGCCTGTTCCTGTAACGCCTGCTTACTGCTCTGAACTCACGTAATCCTTCCATCGTTACCGAGCGGTCAGCCCCAGGATGGCTGAGGATTTCTATCCGGTCGGGCAGGACGCGCACTTCTATGGGCTCGCGCGAGTCGTACCCTTTATGATACACTGCATTCGACAATGCCTCTTCAAGCGCAGCGTATGGATAGTTATGAAAACGGCTGGACTCCGCGACGTCAGAATGTTTGAGCACGACTTCCACCATCACGTTGTTTTCCAGATACTGCAGCGCATCGCGAAGTTGCTGGTGTATGGGGCCCCTGAACGTATGCTCTCGGATAATGTCGCCACCCTCTCCGTCAGGGAATTCGACGATGTCGATCTGCGTGTACGGCATCCATTTTTCCGGAGTGAGAGAAAAGAACAAAAGTCCTACGTTCTTCGGCTTCACGTACTCGTCAGGCCCATCAACGATGCTCATGCTTCGGCACAGTTCGACGAAATTCATCGAACCCGCTCGCTCATACAGGGAGCTGCCTACCTCTTTCAAGTAACTTTCAATGAGCGGTAGGCTGAGATCGGCCACTTCGGCAGAATGGTTGATTCGGTCATCGAAAGGAACGTTGTTCGCAAGAGTGTACAGATCGCGCTTCTCTTCCTCCGATGGCTCGATCGTGCTTGCCATTTTGCGAATCCAGGCAATGCGCTCGCTCGCTTTATTCCCCGGTGTTTTCGGGGAAGTGTACGGACGCATGCTGCCGCCGGGAGCCCACACGACAATGAAGCGCTTGCCTTCGTATTCCGCAACTTCGGTAATTGGGTTGTAGGCAGGCCGGATCAGCTTGCATTTGTTGAGCATGTCTTTCAGGTACGCATCTATCTTCTCGTTTGGAACGCCCACGAAATCGCCTGGCATCCCATCTTTTCCCGAGGAAACGCCAATAACGAGGTATCCACCGCCCCAGTTGTCTATATCGTTCGCAAATGCGCAGATAGTTTTAAGGGACGCTTGGGAATCCCAAGTTGCCTTGAACTCAATGCGTGCCCACTCGACGATGCCTCCGCCGAAAAGGGTCTTTATGCTTGTCGGTAGCGCCACGGATCAAGCTCCTTGCGCGTTAGGAATCTCTTAACCTCACTTCTTAACCTCACATTATCATAAAGTGAGGTTAAGAAGTGAGGTTAAGAGAACAGGGTACAGTGATGGCGAAGGGGGGCGAACAACCCGTTCGGCCCCCTCCTTTTGGGCACCGCCCCTATCGTTTCCCGTCCAGAATCTCCCCGATCATCCACGCCAGCTGGCGCAGGGTGACGCTGGAGTTGTCCGGCAGGTGCAAATGCAGGCAGCGACGTCCGCGCTCGGAGAGAACGAGCAGATCGCCCGAAGCCTGCGCCTTCGCCAGCGCGCCCAGGCTTTCGGCCTCTTTGTCCAGCGGGATGTCCTTCAGCTCGTCCGCGGACAGGATCAGGTAGACGCCGTTGTTCGGGCCGCCCTTCTGCAGCTGGCCCGTGGAGTGCAAATAGCGCGGCCCCACTTCCAAGCACGACGTCACGCCGCACTTCTGCGCCACGCCGTGGCGAATCTCCTCCAGCGCTTCGCGGCGGCCTTCGCCCGTGAACGGCAAGAACGCGTTCAGCGCGAAGTAGTCGCCCGGCTCGATGCTCTTCAACAGCGCCTTCAGCGCGTCGCGCACGTCGGTGATGCCTTTGAAGCATTCGCCCAGGCGCACTTCGACTTCGCCCATGTAGACATCGTCCAGGAAATCCTGTGTGAAATCCGGCTCGGGCTGGCCTTCGGCCAGGATCTTCAGCACTTCCGCCTTCGCGGAGGCCACGTCGGGCTGGTCGAACGGGCAGATCTTCATGAGGTAACCGCACATGGCAATGGCGTACTCCCACATGACGAAGTGCTCCGCCAGCTCCGAAACGTTCTCGATGCGGAAGTTCAGGCGCGGGATGGCATTGTCGATGTAGGCCAGGCTCATCTCGAAGTTTTTGCGCTCGTCCCACAGGTCCGTGCGCGTCTGGTACATGATGACGCTGCGGTCGCCCGCGTCGCGGTGCAGCATGAGTGAGTCCACCTCGATGTTCGGCAGGATGCCCTTGCCGTTTTTGCCCAGGCTTTCCGCCACCAACTGTTCAATCCACAAGCCCAGAACGCGGCCGCGCTTCGGGGTGAGGAAGCAGAACTTATTGCGGCCGACCATGTAGTTGTCGTACAGGAACGCCGCCAGCGTGATGGCCGGGTTGTCCACCGCGTCCTCCGCGCAGATGCGCTCCGCTTCGGCACCGTGCTCTATGAATTCGTGCAGGTCAATGCCGACAAGCGCCGCCGGCAGCAGACCGAAGACGGACAGCGCCGAAAAGCGTCCGCCCACCGTGGGCTCGCCGTTAAAGACGGCCAGCCAGCCTTCGCGCTTCGCCTGCGCCTCCAGGTCAGAACCAGGGTCCGTGATGGCGACCAGATGACGCACGATTTCTTCTTCCTCCATCACCTGGGAAAGCGCCGCGCGCACTGCGCGCAGGGCAAGGCGCGGCTCGATCGTGCCACCGCTTTTCGAAGAGATGATGAACAGCGTGGTCTCCGGTTTGGTCTCCGCCATCATGGCGCGCATGCGCACCGGGGAATCCGAGTCGAGCGTCTTGAACGTGACCCGGCCAGCGTCAACCTTGTTGTACTTCGTGATGGTCATGGGCGCCTGCGTGGAGCCGCCCTGGCCGATGAGCACGACGGTCTTTAAGCCCTTCGCCACCATTTCGTCGGCGAAATCCTGGATAGCGTCCAGGTCCAACGGCGGGTTGCTGGCAAGGTCCGTCCAGCCCATATAGTTACGGGCGCATTCCTGCGCCTCTTCGGAAAAGTTGTAGAGCGTGTCGTCTTTCGCATGCAGTCGGCTCGCTACTTTGTCCTTCACCAGCGCTTTGGTGGAGGGGTAAAGTTTCTCAACGTCACTGACGAGCATGGTGTCCTTCTTTCGTGGCTATAAGTGGATTAATGATAGCAAAAGGCCTTGCGAAGGGCATGTTCTCCACCATTTTCGCGCGCGGGCGTTGAGGCATTCGTTGCCAGAGTTTTGCTTGCGGACGTCGCACAAAGGTGGCACTATGTGCAGAGTCCCTGTTCAAACGGTTTTTTTGCGCTAATTCCGTAGCACAATGCACGGATTTTGCCTTAACCAACCGCCTACGTCCAGGAGGTAGCGCCGTGCCCGCCATAGCTTTCTGCGAAGACAACGCAACCGAGCGAGAAACGCTGGGCGCCCTGCTCGACGAATATGCGCGCGAACGCCGCGACGGCACGACGGTCGACCGCTATCCTTCGGGCGCTGCGCTGCTGAGCGCTCTTTTCCCTGACGCGGCAAGCGCGCCGAACAACGGCGTTTCCGCAGGCCCGAACGCTTCCCTCGCACACCGCGTCCCTAACGCTCATTCCGCTTACGCCGCTGCACCGCGTACAGCCACCCCGCCCGCAGCCTGCCCTTACGACCTGTACGTGCTCGATGTCATCATGCCCGGCTCATCTGGCATCGACGTCGGGCTTCAGCTGCGCGCGAAAGGCCTCGACGCACCCATTGTCTACCTCACCATCTCGCGCGAATACGCGGTGGAGTCCTATCAGGTCCACGCCGCAGACTACCTGGTCAAGCCCGTAGCGAAACCGGCCTTGTTCGCTGCGCTCGACCGCGCGCTTTCGCTGGCCGCCCGCCATCGCACCGCTGGCATTGTCGTGAAATGCCGCGAGGGCGTTCGGCGGCTCGACCCCGAACGCATCCTGTGCGCGGAGCTCAAGGGCCGCGCCGTCCGCTACACGCTGTCCACCGGCGAGGCAATCACCAGCACCACCATCCGCTCGTCTTTCCGCGCCGCCGTCGAAGATCTCGCACACGACGAGCGTTTCATCCTGTGCGGCGCAAGCCACCTCGCGAACCTTCAGCACGTGACCGCCGTGTCCAGGACCGACCTGACGCTTTCGAACGGTATGCTCGTGCCGCTTTCCCGCGACCGCGCGACCGACGTGAAGCGGCGCTGGATGAACTTCTGGCTGGAGCGCGGCCAATGAGCGCAACCTTGCTCAGCTCACCGCCGCCAAACGGCGCCGAACTGGCCGACCTGCTGCTCGATGCGGCAAACCCGGTCGTGTCCACCGTGTTCATGGCAGTTTACGTGGCCGCGCTCACCGTGTTCCGTGAGCCCACTGCACTCTGGAAGCGCGGATGGGCGGTCGCTTTTGGCGTCATCGCGGCTGGGAGCGTCACGCTGGTCTTGCTCGCAGGCTACGACACGTACCTGCGCTTTTCGTTCATCACTATGCTGGCAAACTGCGGCGTCACGCTCATCGCGTCAAAGCCCGGCATCTTACGCGCTTTGTTCGCGCAGCTGACCGCATCGTTCATCGGCATGTTCGCACAAGCGAACACCTCGCTCGTGCTCTTCTTTGCCGGAGACGACAAACTGCTCGCGCTGGCTGTCCGCGCCCTGAGCCTTGGGGCCATGTACTTGTTCTTGCGCGCGTTCGCAGACCGCTATTCCCGCGTACTGCACACCTTGCACCGCGGCTGGGGCATTTTGTGCCTCGCGCCGGGCATCGTGTTCTTCGTAAACTTGTTCGCCCTCAATGCGCTCATGGCGTCCATGCCCGTGCAAGGGCTCGTCATCCAGTACGGCATGCTCGGTGTGTGCGCGGTCTTCTACACGGTGGTCTTTCTCCTGTTTGCGAAAGTCCAGGAAGAAAGCGAAGTGCGGCAGGCGCAGAGCACGCTCGCGCTGCAGGTCACAGCGCTGCGCGAGAGAATGCGCATGCTCGATGCCGCCGAAGCACACATGCGCATCGAACGGCACGATCTGCGCCACCGCCTGCGCATTATCGAAGAGCTGCTGCAGCGCAAAGACACGCATGCGGCGCTTTCGACCTTAGGCGTCGCGGAGCAGCGCCTTGCGGAGACTGAAGTGAAACACTGGTGCGCAAACGCAACGCTCGATGCGGTCTTTGGGCTGTACTTCGAGCAAGCACACCGACGGAGCATTCGCGTCACCGCACACCTCGCCATTCCCGAAAGCCTGCCCGTGCCTGCTGAGGAGCTATCCGTCGTCGTGGCGAATGCGCTGGAAAATGCCCTGGCCGCCTGCGAAGGCGTCCCGGACGAACAACGGGAAATCGTCTGCCGAGCTATCGCGTCGCCCCAGCTCATGATGTCGTTCGAGAACCCGTACGCAGGCACAGTGCACATCGGCGCGAACGGACTGCCGCAAACGGACAAGCCTGATCACGGGTTCGGCATGCAGTCCTTAGCCGCCTTCTGCGAAAAGCACGGCGCCTTGTACGAATGCAC
>DVGB01000109.1 GCA_018712955.1 Candidatus Aveggerthella stercoripullorum
GCTATGGGCTATGGCCTTCCAAGGCCCCAGCATTTTCTTCGCTCGTGCTTTGAGCGAGGCCTTTCGTTCCGGCGCCACGGAAAGGGGCCTCGCTCTCGTTGTATGCTGAAGCCATGCGGCAGGCCGTAGGCTTTGCTGGCGGTGTCGTTTGAGAACTCGACGAAAGGGGCTTGCCATGGTGCGCCACACTGTCAACCTGAAGCCGCGCGAGCGATGCGGCAGTTTGCTTGACCGGTCGATCGCGCTGCTCGTTGCGCTTGTGATGGCGGCGTCGTTTTGGGGGATGCCCACCGCCTTTGCAGCGGATACGGCGACGGCAGAAACAGGTGCGGCGCGCGAAACATCGCAAGAACCGATCGTCATCGTGCATACCAATGACGTACATTGCGCAGTCGACGACAACCTTGGCTACGCAGGGCTTTCGTCCTATGTAGACACCATGGAAGAAACGTACGGCAAGGACAACGTAACGCTCGTCGATGCGGGCGATGCCGTGCAGGGCAACGTCATCGGCACGCTTTCGCAGGGCGAATACCTGGTAGAGATCATGAACCAGGTGGGCTATGACATCGCCGTGCCTGGCAACCACGAGTTCGACTACGGCATGACGCAGCTGCAGACGCTCATGGCGCTTTCGAACGCAAAGTATTTGTCCTGCAACCTGACAGACTTGCGCACGGGCAACACGGTGTTCGATCCGTACCAGATTATCGAGTACGGCGAAGGGGACGGTGCGACGAAGGTCGCGTACGTAGGCATCTGCACGCCGGAGACTTTGACGAAGTCCTCGCCGTCTACGTTCCAAGATGAGAATGGGGAATACCTCTACAGCCTCTGCCAGGATGATTCGGGCGAAGCGCTCTATGGCGTTGTCCAGGACTCCGTCGATGCAGCGCGCAGCGAGGGCGCTGACTATGTGGTTGCCGTTGCTCATTTGGGCCAAGCGGGCATTTCGGAGCAATGGACCAGCGAAGCGGTTGTGCAAAACACCGAAGGCATTGATGCGCTCATCGACGGCCATTCGCACGAGGTCTACGTTCAGGACGACGTCCAGAACAAAAACGGCGAAAACGTGACCGTTGTCCAGACCGGCTATGCGCTGCAGAACATCGGCACCGTGACCATCGACCCGTCCACGGGCGAAGTCGATGCTGAGCTGGTGAGCGCCTGGGACGAAAAGGACGCGGAGACGCAGGCGCTTATCGACGACGTCAATGCGCGCATTCAGGAAACGGCGGGCCAGGTTATCGGCGCGTCCGACGTGAAGCTTACGGCTGTCGAAGACGACGGGTGGACGTGGGCCGTCCGCCATCGCGAGACGAACCTGGGCGATTTCGTGGCAGACGCCTATCTGGCCACGGCGCGCCGTCAGGGGCTGGATGCTGATATGGCATTCATCAACGGCGGCGGCCTTCGCGCGGATGTGAACCCAGGCGAGGTAACGTACGGCGACCTCATTAACGTGAATCCTTACAGCAACCAGGTCGTCATGGTGGAAGCGACCGGGCAGCAGATTCTCGACGCCCTTGAAGTGGGCGCGGGCGGGCTGCCTGAGCCCAGCGGCGGCTTCTTGCAGGTAGCAGGCATGTCCTACACCGTGCGAACGGACATTCCGAGCACGGTCGTGGTGGACGAGAGCGGCTTTTTCCAGGGCGTTTCCGGCGAATACCGCGTGCGCGACGTGAAGGTGAATGGCGAGCCGCTGGACCTGGAGCGCACCTACGGACTGGTTTCGATCGAATACCTGCTCCAGGAATCGGGCGACGGCATGACGATGTTCCTCGACGCTGAGCCGACGCTCGTCAGCCTGGACAGCGAAGCGCTTATCGACTACATCACGACCGACCTGGGCGGGACGATCGGCCAGGACTATGCGAACGACGCGGGCCAGGGGCGCATCGTGGTGCAAGAAGGGGACGACCCTTGCAGCGCTTTTTCCGATATCGACCGCAATGCGTGGTATCACGATGCTATCGAGTGGGCGCTGGAGAACGAAGTTCTGCACGGCATCGGCGGCACGGACCTTATGATGCCCGACGGCAGCCTGACCCGTGCGCAAATGGCAACGATGCTCCACAACATCGCAGGGAACCCCAGCGCGGATCTGTCGGTGTTGGATGGATTCTCCGACGTCGACAAGACCGCTTGGTATGCGCAGGCTGTTGCCTGGGCTGTCTCTGCGAGCCAGCTGGAAGGCTTCGGCGGACTGGGCACGTTCGGCCCGGACGAAGTGCTCTCGCGCGAGCAGGCGGCGGTCGTGCTCATGCGTTGGCAGGAGCTGCAGGGTGCTGACGTGACCGCGCGTGCCGATTTGTCTGCATTCGCGGATGCCGACGAGTGCGCATCGTGGGCTCAGGAAGCAATGTCATGGGCCGTGGCATCCGGCGCGGTGCAAGGCGTGGAGCAAGCGGACGGAGCGCGCATGCTCGATCCCCAGGGAGACGTGACTCGCGCGCAGATGGCAACGTTGCTCATGCGTTTGGCCGAAACCGCATAGTCCCAGAAAAGTTTTTTGAAAAAATTTGGAACATGGTGCAAGGATTCGGAAGGCTGGTCCGTGTTTAAGGCAAAAGGGAAAAACCACCTGAAGGAGGACACCATGAAAAAGCTTCACATCGGCATTCTGGCGGTGGTGCTGGCGCTTGCCATTCCGGGCGTTGCGCTGGCAGCAGGCTACGGCCAAGGCGGGCAGGACATGCGCGGTGCGTACGCGGGCGCTGCGGACCAGGCTACCGCGGTCGAGGCGCAGGCGGAAAGCGTCCAGGCTGACGACACGGCGACGACGCAGGCTGGTCGGGGTGCGGGCTACGTTGACGAAAACGGCGACGGCGTCTGCGATAACTACGGCACAGGCGTAGGCTGCGCGGGGTTTGTCGACGCGAACGGTGACGGCGTCTGCGACAACTGCGGTGCGACCAGCGGAACGGGCTGCGGCCACTTTGTTGACGCGAACGGTGACGGCATTTGCGACAACCATGGAACCGGCTGCGGGCACGGCCATGGTGGCGGATGCGGCGGCAACTTTGTTGACGCTGACGGCGACGGCGTCTGCGACAACTTCGGCACCGGCCTCGGACAAGGCAACGGCTACGGCAATGGCCAGGGCTACGGGGCGGGCCAAGGTGGCAACTACGTCGACAACGATGGCGATGGCATCTGCGACAACTACGGTACGGGCACTGGCCAGGGCTACGGCCAGGGCCAGGGCAACGGCGGCGGCAACTACGTTGACGCTGACGGCGACGGCGTCTGCGACAACTATGGCACCGGCGCGGGCTGCGGCCAGGGCAACGGTTACGGCAATGGACGTGGCCACCATGGCGGCGGCCATCACGGTTGGCGCTAAGGCCTCCTTCGACGTCCGGGCTGGAGCATCCGGCCAGCCCGGACGTTTTTACGTATGAACCAGCGAACGAAAAGGAACATGCGGGGCTCTCAGGACATCGAAACGACCATGGGCGCACACGGCGATGCCGTGTGGCGAGCGTGCGTTATGCGCTGCTCCCATGCGGAGGACGCGCAGGACGTGTTCCAGGAGACGTTCCTGAAGTACGCACAGCACGAAGCGCCTTTCAACGACGACGAGCACGTCAAAGCATGGCTTCTGCGCGTGGCAATCAACGGCTGCATCGACCGCGAGCGCCGAGCTTCGGCCCATGAAAGCTCGCTGGATGCGCGCCGCGAAGCAGGCTTTGACGTGGCCGTCGACGACGAAAGCGGCGTAGTCCGCGAAGTCCTAGGCGCTATGCACGATCTGGGCGACCCACCGCGGACTGCCGTCTACCTGGCGTTGTACGAAGGGTACACGGCTCCTGAGATTTCGAAGCTGCTGAACGTTCCGACGAACACGGTCTATTCGTGGATATCGCGCGGACGAAAGACGTTGCAGGAGGTGTTGGCATGAGCGATTTGGAGCACAAGCTGCACGAAGCGTTCGATGCCGTGCGCCTTCCGGAAGAGGTGGCGAAAAGCACGCTTGCCTACATCGAAGCGAAGCGCGCTGAAGAGCAGGCTGCTGGGCAGGAGGCAGGCGACGCTGCTTTCGTGCCGCACGTGGTCAAGGGCGGAAAAGATCGCCGTCCCCTGTTCGCACGCAAATCGTTCCGCTTTGCGGTCGCGGCATGCCTGTGCGGTGCGCTTGCCTTCGGCGGCGGCTCGGTGGTCTATGCGAGCGAAAGCGCCTACGTGGAGATTTCTGCGGACGGTCTGGCCAGCGCGGCTTCAAGTGAGGCGGGAGCGCCGCAGGGCGCGGAGCCTGCGGTGCCTGCAAAAGAGTCCAGCGTGGAGCTGGGCATCAACTGCTTCAATATTGTGGTGCGCGCAACGGGCCTCAACGAGGAAGGCGAAGCGCTCTTGCAGCGCGTGGACGTTGTGGGCAAATCCTACGAAGAGGCAGCAAATTTGCTGATGGGGCAGGATGCGACGGGTTTGGACGGATTCGTGGACGTGACGGTGACCTCGTCCAACGAAGGCCAGCGCGGCTATTTGAGCAGTACGAGCGAAACATGCCTCGGCCATCGTGCAGAGGGCACGTACGCATGCGATCACGCGACTGACGAAGAACGCCAGGCGGCCCAGGAATCCGGCATGGGGACGGCGCGCTACCAGGCATACCTTAAGCTGGCGGCGCTCGACCCGACCGTGACAGTGGAAGAATGTCAGGACCTTCCTATGCACGAACTGCGCTGGATGATCGAAGCGCTCGAAAACGGGGATGCCGCCACGGCCGCGGAGGCTCGTGAGCAGGCGGAAGCGGCAGGCGCGGCAGGCCATCATGGACAAGGCGCTGGGAATGGCCATGGCGCGGGCGGTGCGCACGGTTCCGGTAATGGGCAGGACGCCAACGGGGCCCAAGGAAGCGGCGCAGGCCAAGGCGCTGGCGGCAGCGCGAACGTCAGCAGCGGTGTGGGCAATGGGGCCGGAGCAGGCTCTGGCGGCGGCGCAGGCCAAGGCAGTGCGGGGCATGGTGCAGGCTCTGGCAGCGGTGGCGGCCATGGCGCAGGCCACGGCCGCGGCGCTGAGTAGGCTGTTCAACGTACGCCGCACGCGCCTGTAGCAGCGGCATTTTTGCCGGAATGTTTCATTCCCGCATGCTCTTCGTGTGCAGGGTTGCAACTGCGCTACACTATCGGGATACGCTTCTGCCGTCTGCGTTCTCATGCGGCAGGAGTGACATGACCGAACACGAACCAGGGAGCGCATATGGCAAACGAAGAGAGCATGCCCGAAATGACCGCTCAGGACGCTAACCGCCTGGGCAAGAAGATCACCACGCTGCGCGAGGCCCATCACCTGTCCGTCCGGGATCTGGCGGACCGCTGCAGCTGCGAGCCTGAGGTCATCGAAGGACTAGAAGACGGCGAGCTGCCGCCTTCGCTGGCGCCGCTTATTAAGATTACGCGCGCGCTGGGCGTCCGTCTGGGCACGCTCATGGACGACGACGAGTCCTACGGTCCCGCTTACATCAGCACTGAGCAGATGGAGGAGGTCACGCGCCTGAAGAGCCTGCAGACGTGCAGCGACGCGGGCGACCTCAGCTATTTCAGCCTGGCCGCCGGCCGTCCGTCCCGTCATATGGACCCGTTCATCATCACCGTCACGCCGTCCGGCGAGATGGACCACGAACTGGTCGGCCACGAGGGCGAAGAGTGGCTTTTCGGCATGGAAGGCTGCATCGAGATCGAGTACGGCCAGGGCAACGTCTACGTCCTGCATCCCGGCGAGAGCATCTACTACGACTCCATCGTCCCGCATCAGGTTCGCGCCCACGATGGCCAGAACGCCAAGTTCCTGGCTGTGGTTTATACCCCGCTCTAACGAGCGGGGTATAAAGCCGACGCTGCGCGGGATTCTGACGGCCGCTTTGGCCCTCCGAGCTCCGGTCGCGTACCAAAGTACGCTCCCTTCGCCTGTCGGGCCAAATCGACTTGCCAGAATCCCGCTCGCTGACGTTGCTGGCGACCTGCGAGCGCCACGTTCGCGCACAAGGGCTTTTGACGGCCTGAGGCCTCCGGCCTCGCACTGGCCGGAGAGTCTACGGTTCGCGGTTCGTCGTGTGCGACGCAGCGAGCTTCCTGTGCGTGGCGTGCAGCGGCTTTGGCCATGGCGTCATTTCGCCTGTGGCCGACCGTTTTTCATCGTGACATCCTGGCGGCTCTTCGAGCCGCCTTCTTCCAGAGAGAAGACGCTTATGACTGAAACCAAGATTCCCGTCTTGCCTGCCGACGTGGTTGCGGCGGCAAAGGCGGCGGGCGAGCCCATCCCGGGCTCTCAGGATTACCCGCTCCATTCCGAAAAGACCATCGGCCAGTATTTCCGCGACCAGGTGGCTATCGACCCTGATCACGAGTTCGTCGTCTACCCCGATCGCGACTTGCGCTGGACCTACAAAGACTTCGACGAGCGCACCGACAACCTGGCGCGCGGCATGCTGGCCATTGGCCTGAAGCCGGGCGACCATCTGGGCGTGTGGGCACGTAACATTCCCGACTGGCTCACGTTCATGTACGCGACGGCGAAGATCGGCGTTGTCATGGTCACGGTCAACCCCGTGTACAAAAGCCACGAGCTGGATTACGTGCTCAAGCAGTCTGACATGAAGGCGCTCTGCGTGATCGACCGCTATCGCGACGTCGATTACCTGCAGATTATCCGCGACCTTGTGCCGGAAACGCTCACGCAGGAGCGCGGCCACTTGGAGTCCGAGGAATATCCCTTCCTGAAGAGCATCATCTACATGGGCCCGGAGAAGCACCGCGGCTGCTACAGCGTGCCCGAGCTCATCTTGCTGGGCCGTTACATCTCCGACGACGCGCTGCGCGAGGCGGAAGAGCAGTTCGACAACAACGACGTCGTCATGATGCAGTACACCTCCGGCACCACGGGATTCCCGAAGGGCGTCATGCTCACGCATCGCAACATCCTGAACGACGGCTTCTATATCGGCGAAGGCCAGAAGCTCACGGCCGACGACCGTGTCACGCTGCCGGTCCCGTTCTTCCATTGCTTCGGCTGTGTGCTCGGCGTTATGGCGTGCCTGACCCATCGTTCCACCATGATTATCGTGGAGGACTTCGACGCGGGGTTGGTGCTCCAGGCCATCCATAAAGAGCGTGCGACGGCGGTCTACGGCGTTCCCACCATGTTCATTGCGGAGCTGAATCACCCCGACTTCGAGACGTTCGACCTGTCCAGCCTGCGCACGGGCATTATGGCCGGCAGCTCCTGCCCGCCGGAGACCATGCGCGAGGCCATCGACCGCATGAACCTGCGCGAGCTCACTATCTGCTACGGCCTGACCGAAACGAGCCCCGTGTTCACGCAGACGAGTGCCGACGACGACCTCGAGCACAAGTGCGAGACGGTCGGCAAGCGCCATCCTCCGGTGCTCGTGAAGATCGTGGATCCTGAGACGGGCGAGGAATGCGGTATCGGCGAGCCGGGCGAGCTGTGCTGCAAGGGCTATAACGTCATGAAGGGCTACTACAAGATGCCCGAAGAGACGGCGAAGGCTATCGACGAGGACGGCTACCTGCACTCGGGCGACTTGGGCACGGTTGACGAGGACGGTTACTACCGCGTGACCGGTCGCGTAAAGGACATGATCATTCGCGGTGGCGAGAATATCTACCCACTCGAGGTGGAGAACTTCCTTTTGGGCATGCCGGGCGTGCTCGATGCGCAGGTCGTGGGCATCCCGGACAAGCGTCTGGGCGAAATCGTGGGCGCGTTCATCCGTACGCGTCCGGGCTACGAGAACATGACCGAAGAGGACGTGCGCGCTTACGCCATCCCGCGCATCGCACGCTACAAGGTGCCGAAGCGCGTGTTCTTCGTGGACGACTTCCCGATGACCCCGTCCATGAAGGTGCAGAAGTTCAAACTGCGCGAAATGGCGAAGGAGCTCTGCGGCATCGACTGGTGCTAGCAAGTTGAACAGGTTCGCTGGCTTTCCGGTCGGCGGAACGACCCGACGCCGCGGGGCGTCGGAATGTCAAATCCCGCTCTTCAACGGGGCTGCGACGGACTTCGGTCTGGCCGCAGCCCCGTTTCGTGTCAATTCAGGTATCATTGTTTCTTGCGGTCTTTTCGGCGCCTGCGATGCGATGCTCCGCCCTCGCGTTCCCTGCAGGACGAACAGGGCGAGCGCTCGAAGGCAGGGATACCGTCGCGAGCGGTCGTGCGGGTTGCCTGCCCCGCCGCTGTTCGACCGCTTGCCTTGGAGCGTGGTGGGGAGGAGTGCGCGGCACCCTACAATGAGTCCCGTGAAAGCGAACAACACAGAACACTTCGACGGGAAGGGGGACGCATGCGCGTGCTCGTGGTGAACGCTGGCAGTTCGAGCCTGAAAAGCCAGCTTCTGGAGACGGACGGCAAGATTTCGCTCATGAAGTGCCTGGCGGAGAAGGTCGGCACTGATCAGGCGTACATGAACGTTTCGTTCGCGCCGGAGTTCAAGAAGACGAAATACCAGATGCCGGGTCTTTCGGTGGCCGAATGCTTGGCGAAGCTGCTCGACATCCTGGTGGAGGACCCGGAGTCGCCCATCAGCGCGCTCGATCAGATCGAGGCGGTGGGCAACCGCATTGTGGCAGGTGGCGAATACTTCACGAAGTCGGCGATCATCGACGACGAGGCGCGCGAGAAGCTTGCGCTTTGCGAAGAGCTGGCGCCGCTGCACAATCCGCCGGCGGACCAGTGCATCGACATGATGCGCGAGATTATGCCGAACACGCCGCAGGTTGCCGTTTTCGACACGGCATTCCATTCCACCATGCCGCCGAAGGCGTATCTCTATGCAATCCCGCGCGAGTACTACGAGAAGTATCGCATTCGTCGCTATGGCGCGCACGGCACGAGCCATCGCTATGCCGCCCAGCAGGCTGCGAACCTGCTCGGCCGCCCGCTGCGCGACCTGGGCATCATCACCTGCCATCTGGGCAACGGCGGTTCCATCACGGCCGTGAACCATGGCAAGTCTATCGACACCACCATGGGCTTCACGCCGCTTGAAGGCCTCATGATGGGCACGCGTTCCGGCAGCATCGACCCGGCTATCGTGACCTATCTCATGCGCCGCGAGCACAAGACCTTCGACGAGATGGACCGTATCCTGAACAAGGAGAGCGGCATCTTGGGCGTCTCCGGCCTGTCTGCCGACATGCGCGACGTGCTCCAGGCGGCCGACGAGGGCGACGAATGGGCAGAGCTTGCTATCGAAATGTACGTGCACCGCGTGCAGAAGGCGATCGGCGGCTACTATGCCATCATGACGCGCACGGACGCCGTGGTCATGACTGCGGGCATCGGCGAGAACTCTGCCGAACTGCGCGAGCGCATCTTTGCTGGCTTGGCGCACATGGGCATGATTCTCGACAAAGATCGCAACAACGTTACGGGCGAAATCGGCCTGAACCGCGTCATCAGCGTCGACGACAGCCCCATCAAGATTTGCATCGTCACGGCCGACGAGGAAATTCGTATCGCGCGCGAGACCGACAACTTGGTAAGCCAGCTGGGCTAACGCTGCAGAGCACGCCCCCCGCGTGCCGCTCATTGAGCGCGGATCGAAAGAGGGAAGCGAAAACATCGGCGAGCTAATTCGAAAAAGTGCTTCCCTTTTTACGGGATTGTGATAATATAACCGTCGCTGCTTCGAAAGAACAGCACCGGGTTGTGGCTCAGTTTGGTAGAGCGCTGCGTTCGGGACGCAGAGGTCGCAGGTTCAAATCCTGTCAACCCGACCATCTCAAACACAGGCCAGAAGCTTTGCTCCTGGCCTTTTTTCGTCCTTGAGGCACAGCCGCGTCTAGGCGTGGACGAGGCGCAGTCCGGCTCGCACGGCTTGCTCCGAAGCACTATGATGGGAATTGCTATAGGGAGGCATCATGGTGCATGTTCCGAACAGTTCGCGCCCGAAGGTCTGGTCGGGCGTATTCATCCTGACTATCGTCATCACGTTTTTTGCGTTCGTAGCCGGGCAAGGGCTGAACACAGGCATGTCGGTCTACGTGGAGCACCAGGGAGGCACGGCAACGTTCGCCGGCCTGTTGATGGCGGTTTTCTCTGCGTCTGCCGCCGTCTCTCGCATTGTCGTGGGGCCTGCTATCGACACGCGCGGTCGTCGCACGATTATGGTTGCGGGATCTGCTGTGTTGGCGGTGGGCGTTCTGCTGCCGGGGGTCATTCCAGGCGATACGTCCCTTGTGGTCGGTCGCTTTCTGCAGGGCGTGGGCTTCGCGTCTGCCACGACTGCCGCGGCAACGGCGGCGGCGGACACGCTGCCCCAGGAGCGTATGGCGGAGGGCATCAGCTATTACGGGCTGGGTCAGGCGCTTGCTACGTCGGTCGGTCCTGCTTTTGCCTTATTTCTCATCGGGACGGACCCAGCGGAGAACCTGTTTTACGTGCTGTCAGCGGTCGCGGGCGTGACCATGGTGCTGGCGGGGGTATGCGGGTATGAACGACGGTTGTCCATGCTGCCGAAAGAAGCGGTCTACCGGCAGGAGCACGAAGCGAATGCCGAGAGCGCATCCTGCGCGGCTGACGAAGAATTTGACGGCAAAACGCCAGGAAGCTCGCCGGAGGGCAAAGGTGGCGTGCGTGAGGGCGCTGGAGGCGCACGCGCGCATTCGGCGCCTTCGGCGAAGCTGGCGGATGCAGATACGACGGCGCCAAAAGAACCGCGCGGCATCTCGCGCATCTTCGAACCGCGCGCACTGCCAGGGGCAGTGCCGATGCTTTTCATGAGCGCGGCATTCGGATTCGCCGTGTCCTTTGCGGGTCTTTACGGCGAAAGTCTGGGCATCGTGAATGCGGGCGTGTTCTATACCTGCTCGGCAGTGAGCATGATCGTCATCAGGTTTGCATCCAAGCCCCTGATGGAGGCGCTGCTGCCCATTCAAACCTTTGCGCTTGCCGGCGCATGCGGGATTGTGGCGTTCGCGATGTTGCTGGCATCCGGCTCGAACGAGCTTCTGTTCTATGGTGCGGGCTTGTTCTATGGTGTGTGCTTAGGGATTAGCTTGCCGCTCAACCAGTCGGTTGCGGTCAAGAACACGCCGCCGGAACGCTGGGGCGCCACGAACGCGCTCTATCTGCTGGCGAGCGATATCGGCATTGGCGGCGCGTCGGTCATATGGGGCGCTACGAACGATCTGTTCGGTTTTTCGTTCACAATCTGCTGTGTTGTAGGCTGCGTTCTTGTTTCGTATGCGCTTGCTTGGGCGGTCTACCCGCAGAGCGCGAAACGCCGTTCGGCAGCCCGGCGGCCGTAGCGGAAAAGCGTTTTCTGCCCGTTCGTCCTGTCGGCGCTTGGCATGCCCGAACAGCCGTTACGCGAGCGGCATCAGCGTCTTATGATGGCATTGTCAAAACGGCTGTGCGTTCGAGGAGGGGCGGATGGACGGTCAGGAGCGTTATCCGAAACAGTGGGAATTCGAGAAGGGTTCGGGAAAAGACTCGGCCTTGGAAAGCCGACCGTCCGGCCGGCCTCGCGTTCCTGCGGACGAAGAGTTTGGCGAACCTGCTTCTGATGGCCAGAAGGGCAAACGCGCTTCGCATCGCCCGACCGTCAGGAAGGCGCCGCGAGAAAGCCTTCGTGACATCCTGCGCTCACCGCGCAAAGATGACGAGTCCCTGCTCTCCGCAGCGCGCGGCAAGCTCTCTTTTTCGACGCACGCTCCGGAGAGGCCAGAGAGCAAGAAAAAGCCCGCCGTCCGCCCTGTTCCTTCGTCGCGCACTCTCGAACGACAGGCTGCGGTGCGGCTGGCCGATGGAGAGCGACCTGTGCAGCGTGATCGCGCAAAGAGCCATCGCGAGTCGGCGGAGCGGTTGTCCGGAACTTCCGGAGACAGGCGGGCTGCGCGTGCGGTGCGGGGCGACGCGCACGCCTCTTCGCATCGAACGGCCAGGGAACACCGCGCCGGCGCACCGCGCGATCATGCCGAGCGCGCGAAAGAGCGCGACTATGCGCACGAGCACCGCGCTCGCCTGCAGCCTCCGGCGGGGCAAGAAGGACGAAACGCTCGCATGCGCGCATCAGCGGCGGGCGAACGGCGTGCGGTGCCGCGCGCGTCGTCGAGCAAGGAGCGTGGCGGCGCTTCGCGCGCTCGCTCTTATCGCGAGGTGTACGTTGGCGCCGCTCCGCGCCGCCAGATTCCCCGAGTGGTTTTCGCGGGGGCGGCCGTGCTGCTGCTCGTTGTTGCGGTGTTTGCGGCATCGCGTCTTTTTGCCGGGATAGGGCAGAACGCGAACAGCCAGGCTGACCAGGCCGTCGTGGCCGATCCTGTGACGTTCACGGTCACGTTCGCGGGCGACTGCACGCTCGGCACCGACGAGCTGTTCGACCCTTCGACCAGTTTCAACACGATGTACGATGCCGTGGGCGACCCTGCGTACTTTTTCCAGAACGTGAAGGACCTCTTCAGCTCCGACGATCTGACCATCGTCAACATGGAGGGCACGCTTACGGATTCCGAAGAGCGCGTCGACAAGACGTTTGCGTTCAAAGGCCCTGCAGAATACGTGCAGATTCTCACAGAGGGCAACGTGGAGGCTGCCGCAGTGGCAAACAACCATTCGCGCGACTATGGCGATCAAAGTTTCACGGACACGGTTAACACGCTTGAAGATGCAGGCATCAGGCATTTCGGGTACGACGACATTGCCTATTTCGACATCAAGGGCGTGAAGGTGGCGTTGGTGGGGACCTACGAGCTCGACGAAGGCGCAGGCATCAAGGATTCCATGGTCGCGAACATCCAGCGGGCGCGCAGTGAGGGCGCTCAGGTCGTGCTCGTGTACATCCACTGGGGCATTGAGCGGGAGTACGTGCCGAACGAAACGCAGATGATGCTGGGGCATGCGGCTATAGACGCGGGCGCCGATCTGGTGGTCGGGTCGCATCCGCACGTTATCCAGGGGTACGAGAAGTATCAGGGCCGCTATATTGTCTACAGCTTGGGCAACTTCTGCTTCGGCGGCAACTCGAACCCTGATGACAAGGACTGCATGGTCTTCCAGCAGACGTTTACCGTGACAGGGGACAGCGTGGAACGCAACGACGCCATCAAGGTGATTCCCTGCTCGGTTTCGTCCGTGACCGGGTACAACAATTACCAGCCGACGCCTGCCGAGGGCGAGGAGGCAGACCGCATCCTCGCAAAAATCCAGGAAAGCAGCGACGCTATCGCCGCGATGGCAGAGCAGGAGAGCGCGCAAGGTCAGGACCAGCAAGGCCAGCAAAGTTCCGAGAGTTAACCGTGCGCGGCGGTCGGCGGGTTGAGGCGCTATCGCCTTTGGGGCGCAGTTGAACGAAACGAGCCCGCAGCTGGCAGGTGGCATGGAATTCTGTTGAAACAAGGCAAGGTGTGCTAGAATACCGCACCGGTCACTGAGCGTAATGAGAGTCTGCAGGGCTCGAAAGAAGCTCGCTGCCCACGGGAGCGGAGGCGAGGCTACTCGCAAGCACGGCTCCGGCCCTTCTGCGCAAGCGGATTATTCGACACGTTGCTACATGGAGGCACGCATGAGGATTTTTGGCATGGGCTTGCCCGAACTGCTGGTCATTCTGGCCGTCATCCTGCTGATTTTCGGCCCGAAGAACCTTCCAAAGCTCGGCAGTGCGCTGGGTAAGACGGTCAAGAACCTGCGCGACGGCATGGGCGGCGACAAGGAAGAGGCCGAAACCGAAGAGTCGGTGGCGGACAAGCCCGCTCCGAAGAGCTCTTCGAAGACCGAAGAATAGCGGACGCTACCGCGTTCAACGCAGACATGAAAGACGCGGCGCTCAGGTGCCGCGTCTTTTCGTAGTTCCTCGGCGGACCGCCAGACTGCGCAGTCTGCCGAAAGGGCAAGAGTTACTGTAGCAGGCTTCGGGGCCCGATCGTGCGAAAGCACGAACGGGAAAACACCCGGAGCCGCTTCGCGTTCGAAAAGCGCGAAACACAAGGAAGGACAGGCGACACACGATGGCAGATCGCGATTACATCCTGACCGAAGAAGGGAAGACGAAGCTCGAGGAAGAGCTTCATTACCTCGAGACCGAAAAGCGTGCCGAGATTGGCGAGCGCATCAAGGTGGCGCGCGAATTCGGTGACATTTCCGAGAACTCCGAATACGACGACGCCAAGAACGAACAGGGCATGATGGAAGCGCGCATTGCCGAGATTACGCGCATTCTGGGCGACGCGACCGTCGTGTCCGCCCCGAAGCGCTCGAACCGCGTGAACATCGGCTCGGTCGTGACGGTGGACATGGGTGGCCGTGAGCGCGTTTTCACCATCGTGGGCGGCGCCGAAGCGGACGCTGCTGCGGGCAAGATATCTAACGAGTCTCCGGTCGGCGCGGCACTGCTCGGCCGCAAGAAGGGTGACGCCGTCTCCACGACCGGCCCCACGGGTCGCGAGATCAACATGGAGATTCTCAAGATCGAGCATTAAAAGGGGGTTCCGCCGGCCTGCCGGCCGGCGGAACGAGCCGCCGCTGCGCGGGATTCTGGCGGCCGGCTTGACGCTGCGAGCCCTCCTCGCGTACCGAAGTACGCTTCGTCGGGCTCTCCCGCCAATCCAGCTCGCCAGAATCCCGCTCGCTGACTTTACGAACGACCCGGAAGTTTTCATTTTCCGCTTGCGACTTTTCGCGTGTTGCGCGCGATGACGCTTGCCGCGATGGGTGCCGTGTCCGCGCAAGGAGTTGCTCTGATGAGGCGGAGACGGTGCTTGCCGGGCTGCGGGTCGTTTTTCCTGACCGTCCGCGCACTGCGCGACGAACTATTTTGGAAGGTTGCATATGAGCGAAACCACCGACAAACAGGCGCTTGCCCCCGAGCTCCTGAACGACGAGCGCGCACTGCGTCTGAAGCGCCGCGAGGAGTTCATGGCCGAGGGCACGAATCCGTATCCCGAGCACTCCGAAGTGCGCGACTACGCGGCCGACATCGAGGCGAAGTACGCCGACTTGGCTGACGGCGAAGACACCGAGGACGTCGTGAAGATCGGCGGCCGTATCGTCGCGAAGCGCGGCCAGGGCAAGATCATGTTCGTCGTGGTGCGCGACGCCACGGCGGACATCCAGCTGTTCTGCCGTATCAACGATATGATCGAAGCCGACTGGGAGCTGCTCGGCCGCCTCGACGTGGGCGACATCATCAACGTCGAAGGCGTCGTCGTGCGCACGCGCCGCGGCCAGCTGTCCATTGCGCCGCGCCAGATCGCGCTGCTTTCGAAGAGCGTCCGCCCGCTGCCGGAGAAGTTCCACGGTCTCTCCGACAAGGAGACGCGCTATCGCCAGCGCTATGTGGACCTCATCGTGAACGAGGACGTGCGCGAGACTTTCCGCAAGCGTTCCGCCATCATCGCCGCCTTCCGTCGCTACATGGAAGAGGACGGCTACATGGAAGTGGAGACGCCCATCCTGCAGACCATCCAGGGCGGCGCCACGGCGAAGCCTTTCATCACGCACTTCAACGCGCTCAACCAAGAGTGCTATCTGCGCATTGCCACCGAGCTGCACCTGAAGCGCCTGCTCGTGGGCGGGTTCGAGCGCGTGTACGAAATCGGCCGCATCTTCCGCAACGAAGGCATGGACCTCACGCACAATCCTGAGTTCACGACCATGGAGGCTTATCGCGCCTACTCTGACCTTGAGGGCATGAAGAAGCTGACCGAAGGCGTGGTGAAGGCCGCGAACGCTGCCGTGAACGACTCGGAGCAGATTGTCTACCAGGGCCAGGAGATTGACCTGTCCGGCGAATGGCCGAGCCGCTCTATGTCCGACATTGTCTCCGAGGTCCTGGGCGAAACCGTGACCATCGACACGCCGGTCGAGGTGCTCGCCGAGCATGCGAAGAAGCACGGTATCGAGGTTAAGCCGGACTGGACGAGCGGAAAGCTCATTGCCGAGCTCTACGACGAACTAGGCGAGGACTCCATCGTGAACCCGACGTTCGTCGTGGACTACCCGGTCGAGGTGAGCCCGCTTGCGAAGCGCCACGAGGACGACCCGCGCTTGACGCACCGTTTCGAGCTCGTCATTGCAGGCCATGAGTACGCCAACGCTTTCTCCGAGCTGAACGACCCGGTCGACCAGGCTGAGCGTTTCGCGAAGCAGATGGAGGAGAAGGCCGAGGGCGACGACGAGGCCATGGAGTACGACGAGGACTACGTGCGCGCGCTCGAATACGGCATGCCGCCGGCGGGCGGCATGGGCATCGGCATCGATCGCGTGGTCATGCTGCTGACCGACTCCGCCAGCATTCGTGACGTGCTGCTGTTCCCGCACATGCGCCCCGAAGGCAAGGGCCGTGCGGGCGTGGGAGCTGCTGCCGCGAAGGCGAAGGAAAGTGGCGCTGCGGACGTCTTCGCGCCCAACAAGGTGCCGACCATCGACTTCTCGAAGATTGCAGTCGAGCCTCTCTTCGAGGATGCGGTCGATTTCGAGACGTTCAGCAAGTCGGATTTCCGCGCGGTCAAGGTGAAAGATTGCGTGGCCGTGCCGAAGAGCAAGAAGCTCCTGCAGTTCACGCTGGACGACGGCACGGGCGAAGACCGCACCATCCTTTCCGGTATCCATGCGTACTACGAGCCGGAAGAGCTGGTCGGCAAAACGTGCATCGCTATCGTGAACCTACCGCCGCGCAAGATGATGGGTGTCGATTCCTGCGGCATGCTGCTTTCCGCCATCCACGAGGAAGAGGGCGAAGAGCGCCTGAACTTGCTCATGGTGGACCCGTCCATCCCGGCAGGCGCAAAGCTTTACTAGCGAGAAAAGAGCGTGAAAAAGGGTCAGGCACTTTTTCACGTTTTTGAGCATGGAATAGGCGCTTTTCTCATTTCATTATTTGATAGGAGAAAGCGCCTATTCCCCTTTTCGCATTCGATCCGATAGGATGATGCCTATGCCCCGTCCCGCCCGCGCAGAGAGCCCTGTTAACCTCTATCACGTAACGATGCGCGGCATTGGTCGCCAGCTCATATTCGAGGACGATGCGGATAGGAAATCGTTCCTTGCGCGGCTGAAAAACGTTCTCGACGCCAGCGGCAGCATCGATTGCCTCGCGTGGTGTCTCATGGTCAACCATGTCCATTTGCTGTTCGAGGGCCCTTTGCAAGGCCTCTCGATTCTGATGCGCACGTTGGGCGCCGGCTACGCTGCCTATTTCAACGCTCGGCACGATCGAGTTGGCCATCTGTTCCAGGGACGCTTTGGCAGCGAGCCGGTGATGGACGAGCGGCAGTTGCTTGCCACGGTTCGCTACATTCATTTGAATCCGACGAAGGCGTATGGCATTCCGGCTGCCGCGTACAGCTGGAGCAGCTACCAGGAGCTGCTGGGCGGCAAATCGTTTCTAGCGAATCGTGATAGGGTGATATCGCTGTTCGGCGATGTCGATTTCGCTTCATTCCACGAAAGCTATGCTGGCGATGAAGACGGGGCTGCCGTCCCGTCGCGCGGGCGGATTGGCGACGACGAGGCGTTGCGAATTGCTATCAGCATTGCCACTCCGCACTCCCTGAGCGACGTGAAAGCGCTTCCGAAGAAGGAGCGAAACGAATTGCTCCGCCGTTTCCGTTCCGCAGGGCTTACCATCAAGCAAATCGAGCGCCTTACTTCGATAGGAAGGGGCATCATTGCTCGCGTGTGAGGGGCAGAAATGTGAAAAAGTGTGAAAAAGTGCCTGACCCTTTTTTACATTTGGCGGTTTGGTAACAGCGCTGTGCAGATTTGGCACTCGAATTTCATGAGTGCTAAACTTTGCCAGGTAATGTGAGCCATGCTGGGCGCAGAGTCCAAGCATCGCGAGAATCGAGACCTCAATGTCATTCGACAAGTTCACCGACAAAGCGCGCAAAGTGCTTGTCCTGGCGCAGGACGAAGCGCGCGCTTTGCACCAGCCGTACGTGGGCACCGAGCACGTATTGCTGGCGCTTATCAAAGAAGAGGAGGGTCTGGCCGCGAAGACGCTCGCACGTTTGAACGTGGAGTACGACGCCGTGGTGCAGACCATCCGACAGATTGTCGCCATCGA
Organism: Candidatus Aveggerthella stercoripullorum; assembly: GCA_018712955.1. Classification (GTDB taxonomy): domain Bacteria; phylum Actinomycetota; class Coriobacteriia; order Coriobacteriales; family Eggerthellaceae; genus Aveggerthella; species Aveggerthella stercoripullorum. The sequence continues at coordinate 18,029 of DVGB01000109.1, forward strand.
CGAGAGCACGGACGTATCGGGGCACCTGAACTTCACGCCGCGCGTGAAGCGCGTTCTGGAGAACTCCCTGCGCGAAGCCATGCAGATGGGGCGTAGCTACATTTCGACCGAGCACTTGCTGCTGGGCATTGTGCGCGAAGGCAGCGGCACGGCCATCGACGTGCTGGCGCGCCTGGGCGTGACAGGCGACCAGGTGCGCGCCGCGCTGAACGACCTGGTGGGCCAGAGCCCGGTGTTCGCAGGCCGTCCGGCGTTCGACCACCCCACCGGCCAGAGCGACTCCATCCTGAGCGAGTTCGCCACCGACCTCACGCGCAAGGCGCGCGAGGGCAAGCTTGACCCGGTCATCGGCCGCGCGGGCGAAATCGAGCGCGTCATGCAGATTATGAGCCGTCGCCAGAAGAACAACCCGCTGCTCATTGGCGAGCCGGGCGTGGGCAAAACCGCCGTCGTGGAGGGCTTGGCCCAGCTTATCGTGGCCAACCAGGTTCCGGACCTGCTGCGCAGCAAGCGCATCTTCGTCCTGGACGTATCCGCGCTCGTTGCGGGCAGCAAATATCGTGGCGAGTTCGAAGAGCGCCTGAAGAAGTGCATCAAAGAGGTCATGGACGCGAAGGACATCATCCTGTTCATCGACGAGATGCACACCATCATCGGCGCGGGCTCTGCCGAAGGCTCTATCGACGCCGCCGCCATCCTGAAGCCGCCGCTGTCCCGTGGCGAAATCCAGGTCATCGGCGCCACGACCATCGACGAATACCGCAAGCACCTGGAGAAGGACTCCGCGCTCGAGCGTCGCTTCCAGACGGTCATGGTGGGCGAACCGGACGAGGACGCGGCCATGCGCATCATGGAAGGCCTGCGCGACCGCTACGAGGCACATCACCAGGTCCATTTCTCCGACGAAGCCCTGCGTGCCGCCGTGCAGCTGTCCGACCGCTATATCCAGGACCGCTTCCTGCCCGACAAGGCCATCGACGTCATGGACGAGGCGGGCGCGCGCATGCGCATTCGCAACATGACGCTGCCAGACGAGCTGCGCGAAATCGACGACAAGCTGCGCAAACTGCGCACGGACAAGGATTCGGCCATTTCTGCCCAGAACTTCGAGCTGGCCGCCCGCCTGCGCGACGACGAGAAGAAGCTCGTGGAAGAGCGCGAGGCCGCCCAGAAGAAGTGGGAGGAAGAGAGCAACCGCTCCGTCAACGAAGTGGGCGTGAAAGACATCGCCGACGTTGTCTCCATGACCACGGGCGTGCCCGTCTCCAACCTGACCGAAGCGGAGACGGAAAAGCTTTTGCGCATGGAAGGCGTGCTGCACGACCGCGTGATCGGCCAGGAAGAAGCGGTAACCGCCGTATCGAAGGCTATCCGCCGCAGCCGTTCGGGCTTGAAAGACCCGAAGCGTCCGGCAGGGTCGTTCATTTTCCTGGGCCCCTCGGGCGTCGGCAAGACCGAGCTCTCGAAAGCGCTTGCGGAGTTCCTGTTCAATACTGAAGATGCGCTCATCTCCTTCGACATGTCGGAGTACATGGAGAAGCACAGCGTCTCGCGCCTGGTGGGCTCGCCGCCCGGCTACGTGGGCTACGACGAGGGCGGCCAGCTGACGAAGGCCGTACGCCAGAAGCCCTATTCGGTGGTGCTCTTCGACGAGATCGAAAAAGCGCATCCGGACGTGTTCAACATCCTGCTCCAGATTCTGGAAGAGGGTCGCTTGACGGACGCGCAGGGTCGCGTGGTGGACTTCCGCAACACGATCATCATCATGACGTCGAACGTCGGCGCGCGCGATATTGCGCAGCCGGCGCCGCTAGGCTTTGCGGACTCGGGCCAGCGTGGCCTGTCCGACAAGGAAATCCAGAGCCGCGTCATGAGCGAGCTCAAGAAGATGTTCCGTCCTGAGTTCTTGAACCGTATCGACGAGGTCATCGTGTTCAAGAGCCTCACGGAGGAGCAGTTGGTGGAGATTGTTCGCCTGATGGTGAGCGACCTGCGCGAGCGCTTGATTGCGCTCAACATGACCATCAACCTGACGGAAGAGGCGTGCAAGTTCGTGGCAAAGGAAGGGACCGACGCTGCATTCGGCGCTCGTCCGCTGCGTCGTGCTATCCAGCGCCTGCTGGAAGATCCCATTTCCGAGCAGATTCTCGAAGGCAGGTGGACCAGCGGGTCGGTCATCGATGTGGACGTGCAGGATGGCGAGCTCGTGTTCGCCGCGGGCAGCGGCTCCATCCCGGCGCCGCGCAAACGCGACAGCATCGCGAAGGACACGGAGCTTTTGCTGACGGACTACAACCTAGGTGCGGCGGGCTTGCCGTCGAGCTCCGGATCCGGCGGCGGGGCTGCTTCCGGCGGCGCGGCCGACTAGGGGGTTCCGCGTGCCTGCGGCACGCGGAACCGGCCGACGCTGCGCGCTCCCAGTGCACGCCTTCTGGCCGCTCAGCGGGGCCTTGGCGGACCTTAGTCCAGCCAAGGCCCCGTTTCGCGTCCATAAGGCGCACCCTGAAAGCGCTCGCTGACGTTTCGGCGACCAGGGGGACAAACAACGCTTCTCGCTGGCTTTTCGAACGACCAGGGGAACAAAACGTTCTGCCCGTTGGTACTGCGACCGATCTAGGCGACAAAACGTTCTGTTCGATGATTCTATGAGCGGCCCGGCGGATGAAGTGATCTGCCTGCTGGCGTTGCGAACGGACAGCGTGGCAAAAGCAACCGCCGAAGGCCTCCTCCTCCGTTCCTCAAAAACCTTGCGCCCGCGCGTCCGTTTGGATGCGCGGGCTTTATACTTTGTGGGTACGAAAAACTGCAGCCCGAAGGAGTTTGCCATGCCCGAGAAAATCATTGACCCGATCGCCGTCCCTTCGGTGCTGGAGGCTCCCGAGGCGCTGTTGCCCGAGCTTGACTTCGATGCGCTGTCCCAGTCCTTGGGCGGGCTGGAAGGCCGTTTGGATAAAAAGCCGAAGACCGCCGCGATTATTTTGGCTGGCGGCACGGGCGAGCGCTTTGGCCGCGAGGGCGGCAAGCAGCTGGTCGAGATAGCGGGGCGTCCCATTCTTACGTGGTCTGCGGAAGCGTTCGATGCAGTCGGCGATGTGGGCCTGATCGTGATCGTGGCGCCCGAAGACCGCATGGAAGAATACCTGAAGCGCGCTATCGACCCGTTCCCGTTCGTGACGCCGGTTGTGCTGGCTCCCGCGGGGTCCATCCGACAGGAGTCGGCATTTTCGGGCCTGGAATACGTTCCGGACAACTTCGAGTACGTGGTGCTGCACGACGGTGCCCGCCCGCTCGTTTCGCCGGACTTGATCCTGCACACCATCAACACGCTGAAGGGCAACATCGACTGCGACGGCGCGGTCGTGGGCCATCCTTCGGTCGATACGCTCAAAGTGGTGGAGAACGGTGTCATCGTGGGGACGCCGGACCGTTCTTGCTTCTGGAACGCGCAGACTCCGCAGGTTTTCCGCGCAGGCATCTACCGTCGCGCGCATGCCTCGGCGCTGTCCGACGGCTTTGTAGGCACGGACGACTCGGCGCTCATCGAGCGCTTGGGCGGGCGTGTGCTCATGGTGGAAGGCAAACGCGACAACATCAAGCTCACCGTGCCCGAAGACTATCTCATGCTTGCTGCTGCCGTTCGTTCCATGGCCATGCAGAACCCGTTGGAGTAGCGAAGAAAGGGCTGGGGTAAAGTCAAGCGGGCATCGCGTCCTGCAGCGAGTCCAAAAGGGCCTTTGCGTACGCCTCGGCAGGAAACGGCCGCAGGTGCGTCGGCGAAGGTCCGGTTTCTGGACGGAATCGAAAACTGAGAAGCGCCCGAAAAGGCCGTTCGGGGCAACCTGGTTGCGGGGTCTTTCAAGCTAGCTGCGCTTGCTCTCTCAACAGGGAAAACGAGGAGCATCGGATGCCCGAAATCGCAATGGATGCCATCCGACGGCAACTGAGGGTGCCTTGCGGGTCCCTCGTTGCTTCTCAATTTCTGTTTCCGTCCAGAAAGCCCCGGTTTGTCGGCGCAAGGCGGCTTAGCATGCGGGCTGCCTGGTGCTGACTGCTGCTCCCTTGAAATCGCGGTGCATGATGCTTAGGCAGGTGGTGTCACCGCCGGGGACGTGGCGGCGTACGAGGAAAAGCGACTGACCCTCCTCCCCCTCATGCCGTTTCTCAAGGGCGCAACGATGTCGCGATCGGCACTTACAAGTGGTACAAGCTGCGGAGCGTGTCTTTCCAATAGGCCTCATCAACGACCCAGGTGCCGTCCTGCAGCAGGAATTCGACGTCTACGAAGCGGTCGGTGAGCGGTGCGCCTTTCTCAAGCGCTGCTCGGTAGGAAGCGGCTATTTTTTCGAGGTCGCTCGCATTGCCCTGCAGCTCTTCGAGCGTCGTCGACTCAATGTCCTCTATGCCTTTCCAGAGGGCGTCGTACAGCACGGAAGTGTCTCGAACCTGCATGTCGGCGAACACGGACCCCTCTCCGTCGTCGTCGAATGCGTACACGCTGCTGATTTCGTACGTTCCGTCGGCAAGCACCCAACGTGCAGCGTCTTCTGGGTCGATGCCGAGCATGGCGTGGTCGATGCCAAAATAATTCCGCATGTCGTCGTCAAGGATATCGGCGACGAAGCTGACAGTCTCTTCATCAAGGTCGGCCAGCTTGCTGAATTGCTGCACTGCCAGTTCGCCCACTTCGCGCTCCGACCCGTCCAGGCTCAGTGCATCCAAAGAGCCGCTTGCAACGCCCGGGGAGTTTTCGTACGAGTCGACCGGCTGCATGTACGACTTCCCGTCCAAAAGGTCGTTGAAGACATCGCTGACGATGCTTCCGCTGCCTACAAAGGCGCAAATGATCGACAGCGCCAAGCCGATGCTTGCGAGCACCCGTCCAATGCCCGCTTTGCGCCCATTCTTGCGGGCTTTGCCCGCCTGAGCGAACGCGATGATTGCAAGAATGATGCCGAACAGCGCCGACGAGGAAGCGACCAGGATAGAAAGCGCTCCCATGATAAGGGCGGATAGCGCATATCCGGCTCCATTTCCTGCATTCGTGCGCGCAGGACGTGCGGCGACCGTGCGCGCGCGGGGCGGTGTGGACGGAGCGGGGCGCTTTGCCCCTTGACGCTTGCCTGCGTTTGGAGCAACGTTTGCCCCTTGATTGGTAGGCGTTCCTCCCGCAGCGGTTTCCGCAGACCCGAAGGCGCGCGGTTTCGTATGGCCGCGATGGACGGTCTTGCGAGGAACAGACTCCTTGGTGCCGCCTGGAGCAAACGGAGCGCCGATGCGGGCAGTAGTCGAGATCGCGGCTTCCTCCTCGGCGGTCGAGGCTCCGATAAGAGGATTGAACTGCCGACTGCGGTACCGTGCGCGCTCATAGTGCGAGGTGGGCTGCACAGGCTGCCATGACGAATCAGCGCCCTCGCCCGTAAACGAGCCAGGCATGCTCCCTGCATCTTTCTCTCGCGCCACGGCGTCCCCTTCCTTGCCTTCTTTGCAGTTTCCATCCTAGCAAGATTCGAAAGCGATGGGCGGGATTGTCGGGTTTTCGCGCTCGATTCGATAGGATTCAAGAGTCGATGGCTGTTTTGTTGCGATGCATCACCGGAGAACATCTCTTTCGTCGTCGCTCTGCGCTTTCGAAGGCAGCGTGTAGACGCACTCGAATGCCGTTGGTGGAGGACGTTTACGCTGCTTGTCGAGCGCTTCGATAGTTTTCCTGTTTGCAGGCGCTGCGTTACGCACTTTCCGTGCGCTCGGCGTCAACCTTGCGCAACAGCGCACGGAACTGCACAAAAAACAGGCTTGCAGTGGTGGCGACTGCCATGAAGTCCGCGATTGGTTCGGCAAGGAAGACCGCCATGACCTGGTCGGCCATAACATGGGGAAGTGCGAGCGTGAGAGGAATCAGCAGGATGATCTTGCGCAAAATTGCAAGGAACAGCGACGTTTTCGCATTTCCCAGGGCGACGAAGGTCTGCTGGCACGCTACCTGGACGCCGAGGAGTACGGATGCTGCCAGGTAGATGCGCATCGCCCAGGCGGTGTAGGCTGCCAGCTCCGCATCGGAAGTGAACACGACGATGAATGCTTGCGGGAGGAAGACCGCGATAGCCCACACGATTGCCGCGTACGCAACGCACGACTTCAGGAGCAGCAGGAAAATCCCTTTCATCCGCTGGGCGTTACGCGCGCCGTAGTTGTAGCTCATGATGGGCTGCGCCCCTTGCGTCAGACCCTGCAGCGGCAGCATGGAGAATTGCATAACGCTGCTCAGGATGGTCATAGCACCGACGGCGAGGTCGCCGCCATAGGCCAGAAGCGACGAATTGAAGCAGACGGTGATGGCGCCTTCGGTCGACTGCATGATGAACGGTGAAAGGCCAAGCGCCAGGCAGGGACCGTACACGTGCGGGCTGAGCCGCACAAGGCGCATCCGTATGCGCAGCAAAGTTTTCTTCCCGGTCAGGAATCGGAGAACCCAGGCGGCTGAAAGCGATTGCGAAATGACGGTCGCGACTGCTGCGCCGGTCACGCCCATGCCCAGCCCGAAAATGAAAAGCGGGTCCAGAATGATGTTCGCCACGGCGCCAATGACCACGCTCAGCATGCTGGACGTAGCGAATCCTTGCGCAGAGATGAACGAATTGAGCCCGAGCGCGACCATGACGAACAGCGTGCCGCATGCGTAGACGTCCAGGTACGCTTCCGCGTAGCCAATGGTGTTCTCGCTCGCGCCGAACAGAAGGAGCAGCCTATCTCCGAACGCGATCAAAATGACGGTCAGGGCGATTCCTGCCACGATGGTACCCGCAGTGCAGTTCCCCAGGATGCGCTCGGCGGCCTGATGGTCTTTGCGCCCCATCATGATCGAAGCGCGCGGCGCGCCTCCCATGGCGGCCAGTGCGGCAAACGCGCTTACCACCATGATGAGGGGGAAACACACGCCCAACCCCGTCAGCGCCAAAGCGCCCTCGTTCGGGATGTGCCCGATGTACATGCGGTCGACCATGTTGTACAGGACGTTGACCACCTGCGCGGTGATGGCAGGGACCGCCAGGCGGAACAACAGCGGCCCGAGCGCGTCGGACCCGAGGTCGACCGGCTTGCGTGCACGATGAATCCTGCGCGGGCGCTGCCCGCGCTCCGTCGGCGCGTCGTTGCGCGAGCGCATCATGCGCGCACCGCCAGCCAGCGGGCTTCCGCGTCGCGTCCGGGAGAGGCGCACGCGCGCGCGAAGGCGGCGTTTAGCGGGTCGAGGCATGCTTCGACCGGAACGCTCACGGGATGGAAGAGAACTTCCAGGTCGCGCCCTGTGCGCGCAGCGCGCTTCGCGAGCGCACCGAGCGTCGCGTCGTCCAGCCGGTCCATGCGTCCCGAAAGCACCACGCCGCAGAATGCGGGCGTAGCGCACCCGGCAGGAACCTTCGCCCTGTTCGCGCGCGAAAGCCACCAGAGCAGGGCGTCTTTTGCGCCGTTGGCGGACAGCGCGCGCCCGATGCCGCCATGCCGCAGGTGGGGGCCGACGGCCTCTGTGGGCATGCGAAGCTGGGAGAGCGCGCAGCCGCAGCCACTCACGGCGTCCAACATGGCGTCGAAAAGGGCGGGGATGGCATGCGTATGCTGGTGGCTGTCCACACGCAAGCGACAGCGCTCTTCGGGGAAAGCCGCCAGAAAGCGTTCTATCTGCGCGGCGAACTCCGTCGCCGCCTGCCGCCTGAGCGCCTCCCGGCCTGCGCCCCAGGACAGGCGCCACAGTCCGACGAAGTCATGGCGGAACATGCCGCGTTCATCGACGAGCAGCGGGATGTCGGCTGCATCGGCGCAGCAGGGGCCTTCGACCAGGTTCAGGTGCACGCCAAGGCGAAGGGCGCCGGATTCTACGCAGGGGCGTGCAAGCTCTGCCGCCTCGCGGAATGCGGGACTGTTCGCGAAGGCGCTTGCGCTGCGCAGCCCTTTCGCCCTGTCTCGCCTGCTCCGGTCGACGAGCGCGAGGATGGCGCGCGCTTGCGCGACGGTGATGCCGTAGTCGTCAGCATGCAAGACCACGCCCATGCCGCGCCTCCCTTCGTCGCTTCCTTCCTGATGCAAACTCTAGTGATAACGAAGCCTGCGCGCGGCCGATTTATGAAAAACGCACGATTCCGAAGGCGGCAAGACCCAGGCGACGCCCTTGCTCCTCCGTGCGGGCTACTCCCGTCGGAGTATTTGGTGAACATTGCGCTACGCAATTCATGAACCAGCGCCGTGCGCCTGGCGGCAGTGCTAGACTGTGCGGCGCATCATGGTCGGACAGGCAGGCGAGGAAACGATGGATCTCTCTTTGATCGTGCCGTGCTACAACGAAGCGGCGAATTTGCCGACGTTCTTCGCGTCGGCCACGGCGTGCTTTGACGCGACCGAATACGACTACGAGCTCGTGTTCGTGAACGACGGGAGCAGCGACGAAACGATGAGCGTGCTTTCGCGCGCGGTCGAAAGCTACCGGGCGCGCGGAGGGCGCGCGACCGTGCGCATTCTGGAGTTCTCGCGCAACTTCGGCAAAGAGGCCGCCATGTTCGCGGGGCTGGAACAGGCCGCAGGCGATACGATCGGCTTCATCGACGCCGACATGCAGCAGGACCCTGCGGTGGCGCTGCGCATGTACCGCTGCCTGATCGAACGGCCCGACTACGACTGCGTGGCCGCCGTCCAGGAGAAACGCCGCGAGAGCCTGCCGCTGCGCGCGTGCAAGCGGGTGTTCTACCATGCTTTCAACGACGTGTGCAACACCCAGCTGCTCGAAGGCGTGAGCGACTTCCGCGTGTTCCGCCGCCCGGTGGCCGAAGCGCTCCTGTCCATGCGCGAGCACTACCGTTTTTCGAAAGGGCTGTTCGCTTGGGTGGGGTTCAAGACCTACGTGATCTCCTACGACGTGCACGAGCGTCTTTCGGGCGCAAGCAAATGGCGCGTGCGCGACCTGGTGTCGTACGCATGGAACGGCGTGCTGGCATTCTCCACCTGGCCGCTTAAGATGGTCATGTACGCGGGCGTGGTGATCATGCTGGCGACGCTCGTGTTCTTCGGCATCGACCTGCATGACAAGATCACGTACAACAACGACCTCTCCACCACGCAGCTTTTGGTCTACGTGGTCCTGCTCATGGGCGGTGTCCAGATGTTCGTCCTGGGCATTTTCGGCGAGTACATGGCGCGCGCGTACATCGAGACGAAGAACCGCCCGCTCTATGTGATGAGGTCGGAGCACCTCTACGAGGCGCGCGAGGATTCCTCCGACGCCGCAGGCAGAAAAGAGCGTTCGCACGAAGGCGTCGTCGACATGCGGCAAGGACGGGACGGCGCGTCGCGGCGCCGTTCTGCCGCCGTGCTGAGCGCTGTGAGCAAAAGGGCCGCGGCGTCCGAATCCGCCTTCGTCGACTCCGTGCAGGCGTCGAAGAGGATGGCGAAAGATGCCGGCGTGCGCTAACGGGGCGGAAGGGGCGTCCGAGGGCCGCCGCGCCTTCTGTGCGCTGGCGGCCAGCGCGCGCTTCCACACAGTGCTGGTCGTAGTGGGCGCCGTATTCTTGCTGGCGGGCGCGTTTCATGGCAACGTCTGGTTTGACGAAAGCTACTCCGTCGGCATCGCGAACCATTCGTTCGTGGACATCTGGGCTATTGGCGAAGGCGATGTCCATCCGGTGCTCGTGTACGTGGCGCTGCACGCCCTGAACCTGCTCTTCGGCCAGAACATCCTGGCCTACCGCCTGTTCGCGCTGGCGGGCGCGGTGGCGCTCGGCGTGCTCGGTCGCACGGTCGTCCGGTCTGACTTCGGGGCGTCCGCAGGCCTCCTGTTCACGTTCTTCGCGCTGTTCACGCCGTACGTGACGGACATGTCCATCGAAATCCGCATGTACTCCTGGGCGGTTTTCGCGGTGGCCGCCTGCGCGCTGTTCGCATGGCGCGTTTTCTCGTGCGTTCGCGGGCGCGACGAGTCGGGCCGCCCTGTGCGCGCAGGAGCTGAAGTGCGCGCGGGGTCGATCCGCGCGCGTGCGCGCGGCATGCGGTGCTGGGGCGGCGCGCCGAGGCGTTGGTGGTTGGCATTCTTCGCGGCAAGCCTTGCGAGCGCCTACCTTCACTATTTCGGCGTCTTGTCCGCCTTTGTCGTGAACCTGCTCTTGTTCGGCTACCTGCTCGTTCGGTGGGCGGTGTCGCGCGCGCGGCGCGGGCGCGATGCGTTCGCGCGGGCCGGCGCTCACGAGGGCGCGGCCGCAACCAGCGCGGTAGCCGAAGACAGCGCGCCGGGCGGGCGAACGCCCGTTGCCCGCGCCCTGCCCGTCTTTCTTGCGGGCGCAGTGGCTCAGGTGACGGCGTACGCGCCCTGGCTTCCCGCGCTCCAGACCCAGCTTTCGGTGGTGTCCGACACGTACTGGGCGAACTTCACGTTTCCGACCACGCTGATTGAGCTGGGCACGTACCCCATCCTCACGAGCGCGGTCTCGTTCGCGCAGCGCGGACAGTACGGGGCGCTTCCGCAGACGGCGCTTGCCGTGCTGGTGTGGGCTTTCGTCGTGGCAGCGCTCGCGATCCTTGCGTGCGTGCTCGCTCGCGGCCTTCGTGCGGCCTTTCTGCGCTTGCGGGGTGTCGCGGGGCAGGGGCGGCCCGCCCGCGCGCAGTTCGCTGCCTGGCTTTGCTCGGATGGCGTGCTGGCGTGCATTCTGGCGTTCGGCGCCTATCTCGGCGTGTTCGTGGTGGCGGACACCGCTTCGCGCCTAGCGAATTCGTTCCTACTGTACTACCGGTATCTGTTCGTCGCGTTCGGGCTGCTCGTTCTCGGCGTGTCGTTGCTTGCGGCTCGCGCGGCGCGAAGGCGGGCAGGGGCGGTCGCGGTGGCCGTGCTGTGCGCGTGCGTGCTCGGCATTTCGGCCGTGAACCAGGCGATATCCTTGTCGGACAACTATGCGCCTGCCAACCAGGCGCCGCTCGAAGCGTTCGAGGAGGCCTGCGCGTGGGCCGAGGGCGCGCCCTTCGGGTATGCGAACGAAGGCGACGACGGGGAAGATGCCGTCGAAGCGGGCGACCGTGCGCTCGAGGGGGAGCAGGCCCTCTCTGCGGCGGCCGAAGAAGCTGCTCCTGGGGATGCTGCCGCGAACGCTCCGAACGGCGCATCGGGCACGGAAACGCCGGCGTCTCCCGCCGACGCGAACGGCGCGCTGGCGCCCGATGCCGACACGCCGCTCGCCTACCGCGAGAACGCCGATTTCGCGGCGACCGTCGACGCGCCGCTCGTGCTCTCGTCGGACATCGGCATCCAGGGCGTCATGGCGGTGACGTATCCCGAGATCGCGCAGACGTACATGGACTGGCAGCCGGGCAATTGGGCGCTTTCCTACCGCGCGTACGCTCCGACGCTCACGAGCGTGAAGACGTGGGAAGTGGCGCTGGACGGCTACGAAGGACGCTTCGTCGTGCTGGGGCAGAGCCAGGACGGCTCCGTCCCACGCGACGTGACCGATCTTGCGCAGAAGCCCGGCGTCTCCTGCATCGACGTCCAGACGTTCTATCGTCCCTACGAGCGCACGTACTTCACGATCGCGCGCATGGAGAAAGCGCAGGGCTGAGCACGCGAGGAAAGCCCTGATTAAAGGCCTTTCGGCCCAGTGCCACCACGGCGGGGCTGGGCCGAAATAACGTGACGATCGCTTCCTTAGAGCGCGGGCGCCAGCAGTTCGGCAAAGATCGAACGTTCCGTGAGCGCGATGCGAACGCCCTTCTCCATGCGGATGCGATGGATTTTCAGCTTCAAGCGCTCGGCGGTTTCCAGGTCCGTCTTTTCAAACGACGTGCACACCAACGTGTCCTGGGCTTTCGAAAGCGCAGGGTAGAGCTGGCGCACGAGGCGAGCGTACTCTTTCTCCTGCTTATCGAGCGGCATCTCGGCTCCGTCGAAATAAGCACGGCAGGGCACGAACCCGTTCATGAACCCGCAGAACGCCAGAAGACGCGGCGTCTGGCCGCATGCTTGCTCGGGAGCGCACACGCGCACGGTATCCGGTTGGAAGGTCGGCGCGAGCAGCGACTGCTCGGCGCGTGCGACCAGTGTTGCGGCGTCGTCGCCTTCGGTTGGCGCGCACACGGCTGTCACGGCTGCCTTCTCGCGTTCGGTCGCTTCCACACGCGCTGCCAGTTCGTCGAGCAGCTGCATGCCGGTCAGCTCGGAGCAGGCATGCGCCAGCTCCATGCCGAACTCGTAGGGTGGCAAAAGCTTGGCCAGATCGGCACCGAGCGTGTTCGCGTCCTCAATCTGCGCAAGCGCAGTCGGCATGTCCAAATCCTGCTCTTCCATGAGCGCGCGCAGCTTGAGGAAAGAATTGCTGTGGGTCAGGTAGTCGCCGAAGCCGCACCAGGCACGCCAGGAGACCGCATCGCGCGGATTTGCCGTCAGGCGCAATGCAGTGAACAAAAGCGCGGCGCCGCTGCGCTCGCGGTCGCGCACATCGCCTCCCAAAGGTTGGTGGACGCTGAGTACGGATGCGGCAACGCCCTGCTCCGCAAGGCTGCGGGCAACCTGGCGCCCCCACATGCGATGCGGAGCGATGATGGTGATGTCCTCCGGCGAAATCCCGCTGCCCAGAGCCTCGCGCACGATCGTGGCGACGCCGTCGAATTCGTCTTGCGGGCGCTCGAACGAGGCAAACCGTACAGTGCCTGTCTCGACGCCTTCAGCGGGCGTCATTTCAGGGAGCGCGCCTTCGCTGACCTGTTTTGCGAGAAGGCCGTTTACGGCAGCGTGCACGACAGAGGCGTGATGGTACGTCGAAAGCTCAATGCGCTCACAGGCAGGGTTGGCTTCCGCGAACAGGTCGAGCCCCTGCTCGAAGGGATAGGAATCGTACGCGTCGGTGCACTCGTGGACGCATCCTGCAATCGTCAGGCTTTCCGAGGCGAGCAGTCCCATGAGCACCTGGGAGGCGCCGCTTTGAGCCTGGTAGTCGTCAACGAACGCATGCGCGTACGACTGCGCGCTGCGCAAGTCCGCATTCTCGGTCAGCGCTTTTGCCGCAAGGTTCGCTGCCTCAGGCTCCAGAATGCCGCGGACCATGGCCAGGTTGTCTTTCAGCAGCCGATGGACTTGGGACTCTTCGCCCTCGAGCAGCCAGCCGTCTTCCCAGTCGCCCAGCTCGGTCCACGTGCGATAGAAGAACTTCAGCATTTCTTTCAAACGCCGAGGGCGCAGGCCGCTCGTCTTCATGTCCTCCATGAGGAAAGAGATTTCGAAATCCGCCAGCATGCGCGGTTCGCGTCCTGTTTGGGCTACCGCTTCGGGCGTGGCAAGCACGTCCAGCGCAAATGCGCGGGCAGGCTGGATGCGGACTGTGTCAGCGTTCTTGCCGGCAGAAGCCGTCAAACGGCGTCGGAAATCCTGCGCTGCTTGCGGCGAAGCGCATGCCACGGCGATGCTGGCAGGGTTGGTGCCACCTGCCAGCATCGCCGTGATGCGCCGAATAAGCTCCTCGGTCTTGCCGCACGATGCCTCGCCAAGAATGAGCGTCGTGCGTGCTGTGTTCGTGCGGTACAGAGCGGAATCCATGCGTGCATTTCCTCCCTTGTGGTTTCTCTTTCATGCGCGTTGCGCTTTCCCGGCCGTGCGCTGCAAGCCAGGATAGCGGACGAAAGCAGGCGCGAAAAGCAGCCTGCCTTCGTCCCTGGAAGAGGGCGACTCGCCCCTTTTCACCCTTGCCGAGTCGCCCTCTTCCAGGGCGCTCGCTCGTGCGAGCGTTCGTTGTTTCACGCCCGCTTTTGCCGTTCGGGCGGGCAAAGTCTGGTGCGGGCGCCGTCCGGTCTGCGCCTGAGGGGTGGGTATGGCAGCCCGGACGGCATGTCGTGCAAAATGGCGCAGCCTTGCAGGAAGGGCGCCGATTGAAGGCCTAGTCTTGCGTGCTCGAATTTGCTTACGAGCAGGGGCCGCCTGCAGCCTTCGTGTTCATCCCGGGCGAAACGGCGAGGAGGGGTCGTCGTTTCGCCCGGCTTCGGCAGAACGGCTGACGCGGGAGATGCCTGCCCCGCGTCAGCCAGGGAGCCTTGGGGGTGCGGCTTACTGGAAGTCTGCCGCTTTCGTCTTCCCCTCGGCAGCCTTCTTTGCCAAAAGCGGCATGGAGATGGCCTTCGTGGGGCAAGCATCGACGCAGTCGCGGCACTTCGTGCATTCGGACCAGTCGGCTTCGGAAAGCTGCGGATGGCGCGGGTCGATGCCCTCAGTGCAGGCGCGGCCGCAGGCACCGCAGGTCGTGCCCTTCGAGGTTTCGAGACACTTTGCGTCGTCGATGGTCGGCTTGAAGGTGCGGTTCAGCTTTGCAATCAGACTCATGAGCGCAGACAGCGGGCAGAGCTGGTGGCACCATTTGCGGAATACGAACAGTTCGACGGCAAGGATGACCGGTACCAGGATGAGCGACCAGGTGACATCGCCCTCCGTAAACAGCGCAATGACGAGCGCGATCAGGCCGAACGTCAGGCCGATGGGGCAGATGAGACAAAACACCGGGAAGCCGAAGATGGCGGTGGACAGAAGCGCCCCGCCCAGGACGAAGTGCCGGGAGTCAAGTGCCTGCCCGCGCTTTTTCGCGCAGGAGGAGCATGCCGACGTGTCGCAGTCGGACGAGCATGCGGTGGACAGAGCGGCCTTTTCCTCGGCGGTCAGTGGGGCAGCTTTCGCGGCGCTGTCGGTTTCAGCGTCCTGTGCTTTTTTCGCCTTCGGGTTGCGCGCGAACGCGGTACGCAGTTTCTGCACGAGCGGCACGGGGCAGACCCAGCCGCAGAACGCGCGCGCGAACACGATGATGAGGACGACCATGATCACGAGCGAGATGACGGCTCGCGGCACAAGAAGCTTTGAAGCGAGCATTGTGGTGAGCGCGCCGAGCGGGCACAGGATCGAGATGTCGGAAATGCCCGGGGCGGACAACGTGCCGATGCCGCTTGTCGTGAAGAATCCGATGGTGATGATGAGGACCACCGCGAGGGCGGTCAAGGTGCGCAACTTCTTTGATTTCATGGCAGCTCCTAGCCCTCGACCGTTTCAAGCGGACGAATGACGATAGCGCGTTCGCGTGCGCCACTGGAAATAGAGCCGTTCTGCAGCGAGACGCAGACGCTTTCGCATGCACCGCAGCCGTTGCACAGGTCGGCGGTGACGTGCGGGCGGTTGTTCTCGTCGAGCTCGATAGCCTTTTTGTCCTCGCCGCGCGCTTCAATGCACGCGTCGTAGCAGAAGCGGCAACCGGTCAAGCGGAACGCAAGGCAGGTGTCCTCGTCGATGACCGCCTTGCCGATAATGGTGTTCTCTTCGGTGGCTCCTGCAGGCAGCTTAAGCGCCTGGGTGGGGCATACCTTCACGCAGAGCGGCTCGCCGCCGTTCTCTTCGCGGCACCAGTCGCAGTAGTCTTCATGGAAGTCCATGGTGGGCGTGCGCAGGTTGAGCAGCCCCGTCTCCCCGTGCGCAGGCGTGATGCAGTGGCGCGGGCAGATCTCCACGCACTTTTGGCAACGGATGCAGGCGGAGGCCAAATGGTCGTCGTCCTGCCCTCCTGGCGGTCGCGTGATGGGCGCCGTGCCCACGAACTTCAGACCGCCGAGGCCGAGCATGACCGCCGCACCGCCGACGCCGAGGCACAGCGTGCGGCGCGAAATGCCGCCCTGTGCGGACGCGGGCTTTGGCGAGGCGGATTCGGCCTGCCGGCTCGGGTTGGTTCCGGCCTCTTCAGGTTTCGTCTCTTGTGTCATCGTTCTACCTCTTCTCTCCCGTCTTGTTGAAAAGAGACGTGTTCTCTCCAGACCGGGCCTCCCCTCACGGCCGCGGTTTCGCGGCAGGGCCGACGGGAAAATGCCCTTCGGTCCTGCCGCCAGTCGCGCGGTGCGCCATGCGCTGCGCTTGCTTGCTAGTCGTCCTCCTCGTCAGGAGTCAAGACGTCTTGCAGGAATTCGTAGTCCGTGTCCAGGAAGCCGTCGGTCAGATACGCCAGGCCTTTGTACAGGTCGGTCTTGGCGAAGCGCTTCAGATCCGCCGTCATCATGGGCGTCCAGGCGACCAGGTGGTCTTCCAGGAAGTTTTTCTGCGTCATGAGCAGGTCGAAGGCGTCGTCGTCCTTGCCGGAGCGCAGCGCATCGACCGTGCGGCTGGAAAGGATCTGCATGAACTCCAGCTCGACGGCAACGTGGTCTTCGCCCTCTTTCCAGGTGGACTGCTTGTCCAGGCCCATGCTGCGGTAGATGGCGAGCACTTCGTCGCGCGCTTCCTGCATGAGCAGGCGCTTTTCGGAGGTGTAGACGGACTCGAACGGATAGGCGGCCGAATATGCGTCCACGCCGTGGCCGATGAAGCAGCGCACATAGTCCACCGCAAGGTCGGTCAGGCTGTTCTCCCAGAGGTTGCTCAGGTACGTGGCCATGAGGCGGTATCCCTGGTCGGCGTTCTTGTTGCCGGTGCTTGCCGGGAAGCGCATGCCGCACAGTTCGTCGAGCAGCTCCTGGTTCACCTCCACGCGATAGAGGCGAGAGAGGAGGCCGTAGGTGTCAGCTCGCTGTTCGATGAGCTTGATCAGAGCAGCGCGGTCTTCGGCGCTGATAGGTTCGGTATTCGCGGTGTTCTCTGCCATCGTGCTACTCCTCCTCGGTTGCGGGCGCGTCTTCGACGTCTTTCAGGATTTCCAGACCGGTACGGCCCACCTCGGTGGTCGTCCAGCTGCCAACCCATTCGACGGCGTCGCATTTTTCCAGCTTGTCCACGAAATGGGCCACGTACAGGCGCGGCTTCTGGACGAGCGGGTCTTTGTCGACGGCGTCGCCGAGCGCTTTGATGGTGGCGCCTTCGTTCGCGGCGCACAGCGTGAGCACGCGCTTGTAGATAGGCAGGTACGTTTCGTCCTCTGCGAACAGGGTGTTCAGGCGATCGAGCGGGCGGTCTGCTTCCACGGCGGCCATGCCGGCGGCAGTGGTGGCCCAACGGGTGGGCGCAGACTGCTTTACTTCCAGGTATTCGACGCCGTCCACTTCGACGACTTCCGGCTCCTGCTCTTCGACGTCTTCGAAAGAGCCGCCTTCGTCGGTCACGTGCTCTAGTGCGCCTGCGCGCTCAAGGAGCGCCGTCAGGTCGGCGGCGGTGTAAACGGAGAAGTTATGGGCCTGCAGTTCGTCCACTTTTGCGTTCACGTCGTCAACAAGCTGCGGTTCTTCGCAGAACGCGAGAATGCCGAGCAGCACTTTGCGGCGTGGAGCCATGGCTTTGAGAAGGTCTGCCGTGCGCTCTTCTGCCGAACGGCCGTCAGCGGGGGCGGCCTGAGGCTCGGGAGTGGAAGATGCGGGAGGAAGATCGCTTGCGTCGCCCTCTTCGAGGTCGTCTTCGACATCCTCGAGCGGGTCGAACTCTTCGTCGAATTCGTCAAGCGAGAAGTTACGAGAATCGGTCATAATCGTCGCTCCTTGAACATGTTTGCACCAACAGTCGACCTGCATGGCGAGCATGCACGTCGGTTGGACCTCACCCCTGAGGTCCGTTCTTTTGCAAACAATGTCCGTCGCGAGCGCGACGAATATTTCCCCGATGCCCACTATAGGAACGCGCACCGGAGGTGTCAAGGAAGGGATTCGGCGCTACTTTTGCAGCGTGGACGCCATGCCTACGGTTTGCTTGCGTGCGTGATTCGTGCTCGAAGCTTTGGTGAAGGCTGCTTGGTGTTTGCGAATCCTGCTTGCCGTACTCGCGCCGGTCGATTGACAAACCATGCGGGCAAACCGATACTTTGCCGTGGGGTTAGGGGTTTCTTGTAGAAGACGAGAATCTGAAAGGACGTGCTCTGCACTATGATTCGACCGACCTTGATTCTGCAAATGAACCTCGATGAGTCCGTCTACAGCGAAGACGTTGTAGCGGAGATCAAGCGCTCGTATTCGTACGTAGCGCCAGCCGTGGTGCAAAGCCACGAAACGGGCAACGCAGCGCCCGAGAACATCATGCGTTTCGTGGTGAAAATCCACCGTCCGTACTGGCTTTCGAGCGAAGAGGGCGCGGACGAGCTGTGGAACGAAGTCATGCGCAAATGGCTCAAAAACATGGTTTACAAGGTCAGCAGCACCATGGTTGCCTACAACCGCATGCGCCGTCAGCGTTTCGAGCAGCAGCTGGTTTTCGACTGGCTGGAAGTCGAGTTCGGCAGTGTGGTGCTGGCCATGAGGCTGAATGCCGACTGCTCACTGGAGGAGTACGGTGCTTCGGAGACGGCGGACCGCGTGCGCGCGCTGGTGAACCAGGGCGTGCTTGACGGCGAGATTGCGTGCGTGCGCATTCCTTCGCGTGCAAGCTACGAGGCGCAACTGGCCGCCGTGCAGGCAGCCCGTGCCGCAGAGGAGGCTGCGCAGGCTGCGGAAGAGGCGGAAACTGTCGAGGACTCCGACGGAACGACCGCGGCAGAAGAGACCGCCGAAGCCGTCGAGGAGGTCGCTGCGGAAGCCGTCGAGGGCGAGGACGCGGACGCTGCCGAAGAGGAGGACGCATCGCGCGAACCGGAGCCAGAGCCAGTGAACTTCGACATCGACACGACCGTGTGGGGCATCGAGTATGCCGACGGAACGGTGCGCGAGTTCAATTCCGAAACGAACGAGTTCGCTGCATAAAAACGGGCGGTGGGTGCACAACCGCTCCTCCTGCCCGCGCTTTCGAAGGCGGGATGCAGATTGCATGCCGCCTGAAGCGTGGTGCCTGCGTACGGCGTTGAACACGGGCGGGATGCCACGATTGCGAAATGCAGCCACCTGACTGCGCGCGCTGGGGAGGCGCGCGCCGAGACGAGAAAGGTATGCCATGCCGAGCATCAACAGCATCTTCGGGCTTTTGGAAAAGCTGGAGAGCCAGGATATTACCGTTCACCAGACGCGCTGCGCTGTGGTGCGCAATCGCAACGCGCGGTGCATGAAATGCGCGGAAGTCTGCACGTCCGGCTGTATTTCCTACGAGGACAACGAGCTCATCATCTCGCCCGAGAAATGCATCGGCTGCGGCACTTGCGCTACGGTCTGTCCGACTTGCGCGCTCGAGGCGCACAGTCCTAACGACGCCGAACTGCAGGCGCGCTGCCTTGCTGCCGCGAAGGCGAACGACGGGGTGCTGGTGATCGCCTGCCAGGAAATCTGCGATGCGGCTGACGGGCTCTACGACGCGGAAAAAGTGGTGCCGGTCACGTGCTTGGGCCGCGTGGAGGAAACGCTTATCACGGCCATGGCGGTCGCAGGCGCGCAGAAGGTCGTGCTTGTGAAGGGCAAATGCGCCGAATGCCCGCACGTGAGCGGCATGCATATGGCAGAACTGGTCGCCGATACGGCGAACACCTTGCTTTCCACCTGGAACAATGACTGCGAGACGGTGCTGGCGGAAAAGTTCCCGAAGAGCGTGCGCCAGGAGGGCAAGGCGGCGTACGACCATAACCGTCGCGAGTTCTTCACGGGCATGAAAGGCGAGGCGAAGACCGCTGCTGCTACCACGGCAGACTATGCGGTCAAGGAAACGCTCGGTATCGAAGAAAAGCCGGAGTCGCGCTATCTGAAGGTCATGGACGACGGCACGTTGCCGCATTTCATTCCCGACCGTCGCGAGCGTCTGCTCAACAACCTGGCCATGCTTGGCGAGCCGCAGGACATCATGATCGAAACTCGCTTGTGGGGCCACGTCATCATCGATCCGGAGCTTTGCAGCTCTTGCCAGATGTGCGCGACGTTCTGCCCGACCGGCGCCATCTCCAAATTCGAAGAGGAAGACGGTACGTTCGGCGTCGAACATTTCCCAGGAGACTGCGTCAAATGCCGCTGCTGCACGGACATCTGCCCGGAAAACGCGCTTTCGCTCTCTGACGAGGTGTTTGCGGTCGACCTGCTTTCGGGCGCGGTCGAACGCTACGAAATGAAGCCCATGAAGCACAAGCCGGGCAACCCTCATCAGATTCTCGACAAGATGAAGGACCTGATCGGCATCGAGCAAATTTACGAACGTTAAGCGAGCAAGCTCGCATGCATGGTCTTCGGTGCGAAGAGAGAGACACATGCACCGATGGGAAAGACGAAGAAAAGCCCTGGGTTTCCGGGGCTTCTCTTCGTTTGGTACCGAAAGGCCTGCTCAGGCGTGCTCGAGGGTGGGCTCTCTCGATCGTCGAATTGTTTGTTGCGGCCACAGACTATAGGCTCCATGTTTGAGCCGATTCCGAAACATCCCGTCAGAAAAAACGAATTAGATAGACTGCATTATGGAAAAGACTCCTGAAGGACGGAAGAGGAGCAAGCGCGGTTGGGAAAACGATGCCGACTCCGCAATCAGACAAGAGCGCGTCTTTGATCGAAGGAGGGCTGGCATGGGGATATCGGTAGCACAAGCGCTGTGCGTGCCGTCGCTGAAGGAAGCGCGGCTGGTAGCGGGCAAAGACGGCCTCATGCGGACGGTCGAATGCATTGGCCTCATGGAGGGGCGCGACAGCGTCAAATGGGTCGAAAAGAACAGCCTTATCGTGAACAATTCGCGTGCTCTCGAGCGGTTTACGCCGGATGAATGGGTTGCGCTGGTCGACGAATTGGTCAAGAGGCATGCAGCCGGCATGGCTTTGAAGGTAGGGCGCTACGTGAAGGAGATTCCTCCGAGCGCTCTCGAACGAGCGAACGTGCGCGGCTTTCCTTTGGTGGCTCTTCCGCTCGAAGCGGGAGCGGCGCAGATCATCAACGACGTATGCTATGCCCTCTTTCGGACAAAGCCGGTCAACGATGAGGCATCGCGGACGAACGCGCTGCTCAAAGATATTGCGCTTGAACGGGAGGACCGTGCGCTGTTGCGTGAGACCTTGAGCGATCTCGGCTGGAAATCACGCAAGCCGTTCGGAGTCGTGGCGTTTCAGGACCGCCTGTCTACCGCTGCCCCGCACCGAGATGACGTGGCGCAGAGTGCCCAGCTTCCTGACTGGACGGTAACATTCAAGCAAGCATGCGCCGACGCAGGGTTTTCATACTGCTTTCCTATCGGGGGATTTGCCTTTGCGGTCACGGTGCTCAGCGGCGAGCCCGACCCCAGTGAATGCCTTGCCGCCCGTGCCGTCCAGGCACGCGAATTGCTGCAGCGCCGACTGCCGCGAAGCGTGTGGTACGCAGGAGTGGGGCGGGTCTACGATTCGCTTATGTCATTGCCTGACGCATGCTGGGAGGCGCGTGCGACGTTGGCCGTAAGCTTGGTGCAGGAAAGCCCGACCGCGGTCATCGAATACAAAGATCTAGGGTTCCTGGGAATCTTGCTCGACGTTCGAAATCGCGATCGCTTAGCCCGGACGGTGGACGAGGCGCTCGCTTCCTTGCGGGCGTACGACGAAGAGCACGACAGCGAATGCGAGCGGACTCTTCGAGTTCATGCGCGCAACGGTATGTCGGTGCGCAAGACGGCGACGGCGCTGTTCTTGCATGAGAACACCGTGAGGTACCGGCTTTCCGTCATCGACGGACTGCTTGCGTCCGGGATTTTTAAAGGAGGGCGGCAGGTCAATACGGACCTGCTGTGCTATCTGTACCGCTGGCAATTGTCGATGCAGGCGACCGGCGATGTTTACGTCGCGTCCTATCTCGAAGAATGATCGCGGGCATAGCGAAACGTGCGCAGGGCGGCCATCGTTCGGACGGCCGCCCTGCTTCTCCGCCTCCTCAGGGGACTTAAGGCTATTCAGCGGCAGGAAGCGCTGTTGCCGAGGCTACGGTCGAAGGCGCTTCGCCGCCAGCGAGGACGTGCGGTATATGCGGCGCGGACTTTTTCTTCTGCTTGGCAGGCGCGTTCGGGAGCTTTACGAAGAATGCCACGATGAGGGACGCAGCGGCCAGCACGAGGAATACTACGTATGCGTCGAGGTACGAACCGGTGGAGGCGCGCAGTACGCCGGAGATGGTAGGGCCAACGCATGCGGCAATGACCATGTTCAGCAGCGCGCAGGCGTAGTTCATACCGTAATGTTCCTGTCCGAAAACGCTGCTGATGAGGGCGGAAGTTGCCGCAAGGGAAGCGCCATACGCCAATCCAAGGACGATGAAGCCGAAGACGAGCAGCGGGAATACGCTTGCCGACGTGCCGATAGCGCAAGAGGCCATGGCAACAAGGTAGAGGGACGAGATGGAAACGATGGTGGCGCGGCATCCGGCGCGATCCCACGCAAAGCCAGAAGCAAGGCGCCCGAATCCGTTAAAGGCGGAGATGCTGCCCATGGCCATGGTGGCGGTCATAAGGGCCGTGCTCGCATCCATGGAACCGGAGAGGACATCTTGGGCGGCGGGGACGGCGTTGCTGATGAGCGCCAGACCGCCCGTGCCGATAAGGACAGCCCAGAGGATGAAGGTCCAGAACGTAGGCGTGCGGAGCATTGCTTTGGTAGTGTAGGACGTGGGTGCTTGAGAGCCGACGTTCTGCGCGGCGGCACGGGGCTGGTGTGCGGCCAGGTAGTCCGCCGGAGGCTCGCTCATAATGAGCGCACCGCCTGCCAGAAGGACGCCGAAGGCGACGGCGAGCGCGCCGAACGCGCCACTCCAGCCGACCGTGTTCAGCAGCGAGGTCACAAACGGGCTGAGAACAAGGCTGCCGAATCCAATGGCCATCATGAGCGCGCCTGATGCCGTGCCGGGCCGGTCGGGGAACCATTTCAGGACGGCGGAGAGGATGCCGTTCGACCCCATGCCGGTAGCGAACCCGCACAGTACGCCATAGCTGACGTAAATCCAGGTCAGCGAAGGGGTGAACGCCGAAGCTCCGAACCCTGCCGCGGCGGCGATGGCGGAGATGAGAATAGTGGTGCGCGCGGAGAACTTCCGCGTGATATAGCCGGACATAATGTTGCCGACCCAGAAGAACACGATCGAGACGGTGAAAATGGACGAGGTCTCGGAGCGCTGCCATCCGAATGCTTCCTCAAGGGGGCCGATGAAGATGCTCCACGAATACAACAGCCCGAGGAACAGAAGGAGGACGAAACCAACCCCTGCATTGATGTATTTTCGCTTCCCATATGACTTCATGACAACAGCCTCCTTTCGTGCTTCGAAAAGCCCAACCGATAGTTCGATTCTAGGAGGCAGCATGCTGCTTGGAAGGAGTTTCGGGAGTTGCCCAATACAAAGAGCTCCCCTTTCGTAGGTTTGACGAAAGGGGAGCGCAGGTGCTTTAAAGCGCGCGTTGCGGGATTATTGCGCGGTCTGCCGCTAGTTCAGCCCATAGCGGGAAAGGATGCTCTGGCCGCCTTCGGTCGTGGGGCACGCATCGCCCGCTTCGCTCAGGAACGTGGAAGGCCGCACGATGGCCATGCGTTCGCCATTTTCTGATTTTACGCGCACGACCTGCATTTTCGTTCGCTCGGCCAACTCCAAGGGGGCCTTGGTGAACGCTGATATGACCAGAAGCTTGCCCGCTTTGGAGACGGCGTTGTAGAACAGGCGGCGCTCCTCGTCCAAGGCGCGCGTGCGGTCCTCTTCGGTGCTGACGGTTTCGAAGGCGTCGCGTCGCGGCATGAAGCCGTCTATCGCGCCGAGCACGAAGATATGGTCGTAGTCTGCGCCGATCAGGGAACGGTAGCCGCACACGTGCAGCGTATGGGCGCTTTCCGGCCACGCGGCGTCCATGGCATGCTGTCGTACCATGCGGTAAAGCGCGACGGCGTCCTCATCGCCTTCGAGCATGGCCGCCACGTCTTCGAATTCGGGCAGCTCCTCCGCGCCGATAGCGCGCATGAGCGTGAACCCTTTACGGCGGGCGTTCTGAGCGATGTAGTCCTGTCCTTCCAGGTAGCGGGAGGTCAGGGCGTTTGCGCGCAGGAACGGTTCCGTCTCCTCACGGGACGCCCGTTCAAGCGCTTCGAGCAGCCCCAGGCCGTTTTGCGCGGCGTACTCCGTCAGGAAATTCCAGGCATCGCTGTTCGTGAGCGCGTGGTCGAATCCACACCAGCTGCGCCAGGCGGTCAGGTCGTCCGGGTTGGCCAACAGGTTGAGCTTCGTGTAGGCAACAAGTGCTTTCGCGCGGGCGGTATCGCGCGGATCGCCGCCAATGCCTGCGGTGGCGCCCGCGCACGACACCTCGAAGCCGCGCTTTCTCAGAATGCGCTCGGCAAGCCGTGCCCAGCGCTTGTTCGGCACGAGCACGCACGTGCGGCTTTCGCGCACGTCTTCTTCGGCATTGAGCAGCGTGCGCAGGTACTTCGTGACGCCGTTGAGCTCGTCTTCGGGCGTGTTCCACTTGATGGAGACCACGTCCGCCTCCGTTCCCGTTGCCTGCTCCATGCGCACGGAAGAATCCATGCTGCCGTGCGTGGTCAGCGCGTCTGCAAGGCACAGTGCAGGCTTGTTGCCGAACGATTCGGTCAGCGCGAAGACTTCGACACCGTGACGCAGGGCGTCGAAGTCCGCAAAGCCTTGCGGATTCGGCCAGTCTGTGCGCACGGCGATGGTCTGGTTCACGTTGCCTGCCACGATAAGCTGCGTTTCGGCAAGCAGGCACAGGCAGGTCTGTTCGGCATAGGTCAGGTTTTGGAAATCGTCGCACAGCACGTAGGCGTACTGTTGGCGCGCATCGGCGCCTGCGTCGCTTTTCAGATAATCGGCGCACAGGCGCGGCGCTTCCTGGACAAGCATGGCGCCGCGTTCGGTCAGGTGGCGCAGGCCGTGGTCGCGGGTGACTTCTTCTTCGGTGCCCATCCACTCATCGTCGGGAACCAGCTTGCTCCACTGCTCGTAAAAGCGGTCGAGCATTTTGCGCAGGCGGCGAATGGGCGTGCCGAGCGTCTTCATATCTTCCAGGAAGAAGTTGTGCTCGGCAGGGGTAAGAAGGCGGGGAATGCGTCCGGTCGCCGTGCGCGCTTCAGGGGTGTCCAGCACGCGCACGCAGGCATCGAGCGCAGTCTCGACGACAACGGCGTCCGCGGCTGCGTGGGCGGAGCCGAGCGCAGCGCGCAGCCGACGGCGGAATGCCTGGGCTGCAAAAGCAGTGGAGACTTCCACGAAGATGGACTCAGGGGCGACGTTCGCGCCCAGCAGGGTAACGCAGCGCTGTACGAGCGCTTCGGTCTTGCCGCTGCGGGCGGGTCCGCACACTTTTGCACAGCGCCCGTCGAATGCGGCGATGGTCTTGATCATAGGCTGTCCTTTTCTTGCTTGGAGGGGTGTGCGCACATGCGCAAAAAGCTTGGGTACATGATACCCATCCCCACCCGTTTCGCGCGGTGTTATCTAGTTTCGTCCTCCACGGCGAACGCGCCGGCCGTCGAGTCGAAGTCACGTTCGGTTCCGTCTTCGAAGACGACCGTCCACAGGGTGTAGTCGACGGCAAAATCCGCTTCGGGCAGCGCGTACTTCTCTTCGATTTCCTCGCGAAGCTCTTCGCGCATTTCGCCTTCCGCCTCGGCAGCCTCTTCTTCGGCCTTGAGCGCGGGAGATTCCAGGAACGACGCCTCGGCGGCTTTTTCGGCTTCCTCCGCTGCCTGCCGTGCGGCCTCCGCTTCGGCTTCCGCCGCCGCCTTCTTCTCTGCTTCAATCCGCGCTCGGTCTTCGGCGGCCTGCTGTTGCTGCCGTTCGTAGGAGGCATCGCTCGGCATCTGGATGCGCACGACGTTTTCGCCGCATGATCCTTCGTTCAGCAACGTGCGCGCCCGAGATGCCAGCAGGGCGCACTCCGGCGCGATAAAACTGGTGGAATCCGTGCGCCACGCCAGCGTAAGCGCACCGTTTTCCAACTCTACCTCGACCCAGTCGAAGAAAAGCTGGGTGCCGCCGATTTCGCGCTGGCGGCGGTTGTAGATCACCATATTGTTCCCAATCTTATGGAGCTCGTTGTAGATCCAGCGCTCCATGACATCGCTCCAAAGCTCGTCGGCGCCTTCGTCCGCCGAGTGCAGGTAATGTCGCGTGCCGAGCTTTGCCAGCATGCGGGCCGTATTGACCGGCTCGCCTTCGGTGGCCGGATGAGTGCGCACAAGGGTTGCGCACACGTACGCGTAGCAACGCTGCACCTCCAGCTTGACGTCTTCGCTGTAGAGTCGTTCGTCGATGTCGAGGACAAGCGTGCAGGATGGGCGCGGTTGTGGCATGAGGAGCCTCCTTTTGGTCGATGAGCGTGCGGTGCGCGGTTGCTTCGCCGTCTCGCGTGGCCGCGTAATGCGTGCGGGCCTTTGGCGAAAACGGCGGCTTGCCTCCGGCACTTTCGTACGTCGGCAGCCTGTCTGTCGGCTGCCCGAACGCGGCGTTTTGAAGGCGAGCGGAAGGGTTCGCGCACCCTGTTCCTTTTCCCCGCTGCACAGCATAGCGAACGAGGGGATGACCAAAATAATCCCCGCAGGATGATATCCGCGACAATGAGCATGCCCCCCTTATGATTTGCGGTTTTGCGCGCTCCTTACACTTTTTCCCGGGTCGAAAAAGGGCCGGAACCCCGCTTTCGAAAACGGTGCCGACGCATCGTCCGCGGGCGTTCGCAAAGGCTTCCGCCGCGGCCCTGAGAACGAGAAGAAAGAAGAGCAACGAGACTCAAAAGAGAGGAGGGGCATATGGCGAAACTTTCACTGACTCGTCGTAGCTTCTTGAAGGCTGCCGCCATCGCAGGTGCAGCGAGCACCGTCGGGTTCTCCGCGGTTCCGTCGACGGCCCTGGCCGAAGGGGAGGATGCTTCCGCGGGCGAGACCAAGCGCATTCGCTCATGCTGCCGCGCATGCGGCAAGGTCGAATGCGGCGTCTGGGTCACTGTCCAGGACAACAAGGTCATCCGCGTGGAAGGTGACGAATCGAACGCCCACAGCCGTGGACACTGCTGCGCGAAATCGCAGTCGTCCATGCTGGCCCTGTACCATCCCGACCGTCTGCGCTACTGCATGAAGCGCACCAATCCCAAGGGCGAGGACGATCCGGGCTGGGTTCGCATTTCCCTGGGAGAGGCATTCGACGAGGCCGGCGCGAAGCTCAACGAGGTCGTGGAAAAGTACGGTCCTGAGGCCAACTTCGCCATGGGCGGTACGTCCCGCGTATGGGCGCAGCCGCCGTACGGCACGCTGAAGTCCATCTTCCCGACGCCGAACGCCCATCTTGCCTACGAGATCTGCAAAGGCCCGCGCCACTTCGCCGGCATTCTGACCGACGAGATCGGCTCCCCATGGATGGAGGTCGAGCAGGGTCCGCTGGTCTACGTCCAGTGGGGCACCGCTCCGGAATACTCCAACTACGACTCTACAAACCGCACGGTTGTGGACTGCTCGCAGCGCTCCTACAAGCATATCCTCGTCGATCCGCGCATGACCCCGCTGGGAAAGGAGGCAGACCTGTGGCTGCCCCTGCGCGTCGGCACCGACCTGTGCCTGTCGCTTACCTGGCTTAAGTGGATTATCGACAACGAGGCTTACGACGATCTGTTCGTCCGTCGTTGGACCAACGCTCCGTTCCTGTGGAACCCGGCCGAAAACGGCCGTACGTTCAAGGGCTGGTTCATGGAGATGAACGGCGGCATCCATATGGAAAGCCGTCTGCTCACCGAAGCCGACCTCGACCGCGAATGGGTCAGCCAGTGGTGGGAGCCTGCACCGGAGCAGTATTCTTACCGTCGTTTCATTTGCTGGGACGAGAACAACAACAAGCCGACCTACTGGGATGCCGAAGAGTGCCAGTGGGAGGGCGAAAAGCATCGCATTCCGACGACCGGCACGTGGATTGAGCATCCGTACAAGCCGATCATCGCCGACGCATGGCTGCCCGACCCGTCTCACTTCGCCGACCCGGCCGACCCGACCTACGATGCATACTGGACGGGCGAAGGCAACGAAAAGGGCGCCAAGTCCAACCCGGCAGGCCTGCCGAAACAGCCGGCGCTTTTCCCGGGCGGCGTCGAAATCAAGCTGAAGGACGGTTCCACCATCACGGCGGGCACCGTGTGGGAGTCCTTCGCCGAAAGCCTTGAGGAGTACACGCTCGAATACTGCGAGCAGGTCACCGAGGTTCCGGCGGACAAGATCGAAGAGGCCGTGCGCACTTACACCACGCGTCTCAATCCGCTCTACGGCAACGGCGGCATTCACTACCAGCTTGCTCCCGACCAGACGGGCCATGCGGTCCAGAACTCCCGTGCGCTGCAGCTCATCGCCTGCATCACCGGCAACTCCGACGAGCCTGCGGGCAATCGCGGTTCCTCCAAGGCGGAGGTCGACGGTTGCGCCGGTCGCGCCAACATGAAGGTTTCCGACCACGATCCGTGGGACTGGGGTATTCGTGACGGCATCGGCACCATGGAACTCGGCAACACGCCGCGCGACCTGTCTGTTGAGCAGCAGATTCCGCTGATTCAGAATTTCGTACAGTATCTGTTGGACAACAACTCCCCGCTGGCCGAGCGCTATGGCAACCACGTGCCGAGCGACGAAGAGGCTCGCTGGATCGCCGAGCGCAAGGGCGGTGACTACAAGGGCAGCCGCGCCTGGCCGGGTCTTAAGACGTCCTTTGAGTCCAATGAGAAGCAGATCAACGCCGAGCGCTTCCCGCTTCTGCGCTACTGGAACCGCTGGGCAGACTCGGCGACCATCTGGGACTCCATCAACCAGATCGACACGCCCTACCAGATTCATGGCGGTGTCTGCATGTCCGGCGACTTCATGAACGAGTCCAACTTGCTTGAAGCCTGGGAAGCGCTCACGCGCCTGGACTTCTGGATGGACTTCAACCTGTGGTCGTGCCCGAACAACGGCTGCGCTGACATTGTTATCCCG
The DNA here is from genome assembly GCA_018712955.1 of Candidatus Aveggerthella stercoripullorum. Taxonomy (GTDB): domain Bacteria; phylum Actinomycetota; class Coriobacteriia; order Coriobacteriales; family Eggerthellaceae; genus Aveggerthella; species Aveggerthella stercoripullorum. The sequence goes on from DVGB01000109.1 coordinate 46,777, forward strand.
TGCCTGCACTGGCTTGAGGTCAACACCGGCCGCGTGTCCCAGGGTGCTGGCGGCATCTTCGGCGCTGGACAGCGCTGTGCCGAGCCGATGGGCGACTGCATCTACGACCCGGTCGCGGTCATCTGCCTGCATCTGGCCATGGCGAAGGCCGTCTCCGGCAAGGAGCATCCGACCCGCGCTGACATTCCGGCAGACCGCACGGCGGTTATCTGGAACGACCGCGACCTGAACTATGACGGTTGGAACAACCTGGACTACTACAACTTCGTCCAGATGGGCGGTCCGGTCACCTATGAAGAGCAGGAATACCGCGTCATGAAGGACGCGACCGACTGGTGGCGCATCGAAGAGTTCAAGGACAAGGAGAACCAGCCTGAACAGGTCATTCCGGCATTCCCGGACTATGCTGCCGCCGAAAAGCCCGCCGAGGTCCTGAATGACGTCGCAGGTCCGGACTTCCCGGAGTTCGCTGCGAAGTTCCAGGAAGAAGGCTGGTTCGACTGCCGCAAGTGGCATCCCGAGCGTTGGGGCACCTACCGTCGTTGGGAGATGGGCTATCGTCGCCAGCAGGGCGGCTACAACCTCTACGCTGCCGTCGACGAGAAGTGCGCGTTCATGACGCCGACCGGCAAGGTCGAAGTCTGGTCCACCATCGCCGAATCCTACATTGGCGACAACACGGAGACCTTTGCCGCCACGTGCTCCCCGTCCCGCGCTGCCTACGATGGCAAGATTCCGGACATCGACAAATTCCCGCACTGGTTCGAGCCGAAGAACTCCAAGGTCCAGGCACCGCAGTACTTCGACGCCAGCCTGGCTGACCAGATTTCCACGACGGACGCCTACATTAACGAGAACTACAAGGGCGACCACCTGATGGAGGACTACAAGTCTGCGCTGACCGGAAACCCGGATGCTGCCTTCATCATGACGACCGGCGCTCGCCAGCCCGTCTACTTCCACTCCGAGCACCGTCAGCTTCCGTGGTGCCGCGAGCTGTGGCCGTCTCCGCGCCTGGAGATGAACCCGAACGACGCTGCGCGCCTGGGCCTGGAGCAGGGCCAGTGGGTTTGGATCCGCAGCCCGTGGGGTGCCGTCCGCGAGGTGCTCGACCTCTACTACGGCATCAAGGAAGGCACGGTCAACGCGAACCACGCTTGGTGGTACCCGGAGATCGACACCGCCTCCCACGGCTTCGAGCTCGTCAACATCAACTGCACGATGGACAAATACGCCGAATGCTGGGTTTGCGGCGCTTCGCAGCTGCGCGGCGTGCCGGTGGTCATCTACGCGGCGAACGCCGAGAACAGCCCGCACGGCAACCCTGTTCCGTGCGACCCGCAGGGCAATCCGGTCATCACGAACGCCGAGGATCCGCGTCTGAAGGAATGGCTGTCCAACGACCCGCGCTTGGCCGATTCTGCCATCGAACTCACGTACGCCAACATGAGCGCGACCGGCCTGCAGCACAGCATCCAGGATCCGTCTCTCTATGCGAACGGCCGTCTGCAGACGGGCAGTGTGGGGAACGACGAACTCGGCCAGTACGCAAAGCACGTGAACTAGGAAGGAGGTTTGCGACATGCCACGATACTCAATCATCACGGACCTCAACCGTTGCACCGGTTGCCTCGCATGCACCGTGGCCTGCAAGGCCATCAACGGCGTGCCGGTCGGCAATTTCTGGATTAAAACGCTGCGCATCGGTCCGCATCCCACCGAGGGCGGCTCGGGCACGTACCCGGACGTCGAAATGTACTTCCTTCCCGTCCAGTGCCAACACTGCGAGAACCCTGAATGCGTCAAGGTGTGCCCCACCGAGGCATCCCATGTGGCCGAGGACGGTACGGTCCAGGTCGACCGCGCGAAGTGCATCGGTTGCCGCTTCTGCGCCATGGCCTGCCCGTACGGTGTTCGCTACCTTAACGAGGAAAGCCGCGTCGTAGAAAAGTGCACGCTGTGCGAACAGCGTATCCAGCAGGGCGAACTGCCGCAGTGCGTGTCCCAGTGCGGTGCCCGTGCACGCTTCTTTGGCGATTTGGACGAAGGCGTGGACAACTTCGTCGCGCCTGCGCATCCGGACTCCCCGGGCTGCCAGTACGACGAGATGACGCAGACTCGCGTGAAGCTGAAGGATTACGTCGAGCCTTATACCGAGGCGGACATCCATCACCTCACCAACCCGGGCAATGACCCGAAGATCATGTACCTGTTGCGCGAAGGCCGAAAGTGGAGGGAGTAGATCATGGAAATGGAATGGCCCCTTATTCTCTTCACGTTCTTCGTGTGCCTGGCTTCGGGCATCCTGCTCGGTCAGGGCGTGATGACGGTTCTCGGCAAGGGCAAGAGCATGCAGCTTGCCTCCTTGGTAAGCTCTCTGGTCGCGCTGGCGGTCGGCGGTATCTCCGTCTTCTTCCATCTGCAGCACTGGGAGCGCATCTTCAACGGCTTCGGCCATATCACCTCGGGCATCACGCTCGAGTTCATCGGCTGCGTCGTCTTCTTCGTGGTGCTGGTGGTGTATTTCCTCATGATGCGTCGCGCTGAAGACGGCATGGCGCCGAAGTGGTGTGGCGTGCTTGCCATCATCATGGGCGTTGCTATGCCCGCCATCACAGGCGACAGCTATCTCATGGAGGCCATCCCGGTGTGGGATACCTTCCTGCTGCCGGTGTACTACGTGTTCAACGCTGTCTTCTTCGGCGGGCTGTCCGTTCTGGTCATCGCCGCGCTGACGAAGTGCGACGATGTGAACGACACGGCAATTTGGCTGGCTATCGGCGGCGGTGTCGCCACGGCGGTCGCGCTGATTGCATACGCGGTCTTCATCAACAGCCTGGGCGGCGTGTACTCCGATATCACCTACTACTTCGATCCGACGCTGCCTGACAGCTCCATGATCGACGTGCAGGAAGACTTCGTCGGAACGGTCCTTGCCGGCAGCAACGCGCCTCTGTTCTGGATTGGCGCCGTGATCGTGGGCGTTGCGCTTCCGGTGGTCGCTGCCTTTATGGCGAAGCGCGCTCTCGCGGGCGGCAAGCAGCAACAGGTCCTGCCCTTGGCGGGCGCTGGCCTGGCCTGCGCTCTGGCGGGCGGTATCTGCTGGCGCATGATCCTCTATATGGTCGCTGTCAGCATCTTCGCTCTGTACTAAAGGTTTGCCTGCAAGGCTTTGCGGCCTTGCAGGCTGCGGTCCCGTCCGGCTTTGGTCGGCCGGACGGGACGACCGCCGCGTTGTCCGGCGTGGCGCGGTAAAAACGCATGAACGAACAGGCCGGGCTTCCCTGGAGGAACACCCCGCTTTCGCACCGCAGGAAGCCTGGCCTGAAAATGCGGCGTCTGCAAATCCCACCGAAAAGGAGTGCGGGTCGGCAGGCTGCGGAGCAGGCAGAAAGCGTCGACCGCGAATCACAGATTGCAGAATCGTGCCGAGCTGCACTGTGCGATCCGGCTTTGGAAAGCTCTTTGCGAAGAAAGGGTTTTCCAGAGCCGATTGCCCGAAGGGGCTGATCGTGCGCATTGCACAAGACATTAGGGGAAAGGAATGACGCCGGAGGCGGCAGCAAGCCCGCTCGGCGGCAACGGAAGCGAGCTTGCTTCGCATCCGGCCTGGCAACGCCGGGCGAACGGTGTAAAGGAGGATGTATGGCCGAAACAACCAAAGACGAGTCGGCCCAGAAGGGCGCAACGAACGGCGAACAGCCGAAAAAAGGGAAAGAGCCCCTGTCCGTTTCGCGTCGCACGCTGTGCATTGGCGTGGGGAGCACGGTGGCGCTCTTAGGGCTGGGTGCCCTGCGCTATGTGGGCCACAATCCACTCTGTCGCCCGCCGGGAGGGCAGGATGAAGCGCGTCTTGTTTCTGCGTGCATTCGCTGCGAACGATGCTATGAGGTGTGCCCGCATAAAGTCATCGTGCCTGCGCATGTCGAGGACGGGCTTTTGGGCATGCGCTCGCCGATGCTGAGCTTCGATGCGGGCTACTGCGATTTCTGCCAGCAGGCGAACGGGGGCGTGCCGTTGTGCTGCGAGGTCTGCCCGACGGAGGCTTTGCGCTTGCCCGAAGGCGCCACCGCCCAGAATACCGTCATCGGCCTTGCCGTCATTGACCAGTGGCAATGCCTCGCGTACCGCGAGACGGGCTGTCGCGAGTGCTACGACGCGTGTTGCGAAGCGCGCGAGACCCCTGCCATCGAGCTGACGAACGATGCGTCCACGCCGCGTCCGGTGGTCATTGCAGAGAACTGCAATGGTTGCGGCGCGTGCGAGGCGGCGTGCATTTCGCTTTCTGCGGGCTCTATCGCAGAAGGCGCGCAGGCGCGCGCAATTGTCGTCAAACCTCTCGCGTCGCTGTAAGGAGGCGTGTCATGAAACTCAGCAAACTGCGCACGATCATCCCGGTCGCCGTGTTTATCGTGCTGTGCATCGGTCTTATCGGCGGCATTGGGTTCGGCACGCTGTCCGGCTTTGGGTGGGACACGATTTCGGCGCTTTGCCCGCTGGGTGCGTTGACGACCATGATCGCCACGAAGACGGTACTGCCGCGCGCGGTCGTGTCTTTCGTCATTATGGCTGCGCTGGTATTCGTCCTCGGCCGTGCGTTCTGCGGATGGGTCTGCCCGGTGCCGGTGCTCGATCGCATCCGGAACTTCTTCCGTTCTCCCAAAAAGCGCAAGGCCATCAAAGAGGCGAAGCAGCATGAGATGGTGTCTATCGCCCGCGAAGAGCTGGGGTGCGGGCATGACTGCGCCAGCTGCTCGTCCTGCAAAGAGAAGCGTGCGAAGCTGGATTCTCGCCATGCGGTCCTGGGCGGCGCTCTTCTGTCCACGGCAATTTTTGGCTTCCCGGTATTCTGCCTGGTCTGTCCTGTCGGTCTGACGTTTGCGACGGTGCTCGTGTTCTGGCGTTTGTTCGCGAACGGCGACATGACCTATTCCGTCATCCTGATTCCCGCCATCCTGGTTATCGAGCTCGTGTTCCTGCGCAAATGGTGTTCGCGATTTTGTCCGCTGGCAGGTCTTATGAACCTGATGTCCCGTTTCAGCAAGACGCTCAAGCCGGTCATCGACGATACGAAATGCCTCGAGACCGACAAGGGCACGCCGTGCAGCCGCTGTGCCATCGCGTGCGAAGCGGACATCAACCTGCGTCATCCGGAATACGGCGAACGCACGCTGGCGGACTGCACGCGCTGTCGTGCGTGCGTGGACGCCTGCCCGACCCACGCCATCAGCATGCCGTTCGTCTACCCGAAGAAGGGGAAGAACGATGGCGGGGCGCAGCCTGCGCCTGTGCAGATTGCCAATCCGGTCGACAAGTCGGCGCAGTAGGGGACGCGCGCTGACGGTAATTTGTCCTGATTGACTTCGTCCTACTTGATTTCGCCCTACTCGACGGCGGACGCTTTCACCCCTTTCCCCACTCCTTCAGAAAGCGTTCCGCCCTGCACGCAACGCGCGCTGGCACTCCCCTCCACGCCAGCGCGCGTTTTTATGCGTAGGGGAGAGGGCGCTTGCGCGATGGGAAAATGAACCGTCTTCCGTTTCCTGGGCAAGGAAGCAGCAGCCCGAAAGGCGGGAGGCAGTTTGTGCGTGCAGGTTCTTTTCAGGCCAGCGCGCCCTCCCGGCGCGTGGCGGAGGGCTCGTGTCCCCGACGATTGCCCGCCCGCCGACGGGCGCCTTCCCTGTGCGCGGCGGAGGACTCAGGGCTTTCCGGCGCAGCGGCCTGCCGCCGTGCCGGGCCCCGCCGCACAGCTGCCGCGTCGGCGAATCGATGTTTTCTGGACGGGATTGGAAACTGAGAAGCATCGAGGATTCCGCGGGGCGCCTTTGGTGGCTGCCGGAAGGCTCCTGCGACGAAGTCGGGTGTTCAGCGCCCGGCATTTTCCCAGGTGGGAGGGGCGGAATTGTCGCCTCGGCGGGATTCTCTTCGCCCGGCCGTCCCGGACGGCGCTTCAGGGCGCTTCTCGGTTTTCGATTCCGTCCAGAAACCGGGCTTTCGCTGTCGCGCCCGCCGTGGTGGCCCTGGCACGACAGCGGGGTTCCTCCGCGGTGCGGTCTACCGTGTTTGGGGCGCCTCGGGGGCCGAATACTCCCCAAAACTCCCGAGGGCGTGCCCGCCCTAGCTGTTCAGTGCCAACACGTTGTTTACGCTCCGAGGATGACAAATAGGGAGGCCTCCCGCATGCTGTGAGTTGTCTAGGCTTACGGCAGAGGGGGCCTCCCATGTCCCAACATCCTAACGCAAGGCTCACCCCGAGGGGGCGGGAAACGCTGGTCTCCCGCGTGGCGGGCGGCGAGCGCATCCGCGACGTCGCCCGCCAGATGGGCGTTAGCAGGCAGACCGCGTCCAAGTGGCTCGCCCGGGCCCGCAGGGGCGAGCCGATGTCCGACAGGAGCAGCGCGCCGCGCAGGCTCGCGAGGCTGACGCCGCCGGACGTCGAGGCCCGCGTCCGCGAGGCGCGCTCGTCGATGCTGCTCGCCCCGCTCGCGCTCGCCGCCGCCACGGGCGTGCCCGCCCGCACCTGCGCGAGGATCGTCGCCCGCGCCGGCCTGCCCAGGCTCGCCGACGTGGACCGCGTGACCGGCGAGGTCCGGCGCAGGGGCCCCGTCACGCCCGTGCGCTACGAGCGGGAGCGCCCGGGAGAGCTCGTCCACGTCGACGTCAAGAAGGTGGCGGGGATACCGGACGGCGGAGGCCACCGCGCCCTCGGGCGCGGGTGCGGCTCGAGGCGCGGCGCGGGCGCCTCGCGCCTCCACGTGGCCGTCGACGACTTCTCCCGCGTCGCCTACGCCGAGCTGCTGCCCGACGAGCGAGAGGGCACCTGCTCGGCGTTCATGGCGCGCTGCCTCGCGTTCTTCGGCGGCCTGGGCGTCCGCGTGGAGCGCGTGATGACCGACAACGGCCCCGGCTACCGGAGCCGCGAGTTCAACGCCCTGCTGGAGGGGCGCGGGATCAAGCACAAGTACACGCGCCCCTACAGCCCCTGGCAGAACGGGAAGGTCGAGCGCATGAACCGCACCCTCGCCCAGGAGTGGCAGTACGGGCGTGCTTGGGAGAGCGAGGCGGGCAGGGCCTCGGCTCTGCCCGCCTTCATCGAGCGCTACAATTGGGACCGTCCGCACAGCGCCTGCGGGGGACTTCCGCCCATGTCCCGCATTGCCGGCGTAAACAACCTATTGGCACACAACACCTAGCTCTTTGCAAACGGCACGCTGCTTCTGCTGTGGGTTCTTTCGCGCGCGTTTGACGGTGGAGCGCAAAATGCGAAAAGAAGTTAGACCCCTTTTCGCATTTTGCGTGCTGGCGCGGAAGAGAGTGCGCGGCGGTTAGCGCACGATGATATTCCCGGCAGGGCCTTCGACCGCATGGCCGATTCTCCAAGGCGCGCGACCGGTGCGCGCGGTGAATTCGCGTTCGAATACGGCGGCCTGTTCCGGCGGAATGGCCGCGAGGATTCCGCCGCTGGTTTGCGGGTCGCACAGCACGCCGGAGATCGTGTCTGCGTCTGTGTCCTCGATATGCGCGAACCCTTCCGCGAACTCTTCGATCGAGAACGTGCGGGCAGGGCGGCAGTAAGCGTCGGAGAGCTCCATAGCGCGGTCGAAGAGAGGCGCGTCCGACCAGGCTATTTCGGCAGCACATCCGCTCGCTTCCAGCATTTCGTGCAAATGGCCTGCCAGGCCGAATCCGGTCACGTCGGTGGCGGCGTGGACGTCGGCGGCAAGCATGGCTTCTCCCGCCGCGCGGTTGAGCTCTGCCATGGATTCGATGACCGGGCGGAATTCGCTTTCCGTGATGAGCTCCATTTTGGCCGCAGCGCACATGATGCCGGTGCCGAGCGGCTTCGTCAGGTAGAGGATATCGCCTGGCTGTGCGCCGAAATTGCGCACGATGCGCGCGGGGTCCACCGTGCCGAAGACCGCAAGGCCGTACTTCGGTTCGTTGTCGTCGACCGAATGGCCGCCCATGATGGCAGCTCCTGCCTCAGCGGCTTTTTCGGTGCCGCCGCGCAGGATGTCGCGCGCTACGTAATCCGGCAGCGTGCTGTCGAGCGCAAGCACGTTCAGGCCGACCAGCGGACGGCCGCCCATTGCGAAAACGTCAGAGAGCGCATTTGCTGCGGCAATGCGTCCGAAATCGTACGGTTCGTCCACCATAGGAGTGAGGAAGTCCACCGTAAGCACGCCCGCTAGATGGTCGGAAAGGCGATAGACAGCGGCGTCGTCGCTCGTCTCGAAGCCGAGCAGCGCTTCGGGTGGCAGCACCTGGTCTTGCGCGATGTCCGCCAGTATGCGTTCAAGGTCGCCCGGACCCCA
>DVGB01000110.1 GCA_018712955.1 Candidatus Aveggerthella stercoripullorum
AAGGGGAGGTCGTCGAAAACGTCGTGACGCCTGAACGAATGCTGCGCCGCTTAGCGCTCTTCGAACAGGGCGGCTGCACGGTAGCCGATGTCGCTGCGGTACTGTTTGCCCTCGAACTCGATGCGGTCGCATGCTTCGTACGCCAACTCGCGCGCTTCGTTGAACGTGTCGCCCAACGCCACCACGTTCAGCACGCGGCCGCCGTTGGTGATGAGCTCTTCGTCGGCGTTGTGCACCGTGCCTGCATGGAACACGATGACGCCGTCCAGCTCCTCCGCGTCGTCCACGCCCAGGATAACCTTGCCCTTTTCGTACGAGCCCGGGTAGCCTTCGCTCGCAAGGACCACGCAGACGGCCCACTGGTCGGACCATTCCAGCTCAACGTCCTCCGGGCGGCCGTTGGCCACTGCCCACATGACGTCCACCAGGTCAGACTTCAGGCGCGGCAGAACTACCTGCGTCTCCGGGTCGCCGAAGCGCGCGTTGAATTCCAGCACCTTTGGGCCTTCTTCGGTCAGCATGAAGCCGCCGTAGAGCACGCCGCGGTAGTCGTGCGCGAACGGCTCGCGCGCCGTGGCGGCCGCCGCGGTCTCCATGACGTTCATCATGGCCGCCAGCTCTTCATCGGTCACGATGGGCACCGGCGAGTACACGCCCATGCCGCCCGTGTTCGGACCGCAGTCACCGTCGAAGGCACGCTTGTGGTCCTGCGCCGTGGCCATGCAGAACGCGCGGCCGCCCGTGACGAACGCCAAAAGCGAGCATTCCGGACCCGTCATGCACTCTTCGATGACCACCGTGGAGCCAGCCTCGCCGAACGTGCCTGCAAAGCAGTCGTGCACGGCCTCTTTTGCGTCTTCGATATCTTCGGCCACGACAACGCCCTTGCCCGCCGCAAGGCCGTCAGCTTTCACGACGATAGGCGCACCAAGCTCGTCGACGTACGCAAGCGCTGCCGCTTCGTCCGTGAAGCTCTGGTAGCGAGCGGTCGGGATGCCGTTTGCCTCCATGAACTCTTTGCTGTAGGTCTTGCTCCCCTCCAGCTGGGCGCCCTGCGCATCGGGGCCGAACACGGCCACGCCCGCTTCGCGCAGCACGTCGGCAACGCCCGCCACGAGCGGCGCCTCGGGGCCAATGACCACCAGGTCAATCGCATGCTCCTGAGCGAACGCCAGCACCGCCTGCCCGTCTTCGGCGTTGAGGCCAGAGACGTTTTCCGCAATGGACGCCGTGCCGCCGTTGCCGGGAGCAACGTAAAGCTTCTCGCACTTCGGGGACTTGGCGAGCGCCCATGCGATAGCGTGCTCACGGCCGCCAGATCCAAGAAGCAGAATATTCATGAGGGTTCCTTTCTGCCGCCAGCCAGGCGGCAAGGACACAAAACGTGATTTGGTTGCGCACAGAATTCTATCGCGCCTGCCGCAAGAATTCTATCGCCCGAGCCCCGCAAGACGCCAAGCGGACTTCCACCCGGATGAGAAAAGGAATGAGAAAAGGGGTCGACCACTTTTTCTCGTCCCCTTTTCTCATCCTAGGACGGTTCGCGACGTCGGATTGCTCCGCCGCTTGCAAGAACGGCGGGACCTTATGCCCAGCCGTGCATGATGGTCTGATCGCGATCAGGACCGACCGCGATGATGCTCATGGGCACGCCCACCAGCTTCTCCAGGTATTCGATGTAGTTGCGCGCGTTCTCCGGCAGCTCGTCGTAGCTGCGGCAGCCGGTGATGTCCACGTCCTTCCAGCCGGGCAGCTCTTCGTAGATGGGCTTTGCATGGAAGAGCACGCTCTGCTGCATGGGGAAGTAGTCGTAGCGCACGCCGTCGCATTCGTAGGCAACGCACACTTTGATGGTGTCGAACGCGGACAGCACGTCCAGCTTCGTGAGCGCGACGTCCGTCAGGCCGTTCACCTCTGCTGCATAGCGCGCGATGACCGCGTCGAACCAGCCGCAGCGGCGCTTGCGGCCCGTGGTCACACCGTATTCATGACCGACCTGGCACAGCAGTTCGCCCACTTCGGCTTCCTCAGGCGCGCCGCCGTCTTCGGCAAAACGCTGCTCCGTCGGGAACGGGCCGGAGCCGACGCGCGTGACGTAGGCCTTCTGGATGCCGAGTACCTTTGTGATGGCCGTGGGGCCCACGCCCGAGCCCGTGGCCGCACCGCCTGCGCAGCACGAGGACGAAGTCACGAACGGATACGTGCCATGGTCGATGTCCAGCAACGTGCCCTGCGCGCCTTCGAACAGGATGTTCTTGCCCTCGCGCAGCGCGTCGTTGAGCAGCTGGGCAGTCTCTGCCATGTACGGCTTCAGGATGCGAGCGTACGGCAGGTACTCTTCGCAGATCTCTTCGACCGTGTAGGTGTGCAGGCCGTAAATCTTCTCCAAGATAGGATTCTTCTGGGCAAGCGCCGTCTCCACCTTCAGACGGAAGATCTTTTCGTCCATGAGATCCTGGACGCGGATGCCGCGACGGGATGCTTTGTCCTGGTAGCACGGACCGATGCCGCGCTTCGTGGTGCCGATCTTGTTGTCGCCCAGGCGCTTTTCGTCCGCACCGTCCAAATCCTTGTGGTACGGCATGATGATGTGGGCGTCGCAGGAAATCTTCAGGCGCTCGCAGGAGACGCCTTCGGCCTCCAGCATGGCCATTTCCTTCACGAGCACACCCGGGTCGATGACCACACCGTTGCCGATGACCGGCACGGCGGTGTCGTACATGACGCCGGACGGCATGAGATGCAGCGCGAGCTTTTTGTCGCCATGGATGACGGTGTGCCCGGCGTTGTTGCCTCCCTGATAGCGCACGACGTAGTCGTAATCGCACGCGATGAGGTCCGTGATCTTACCTTTGCCCTCGTCGCCCCACTGGGCGCCGACCAGAACGGTGGATGGCATAGCGGTCCCTTCGTTGGTTTTTGGCATGGCCGCGAAGACCGCCGCGTAGCACGCGGTCCTCCGAGCGCGTCCGTCCGCTCGCGCACAGCACGCGACCGCACGAAGCGCCCGGCAAGGCACGCGCGACAGGCGGCAAACCGCCTGGCCTCGCGCTGAATCCTTGCGCAAAGTATGATTATATTACAGCTGCACCAAGTTCAGCTGCGGTTCGACTTCCTGCATAAGATTTGCCATGTCCTGATGGCAGGTGAAGAGAATGACCTGTCGCGTGCGCGCAAGCTCCCTGAGCGACTCCGCCGCGCCGCGACGGCGTTCGTCGTCGAAGTTCACGAGGATGTCGTCCGCCAGGATAGGCACCGCACGCCCCACGTTCTCCGCTGCCACAAGCAAGGCTATGCGCAACGAAAGGTAGAGCTGCTGGCAGGTGCCCAGAGACAGGTGCACGGGGCTGCGCTCTTCTTTAAAGCGGTCGACCACCGTCAGGCGGCCGTCCTCGCCCATGCGCACGGCCTCCCAGGCGCCGTCGGTCATGCGCGCCAGCAGACGGCTGGCGTGGGCGTACACCTCAGGCTGGCTGCGACTTTCCCATCCCGCGATAGCAGAGGTGAGCATCGTTCGCGCCAGCAGCAAGCGTGCGTACGCGTCGCAGCTTTCATCAAGGCGCGTCTGCACCTGTGCGGCTTCGAGCTTCAGCTCTTCGAAACGATGCTCGGAACGCGCCGCCTCCAGCAGCGTGCGCAGTTCGCCAATCCGATGGTTTACGTGGTCGAGAGCTTCCTGCAGGCCATCCCGCTGTGCGGTCTTCTGCGCGAGCAAGTCGGCCACCGACGCGCTGGTGACCGGCGTGTTCGGCGCAGCCCCGGCCACCGTGCGCGCTACCGCCAGCTCTTCCACCAACGCATCGCGATCTTCGTAGGCAGCGTCCAGGCGACCTTCCGCAGCCCTGCGCTGAGAGGCGATAGCCTGCCTGCGCTGTGCAAACAGGCGCAGTTGGGCGCGCGCTTCCTTGGCGTCGTCCAACAGCGTGCGCGCATGGCGCAGCGACCCCTGGGCCGCCCCAAGTCCTTCACCTGCCAGATAGGCAGCGATGGTCTGGTTGTAGTCCGCCAAATCCGCCTCGCAGGCTTCGAGCTTCTTTTCGTCCTGCAGCATGACCCAGCGCAGGCTCTGTTGGCGTTCTTCGCGCTCTTCGCCGCGGTGAGACGGGCGGAACAGCAGCACGAGCGCCGCGGCCGCCATGAGCACGCCGCACATGATGAGGCCGATGCCGATCATGCTGATGGACAGGCTGTGCTGCATACGTCCGATGACGAACGCGGGAACGCCCGCCGCCAGCATGACGACGGGCAGTACGGTCGAAACGACCAGCTGCGTGCGCCGCTGGGTGCGCGCCGGGCGAGCGCCCTCTTCAAGCCCTTCGCTCGCCATGAACGCACGGTAGCTCGCCGACGACGTGCGGTAGTTTTCGCGCGCAACCCCCACTGCATGCTCGCGGCGTGTGCGCTCTTCCCCCAGATTGTCGAAGGCGTCGCGCAAGCGGGCGTCCGTCGCCTCGTCGATATCCGCTAACGCAGGGTTCACCCCGCGCCTGAACGAAGCCTCCTCGCGCAGCACGTCGGAACGTTCCGATTCCAGCTGCGCGACCTGCTCGTCGAGGTCGGCGATGGCTTCATCAAGTGAAGCCAAGGACGCCTGAGCGGCGGTCAACCGTTCGATCTCTTCGTTAAGCGTGCGCTGCCGCTCCTGCAAGGCTGCGCGCTGAGGCTCCAGTTCATGCAGCTCTTTATCCTGCGCCTTCGTGCGCTCGGTCGCGTCGGCGGCTTCCGCCACGCGCGCCCGCAGCTCTTCAAGGCGCTTGCGCAAATTCACGATGGAATCTTCCGCGCCGGCCGCTCGCGACGTGAGCGCCGCAAGCCGCTCCTGCACCACCGCAAGCGCGTGCGCCGGAGACGCCGCCGTGCCCGATCCGGCCGTCAGCAGGCGCGCAGTGACGTCCGGGGTGTTGCGCAGGGTGCGCAGCTCGTCGCTCGTGAGCGAGAACATGGTCGCGAACGTCTCTTTGTCGATGTCCGCCAAAAGAGCCGCCGCCTCTTCGCTTGCCTGGAGACCGTCGGCGTTGCGCGCGCGCGACACTTCGTATTCCTTGCCCGTGTCATCGTCGGCAAAGACCAGGCTGCCCGCGCGCTCGGCGGCGACAGGCCGGTAGGTATTCCGCATGCCGCGATCTGCCTCCCAGCCAAAAAGCACGCCTTCGATGCACTTTGCAGCCGTCGTCTTGCCCGCTTCGTTTTTGCCGTACACGACGTTCAGCCCCGGCTTGAACGGCCCGACGTGCTTGTTCGCGAACGAACCGAACGCCGCAATGCGCAAACGCTCCAGATACGCGGTCACGAGGCATCACCCGTTCCCAGCAGAAGGTCGAGCACCAGATGCTCCGCCTCGTTCGAAAGCTCCTCCACCGCACGTTCGGTCCGTGCAGGCAAGGTCATGCCCAGCTTCAGGAATTCGTCCTGTAGCAAGGCTCGTCCCAGGGCAGGATTGCGCCGTTGCGCCTCCGCCGCCTGCAAAAACGTCGCCGGGAACAGGCCTTCGCGCCGCAACGCCTTCTCGTCGACCGGCGCGGCGGTCGCATCCACCAGCGCGTCGCAGAAGAACACCGGATAGCGGCGGTTCAGCCCTTCGCGCACGTCGTCCAGCACGCCCGGACGCTGGAGCAGGCTGTGCAGCGGGGTCGTTCCGGTCAGCGCGACGCGCGTGACCATCTCTTCGCAATGCGCGTCACCGTTCGCACGGAACTGGGCGCGCACGATCGTCTCCTCGACCGCCGTCAGGCTTTCGGCGTCGGACACGTCCACGAACAGTCGCTCCCACACGACCGACGCGGTCGGGATGAACGTCGCCTTGTTCGGCATGCCCTCTTCCAAGACCACGTGCCACACGCCGCGCGGGCCGGTCTCTTTGATGTCGCGGCCCTGTATCACGCCCGAGAACGCAATGCGCGGGTTTTCCGCGTCGTCCTGCCACGGCTGGTGCACATGACCGCACGCCCAATAGTCCATGCCGCGCGCGTACAGCAGTTTCGGATCGCAAGGGGCTTTCAGGCGGTCCAGATGCAAGCCCGTGTGCAGAACGCCCACCGCGAAGGGCGCCGTCGTGCCCAGCGCGTGCTCGGCCGCTTCGCGCGAGATGCCTTCGCTGATATTCTCCGTGTGCGACCAGGTCTGGTTGTAGTAACCCCTGCCCCCCAGCAAGCACAACGGCTCGCCGTCGCGTTCGTGCAGAAAGAACGCCGGCTCGTCCGCCGTGAACATGTGCGCGCTGTCCGGCAGGTCAACCATCCTGTTCTGCCAGGATGTGTACGGGTCGTGGTTGCCGGTGCAAAAGTAGACGGAAATGCCCGCATCCTGCAGACGGCGGCAAGCGTCCGCAAAATGAACGTAGTCTGCGTAAGAACCGCGGGACGTGTCGAAGATGTCACCTGCGATGACGACGAAGTCCACCGCACGTGCGATTGCCGCGTCGACCACACGGTCGAACGCTTCGGGGATAGCCTTCAGCAAACGGTCCGCCCATGCATCCGACAGCGCGCGCAGACCCCTGAACGGTGCGCCCAAGTGCAAGTCGGCAGCGTGTATGAATGAAAGCTTTCTTCCCATGGGGGAAGTGTAGCGCGAAACTTCTTTCTATACGGGTCGGATTGGGATTCTCTGTAACCTGCCGGGTCAGCGAACGGTGGGCAGCGGCTGGCCTGAGGGCCGCCGCACCCTTCCTGAATGACAAGATTCAACGCCAGAGAAGCCCGCAGCGTCGGGTTGTTCCGGCGCCCGTTAGGGCGCCGGAACATACGCTTCGTCGATGAAGTTCATGAAGCGGGTGTGCTCGGCGGAGAA
>DVGB01000011.1 GCA_018712955.1 Candidatus Aveggerthella stercoripullorum
AGCACTACGAAGGGCTTCTGCGCGACAGCGCGCTCGTTCCCCCGCGATTGCACGCGATTATTGAGCGTGCCTGCGCTTTCGAGCCGAGCGCTCGGTTCCAAAGCGTTTGCGAGCTCGCCGACGCATTGGGCAACACTGACGCCTCGACGACCGCAAACGCTACCAATCCGGACGTCGGCAGCGCGCAGGAAGCGAGCGCACCGGAGGAAGACGAAAGCCACGAACGCGGGCATGAAACTGAAACGGCGGCGGCTCCGTCGCCCACTGCTGCAACCGCCCAACACAGCGCGCAGCCCGCCCCTTCCCCCTTCCCTGCCGACCGGCAGACTGCCCGGACGGCAAGCCGAAATCCACGCGGTCGACGCCTGACGGCCCTTGCAATCGCTGCCGTCAGCGTCGTCGTCATGATAGCGCTCGGCTTCGGCACCGTCCGTTTGCTCGCTCCTGCGGCAGATGGCGGCGAAGCCCCTGATGCCCTTTCGCACAGCGGCAGCTCGGCTGCTTCCACCCCCGATGCGCCCGCCGTCCCGCATGGCAGCCAAACGTTCGACGGCACAGGCGGAGCACAAAGCTCCGACAGCCTACCCCCGTCCAGCACCGCCGATGCCACCGTCCTCGAAATCGTCGAATCCGGCTGGTCTCATGACGTGCACGGGCTAGTGAGCTACGCCGTCGGCATTCGCAACAACAGCGCTGACACCACCGTCGCGTACCCCGAGGTGACCATCACAGGGTGCGCGGCAGACGGCACCATCGTGTTCTCGCAACCGCAAGGGCTCATGTCCATCGCGCCTGGCGAGACACTGTACACGGGCGGCCCTGCTGGCAGCGGCATCGCCCCTGCGAGCGTCGAGTTCGCGCTCAGCACTCCGTCCGACGGAAACATGCAGAGCGTCGACCCCTCCCGAGCGGTTTTGGCAACCTCCGCCGTCTCGGTCCGGGAGGGATCGTTCGGCACCGTCGTCTTTTCGGGAGACGTGTCGATGTCGGACGGCAACGCCCCCGCTCTGACGACCGGCGCCATGGTGACCGTCGTACTGCGGGACAGCACAGGCGCCATGGTGTACGGGGCGAACGCATTCGTCAATCTCCCTGCCCCCGGCGAGCACGTCCCGTTCGCTTGCGAAGTCTACGACCCGCCTGACTACGCGACGGCAGAAGCGCACGCCCAGTTCTGGTAAGCGCCGCCTTCCTTTGTGCAGGAAAAACGCCGGTCAGGAACGCTGACCCCCTGGCAAGAACCGCCTTTGCGACATGCGCCGCCCGCTCCGCGCCTCTCGCAATTCAGTTGCCAACTGATGCGCGCACCCCTTTCGTTCCGGGACAATTGCCGTCAGGCCGTCAAAAGCCGTACCTAAACAACGGCAGCCCGAACCGCCGCCTCGGACGGCCCGTCGGACCCACCCTGCGCCGTGCGCTCGTCGCGCACGGCGGAAAGAAAGGAAACGCCATGAAACACCTTGCCGCAACCATGCTCGCGCTGATGTTTGCCGTCGGCCTTGCCGGCTGCGCGCCGAACGAGCCGAACAATCCGAACGACCCGACCGAAACGCCCACAGCAAGCACCACGCCGGAATCGTCCAAACAGGCCGTGAGCGTCGACGATATTGAGTGGAGCGTAGCGCCAGGCGTCATTGACGGATACGACCGGATTGTATTCTCCTACACGAACAACTCGTCCTATGACGTCTTCGGCGTCCAGATGGAGTTCAGGCAGGCAGCGGACGTGACCGACGAGCAGCGCGTCGTCTTCGACGAGCTCTACGAGTCCAACAGCATGTGGGAAGACATGAACGGCGGCAAAGACGAGGTGTACATCACGGCATCGGGGGAACGCTACCTGCAGCCGGGCGGAAGCAACACGGCGCCATGCACGTTCAACTCCACTGCCACATCGGTATCGACCATGGAGCAGTACGAGCTCATGGAACCCAAAATGATGAGCATCGGCTACAAAGACGGCGACCGCGTCTACCTTGAGTACTACGACTTCGCTACCGACAGCTACTCTTCCTCGAGTCAAAGCGGGAAGCAGGCAGTCACGTGGTCGAACTCGGAGATTGCGCAGCTGATTCCGCAAATCGAAGCGCCCATCGTCGGAGTCTCGAGCGACAGCAACGACCACTTCTACGCAAGCGCGTACGGCATCCCACGCGACCAATATGACGCATACGTCGACGAGCTGGAAAACCGCGGGTTTACCGTGGACGCGAACGCAAGCGGAAACTATTTCAGCGCATCGAACGAAGAAGGGGTCAAAGTGACTGCGAACTACAGCGGTGCCGACGAGTCCATGAACGTAAGCGTCACCTCTTAAAGAACGCACGCAAAGACCTGCATAGCGCGAAGGCTTAAACGGCGCGATCGCCTACACGCTTGCCCCTGCGCTTGCCTTAGGCAAATCTGCGAACGAATTCGTGAATTGGGAGAACTCTTTTTGACGAAAACGGTCGCGGATTTGTCCCGGGGCAACGAAAACGGTCGCGGATTTGTTTCGGGGTGACGAAAACGGTCGCGGATTTGCTTCAGGATAATGCGCGGTGACCAAAAGCCACCTGTTCGCAAAGGCCTGAACAGCGCGAACGCCCGCTCGGGAGATACCCGAGCGGGCGTTCGTCGTTTTGTATGCTCGCGCGGCCTGAAAGCCGCTACGACGGGGCAGGCTCGACAGCCCGCAGCGGCACCGTCGACCTGACGACTCGCGTGACGTAAAGGCGCAGGGCACCGGCAGCGCGAAGTCCGTCGCCTTGGCGACCCAACGACCCCTAGACCGCAGGCAGCCGCAGCACCTAGTCTTCGTACGTGATCTTCGCGTGCTCCACGACCCACTTGGTGGCCTTGCGGCGCTCTGCCATCTCGCGCAGAGCGAACGCGTTGCCCATGTCCTCCATCTGCTGGCGAGCCAGCTGCGGATTCTGCGGGTTGATGAGCGCGCACGCCTCCATGATGTCCTCGTCGGTCAGCGTCAGCTTCTCGTGGCGGAACACGGCGTCGAGCGAGTAGCCGTTCACGAGCACCATGCGGGTCTGCACCATGAGCATCATGCCGAACTGCTGCTGGCCACCGTTCTGCTGGATGAACTGGTCGAGCGAAATGCCCTGCTGCTGCAGCTCCGTGCTCATCTGCCTGAGCTGCGTGTCGCGCATGGCCTCGTAGATAGCGTCGTCGATGCGGCCGTTGAAGCGCTTCGTCAGCTGCGTGAGCGCCAGGCCCTCCAGGTAGCTGTCGTACTCAGCGCGGTGCATGCGCTCGAGCTGGTACTCGATGCTTTCGCGGAACGCCTTCGCATCGCGGAAGAACGGCATGTTCTTGGCAATCCATTCGTCATTGATTTCAGGAATGACCTGCTCCTGCAGCTCCAGCACCGTGACCGTGCAGGTAACCTTCGCCGTGCCTTCGTCGGCGGGGGCGTCGAAGGAGACTTCCTTCGACTGGCCCGGCTCCATGCCCAGAAGCGCCATGTCGAAGCCGGTCGGCATGTAGCCTTCGCCCATCGGGTAGGTACGGCCTTCCGTGTTGAAGACCTCAAGGGGCTCGCCGTCCTGCTTCGTGTCGGCAATGGCGATCTTCACGTAGTCGTGCATCTTGACCGGACGCGCCTCGATGGCCTCGTAGGTGGCAAAGCCCAGCGCGGTCTGGCGCATCTGCTCTTCGACTTCCTGCGGGTTCAGCGAGAACGCCTTCGCCGTGAACTCGACCGGCTCGTAGGATTCCAGCTCGAACTCCGGCTTGGGCAGAATCTCCATGGTGAAGGTGAACTCAGAGCCGCGGTTCAGCGCAGTCTGGGCAGCAGGCGTCGGCGGGAAGGCGGGCATGATGCCCTTCTTCTCAATGGCGAACGGCACGAGGAACTCCGGCACGCGCGGCATCACGAGCGCGTCCAGGTTCGGCACGCCCAGGTGCTCTTCGGCCTGCTGTGCGTAGGGCTTGCCCTGCTCGGGCTGCACGCCCATCTGCTGCAGGAACGCGATGGACGCCCAGTCGAACGCCTTCTCCACGTCGGCGACGGACGCCGTGGCCTCCACGAGGATACGGTCCCCCACCAGCTTCTTCTGCACTACCTTCATGCTGAAATCTCCTTCATGTTCGTATCACGGCATGCGCCCTGCGCACGCCGGTTTCTCGCCGAACGTATTGTACTTGAACCAGGACGAAAAACAGCCCCGGACCGTTGAGTCCGAGGCTGTCGTGCCTCTTGCGAATGCCAGGCCGCTAGGCGCGGGATTCCTGGTACTGCTCGATGAGCTTCTGCTGGACGTCGCGCGGCGCCTCTTCGTAGCCGTTCACTTCGATGGAGTAGGAACCGCTACCGCGGGAGAGCGAACGAAGGTCCTTCGTGTAGGTCACGACCTCGGAGTACGGGACGCGCACCAGAATGACGGTTTCGCCTGCGTCGTTGGAGTCCGTGCCGACGATGCGGCCGCGCTTCATGGAGATGTCGCCCATGATGGTGCCGGCGTACTCCTCGCCCACCGTGATGGCCATGTCGGCCATGGGCTCGAGGATGACCGCGCCCGCCTTTTCGCACGCAGCGCGGAAGCCGATACGCGCAGCGGTCTTGAACGCCATTTCGTTGGAGTCAACGCTGTGGTAGCTGCCGTCGAAGACGGTGCACTTGATGTCCTGCATCGGATAGCCGGCCAGGAAGCCTTCGGTCATGGCCTCCTGCACGCCCTTGTCGACGGCCGGGATCAGGCCGTTCGGGATAGCACCGCCCTTGATTTCGTCCACGAACTCGTAGCCCGCGCCCGGGTTCGGCTCAAGGCGCAGCCAGCAGTCGCCGAACTGGCCGGCGCCGCCGGTCTGCTTCTTGTGGCGACCCTGCGCCTCGGCGGTCTTGCGGATGGTCTCGCGGTACGGAATGCGCACGGGCACGAGGCGCGCCTCGACGCCGGCCTGGGCCTTCATGCGGTTGAGCATGGCGTCGATCTGGGTTTCGCCCAGCGCGTAAACGAGCGTCTGATGCGTCTCGTCGTTGCGCTCGATGCGCAGCGTCGGGTCGGAGTCCGCAGCGCGGGCCAGGAACGTGCCCACCTTGTCCTCTTCGTTGCGGTTTGCAGCCTCGATGGCGACCGGATAGAGCGGCTCAGGCAGCGGGAACGGGTCGATGGCCATGTCGCCCTTGGCAGAGAGCGTATCGCCCGTCTTCGCGTCGGAGAGCTTCGGGACGACCACGATGTCGCCTGCCTTCGCAGACTTCACGTCCGTGGTCTCCTTGCCCATCATGACGCTGATCTTGCCGATGCGGTCCTTTTTGCCCGTGCGGGAGTTGATGAGCTCCTGACCAGGCTCGAGCACGCCGGTGATGACCTTGACGAAGCTCAGGCGGCCGACATAGGGGTCGGACACGGTCTTGAACACGAAGAAGCTCGGGTCGCCTTCGGTGGTGACCATGGTCTCTTCGCCGTTGGAGAGGCGGAAGCGGCCGTGCGCGGTCGGGCTCGGGAAGTAGGTGGCGACGTCTTCCATGAAGCCCTTGATGCCCTGCTCGATGATGGTGGAGCCCACGTACACCGGGATGAAGAGCTCCTGGGCGATGGCCTTGTCCAGCAGGCTTTCCAGCTCTTCCTGGGTGAGCTGCTCTTCGCCCTCCAGATACTTCATCATGAGCTCGTCGTCAGCCTCTGCCACCTGGTCGCAGAGCTTGTCGCGCGCAGCCTGGGCGGCATCCTGGTATTCGGCCGGAATCTCGTCGATGACTTCGCCGCCGTCGACGGTGTAGTAGCGCGCCTTCATGCGCAGGATGTCGATAACGCCCTTGAAGTCTTTGTCCACGCCGATCGGAATGGTGACCGGGCCCAGGCGAGAGCCGAAGCGCGCGTGCAGCATGGCCATGGCGGTGTCGAAATTGGCGTTTTCGCGGTCAATATGGTTGATGAACACGGCTCGGCAAAGTCGCATGTCCTCCGCTTCGCGCCACAGTTTGTTGTGCATGACCTGCGGGCCTGCCACGGCGTCGACCACGAACAGCGCGGTCTCGGCGGCCTGCATGGACGCCAGGGCGTCGCCCAGGAAGTCCGGCTGGCCCGACGTGTCGATCAGGTTAATCTTGAAGTCCTTGTACGGGATGGGCGCCAGAGAGGTGCCGATGGTGAAGCGGCGGCGGATCTCTTCGTCGTCGTAATCCAGGTACGATTTCCCGTCGTGCGTGGTGCCCATGCGGGGCGTTTTGCCGGAGACGTGGAGCATGGCCTCAGCGAACGAGGTCTTGCCCGAGCCGTCCTGGCCTACAAGCACGATGTTTCGTACATGTTCGGTAGCGGGAGCTGCCATGGTGAACCACCAACTTTCCTGTTGTGTGGCCAAGTGCCGTGCCATCTGCTCCGCGCAAAAGGCACGGTCCTTTGCCGAGCCTTACACAAACAAAACAATGGAGAAAGTGTATCGCATTTTCCCCGCGCCGCCGTCGGCGATAGGAGCCATTCTCGCGTGACAAGAAGGAATTTGAAACGCGAGCGCAGGCATGCGCACGGGAGCAAGCAGATGAGATAGGGCGGAGATCAGGACCAAACGGTCGAACGCGGAATGCGCGCGTGGACGCGAGGCGCCTGAGCAGCGAAATGTATGGAGAACGGGTGCGCAGAGCTGCGGCAAGCCGCGAGATGCAAGGTGCGGACGGCCTGGCAGATAGAGGCCGTTTGGGCACAGCACGCAATCGGCGACATGCTAAGCAAAAGGCGAATCGCAGGACGACCTCCTTTTTTCGGCAATCCTTGCACGAAAACAGCCATGTTTTGGCCAAATCCGCATTCTGAGCATCATGGAATACGCCCTCGCGCTCGTCGCTGCTTTCAGCGTGCGGTCGAGACCAGGGAAAATGCGCGCCCTCCCGCACAAAAGGCGTCCAAAAAGCTACCGATTGCCCTTTTCGATGATGCTCAGAATGCCATTTTGACCAGAACAGACTCGAAACCGTGCACGGTGCCGCACGGCGAAGCGAATCGAAGCCAGAGCAAAGGACCGTATGGTGAATTGCAGGCGTGGCGTGCAGGTACCGGAAGCAACCTATACGCTTACGGTATTAATTCCGTATAATATTACGCGTATAATTACGCAATAAGGAGCATTACCATGAGTGTGGTATTTGAAAAGCCGCGATTTAGTGTCGACCAGATGACCTCTGCAACCGATGCGGCAAAACGCTTTGCCGAAGTGCGCAAACGCGCAAAGAAAGAGCCCCAGTACATCACCGACCACAATGTGGTCGACTCCGTCATCCTTTCGTACGAAGACTACGAGGCTTTGTACGCAGAGCTCGCGGCATACCGGGAGCAGCAACTTCTCAGCATTGCGGCGCAGCGCATCTCCCAAGGGGACGCCGACCCCCACCGCACCCGCGTCAGCCTGCACGATGCCATGACCGAAGAAGAATACGCCGACTTTCTCGCCTGCAACGCAGACTCCATTCCTGATGAGGACCTGTTCGAATGAGCGGAGTATTCACCGTCGTTTTCTACAACGATGCTGCCGCAAAAGAGTACCGAAAGCTTGACGGGTCGACGAAACGGCTTGTCAACGTTGCGCTTTTGAAACTCCAGACGAGAGCCGATGAAATCGGAACGCCTTTGAGCGGACCCCTCGCTGGATGCAAAAAGATCAAATGGCGCAATGTCGGTTTGCGAATGATTTTCAGAATTGTCGACGAAACGACCGTGGAGATCGTGGAGGTCATTGCAATCGGCCAGCGAGACAAAGAGCGCGCATACCGCACCGCGACCCAGCGAATCGAAACTCCTGCGCACAGAACAGGCATGTTCACACCACCCGACGACACGTCCTGTTAGGCGAAAGCCACAAGCGCAGGCGGGCCCGGACAGCATCGTCCGGACCCGCCCATTTTTTCCGACGCTCTGCAAACTCGCCTGCAGCGATCTTAAACCGAATGCGCGAGCGGTGCGTCTTGGCAGAATCGTCGCCCAAGCCCGGGCGGCTATTGCATGCCGCCCGGATGTTCGGTTGCCACCCCACCACAGGAAGATCGCTCAGGCCGTTACAGCTCGAGCACGCCTTCGTCCACCGCGTTCTTGATCATCATGGCCATTTCGGCGCGCGTGATCTCGCGGGAACCCTGCAGCTCGAGCGTGCCGTCGGAGAGCGCGACGCCGTTGATGACGCCCGCTTCGACCGCCCATGCCATCGTGGCCTGCGCCCACTCGCTCACGCTCTCGGAGTCGGTGAACCCTTCGAGCGCCGTGGCGTCGGCCGCCGAGACGTCGGCGTTAGTCGCCTTCGCGACGACCGCAGCGAACTGCTCGCGGGTGAGCGCCTCACCCACGCCGAAGCGGTCGGTCCCGCCATGGCCCTCCATGACGGCAGCCTCGACCGCCCAGTTGACGTACGGGGCGTACCATTCGCCCTGCGCGACGTCGGACAGCGCGGCGGCGGGAGCCTCGAGGTCGCCTTCGGCCATGATGTTCCACATGACCGTGGCAGCCTGCTCGCGGAGCAGGTCGTCGTCCGGCGCGAAGAGCGTGGTGCCGCCGATGCCGTTCATGACGCCGTTCTCGACCACCCAGTCGATGGCGAAGTGGTACCACTGCGCCTGGTCGATGTCGGTGAACTTGTCCGTCGGGCAGAGCGCGCCGCCGTCGCAGACGAACGTCGCCGTGATGGTGACGTCGCCCTCCGGCATCTCGAAGGAGTAGGTGCCGTCTTCGTTGGCGGCCACCTTGACGGTGTTGCCGTCCTCGTCCGTGACGATGAGGTCGCCGAGCGTAAGGCCCTCGTCCGGCTTGACCGTGACGGTGACCTCTTCGCCCGCTTCGGCGTCCGTCGGGTCGACGGAGACGGTGCCACCCTCAGGCTGCGCAATCGTGACGTCGTACGACGGAGTCGTCACCCCACCGCCGCCAGGACCACCGGAGCTGACAGGTTTAAGAATAGCCGTGAAGGTAAACATCTGTTCGGAGGATGCAATAACAGTGGCGGCATTGGCATTTTTGTCGATGGTGACCTTTGCGTCTCCGTAGTTCCATTCTTCAAACGTATAGCCCGGAACCTTGGGGTTCTGCGGAGGAACATACGTCGCAGTGCCACTATCATCAATCTCAACGATAAAGACGGCGTAGTCCGCATCTTTCACCTGATACGTGATAACAGCACGATTTGCAGTCTGGCCACCGGAAGGCTGGACAACGTTGATGGGCTTTTTGCCATTCAGCATGGTTATGCTGTTGTCCGCGATCCTGACGCCGCTGATCCAAACACCCATATTGACGCCGCTAGAGTACGTATCATCTTCGTAGTCTGCCGAAGAAATGTTCTTAAGCTCGTTGTATGCAATCGTGATGTTACTGCACGGATAGGTCTCTCTGTCCGCTGCGATGTTGATTGCGTTGTACCGAGTGTTGTCGATGATGTTGTTCTTGACGGTCAAGTCAGTAATCTGGTTGAAATACATGCCGTATTTGAGATTCGAGAACGTATTGGCCACCACAACAAGCGGCCCTTCCGCGCCGTAGGTGGACAGAATGCCAATTGCCTGCTCCTCGGCAGCAGGATCGCCTCCCGCAATGTTCATGTTCTGGATGCGCGTCGCTTTGCTTTCGTCTCCATCGAACCCGGCGTTGAGATAGATGGCAGCACAGTCGCGTTCGGTCGCGGTATAGTTGATGTCGAAGCCGTCGAGAACGCTTCCTTCGCTGCCTTTTTCCAGGGTAAACAGACCGTGGCCCGACGTGTTCGTCCCCTTGCACTCGATGACGGCGCGCTCTTTCTTGCTGTTCGTATAGCCCTCGATGGTGATCTTCTTATTGAGCGTAATGGTCATGTTCGCGTCAAGCACATGCGTACCCGGCAGGATGGTGATGGTATCGTCATCCTTGGCAGCTTCGACCGCATCCTTCAGCGTTTCGTACAGCGTGCCGTTGAGAAGCGCGACGTCACTTTCCGTGTTCGTGCTCATCGTTTTATCGTTCACGGTGGTATCGATGAAGGTTACGCCATCGATGTTGGCAGCGTTTTCGCTTGCGCCCGTGATGTTGCAGCGCACGAAGCCCATAACGCCATTCACGTTGTCGATGTCGCCTTTGATGGAAGCGTGAGAGATGCTAATGGTTTCTTTCTTCGCCGAGGAACCGCTGCTCGTCGTACCGTTAATAATGGCGATGTCGCCCACGTACTCTCCGCCGTCAACCGTCACGTTTGCCGTCGTGCCGATGTCGTCGTCTCCGCCGTCTCCGTACACGCGAATCGCTTTATCGGTGGCACCAATCGAGGTCGCCTCAATCTTGACGACAGCACCCGTGTTATTGTCGCCGTTAGCAGCATAGTAGTTGTCCACCGAGACGCCGTTCTGAACGTCCGTAATCTTCCCACCGTTAATGGTCACGTTGGCATTCTGATAAATTTCAATGCCAGCAGAGCTCCAATCGCTGTAGTTGGAGTTGGAATTCTTGATGGTCACGTTGTTCACCGTGCCCGACACCTGGCCGGTGCCGAGGCCTGCGAGGATGCCCTTGGTGAGCCTGGAGTTCGTGTCCGTGCCCGTGTCCGCACCGCCGCAGTCAATCGTGCCGCCCGTGATCTCGAACTCGCCCGAGCGGATGTCGTAGGCGCTTCGGCAGAAATTGCTGACATTGACGCCTGTGGCGACGACTTTGGTGTTGATCTTGCCGGATTTGACCTTGACGACCGCAATGCCGCTCTTCGTTCCGACGCTGCTGCCAAAGCCATCAAGCGTCATGTTTGCCATGGCAAGCGTGCCGTTGTCATCGACCGTAAAGTTAACGGCGGCGTTGTCAGCACTGCCCTTGATGGTGTACCCGTTGCCCTTAATGGTCACATCGCCTTTAATAGTAACGCCCTGCGCCATGGTCGCATTATTCAGCAGCTCAATCGTGCCGCCACTTTCAGCAACCGCATCGAGTGCATCGTCCAACGACGTATGCTGCGTAGTCACTTGGTTCGATCCGGTAACATTCGCAACTATTTGGTTATCCGTCGTGCCACCTGCGCCACCGGCAGTGTCGCCCTCCGCGGCATACGCCACGGGGGTAAGTGATAGCGCCATGCAAATGGCCAGCGCTATCGACAATAAGCGAGCTTTCATGAGCCCTTCCTTTCTTTCATTTCAGAAACACAGACCGTCTTTGCGCTCTTCTCGCGGCATCCCCTCCCTACAATTCGA
>DVGB01000111.1 GCA_018712955.1 Candidatus Aveggerthella stercoripullorum
TCTTCGCGTACGCCACGCAGTGCGCCGCCCGCTCGACGCATTCGTCCTCGGTGATGCGCAGCTTGTCGTGCAGGTGGCTCGGGGACACGCCGAGGCCGGTGTGGATGCGCGGGCGCTTCGCGTAGCGCAGCGCGTCGGCCGCGACATCGATGTCCTTGTCGATCGCGCGCGTGAGGCCCGCGACGGCCGCGTTGTCGCCCACGAGCTCTGCGATGCGGCGCACGCTCTCGAAGTCGCCCGGGCTCGAGATCGGGAAGCCCGCTTCGATGACGTCGACGTTCAGACGCAGAAGCTGACGCGCAACGACGAGTTTCTCCTCGGTGTTCATCGAAGCGCCCGGCGATTGCTCGCCGTCGCGCAGCGTCGTGTCGAAGATGTCGATCTTGCGGGTCATGCGCGAATCTCCTTTCTGAGTCAGCCTTCGGTGACCGGCCCGAGCAAACTGCAAGGCAGAGCGGGGCTTGGTCGGGCACCGGAAGGCAAGCCTGTTTCCGCGAACAGCGAAGCGAGGACTGCGGCCTCGCCCCTGTCGCGTTTGCTTTGATTTTCGAAGTTTAACGCTTTTCCATACCGACGCTATAGGCAATCGGAACGTGGCGAAATCGTTAACACGCCTGACACAAGCGGACAGATGGGAACATGCCCCGCAAAGCCCACCGGAGGCTTCCCGCGCGCACTCCGCCGTGAGATCAGTGCACGGGCTCTCCAAAATAGTACCGGGCCCGCGCAGTCTATGCGCCGGGCCCGGCAGTCGTCGAAAAGCTCTCTCGGGTAATCGACGGTTTCGGAAGACGCCCCCTACAGAGAAATCTTCCAGAGGTTCTTCAAGTCCATGGCCGAGCGCAGGCGGTCCATGACCTCGTCGGACACTTCTTCGGAAACGTTCATATAGACGATAGCGTGCTCGTCGCCCGGCTTAAGACCGATCTGCATGGTCGTGATGTTCACGCCGGCTTCGCCCAGGATAGTGCCGATCGTGCCGATGCGCCCTGGGCGGTCAACGTACTCGAAGACAAGCGCGTGCGCCGCCGGCACGATGTCGATACGGTACCCGCGCAGCGCCGTGATGCGCGGCGTCTGGGAAGGCCCGGCAAGCGTGCACGAGACCGCAACGCCGTCCGCATCCAGCGTGACGGTGGACGCGTACTCGTGGGCGTCCGGTTCGGAGGCCAGCTCCACTTTGATGCCATGGCGCTTGGCCATAGCGTCGGCGTTCACCGGGCTCACCTTCACGGAAGCGCGGTACGTGAGCAAGCCGTCGAGCGCGCCCGCCGTAAGGATGGAAGCATCGCACCCTGCCAGCGTACCGGCAGAAACGATTTTCAGCTTGGACGGAATCTCGCCGCTCATCTGGGCGATCATCTTGCCCATCATCTGGCATGCCGGCACGTACGGGCCAACGGCGTCCATCACCTCGGGCGGCACAGGCGCCATGTTGATGGCGGTCGGAACGATGGAACCGGAAAGGCCTGCCGCCACATACTGGGCAATCTGCTCGCCCGCACGACGCTGGGCCTCTTCGGTCACGGCTGCGATATGCGGGGTCAGCACTGCGCGGTCGAATTCGTGCAAGGGGCTTGCCGTGCAGGGCTCTTCCTCGAACATGTCCACGCCGACGGCACGAATCTTCCCCGCCGCCATGAAGTCCGCAAGCGCTTTTTCCTGGAAGATGCCGCCGCGGGCTGCGTTCACCAGGATGACGCCGTCTTTCATCAACGCCATCTCGTCGGGACCGAACATGCCGATCGTCTCGTTCGTTTTCGGCAGATGGACCGTGATGAAGTCGGCGAGGGGCAAGACATCCTCGATGCGGTCATAGAGCGCAACCCCCAGGGAATCCGCTCGCTCCGGCGAACAGTACGGATCGTAGCCGACGAGCTTCATGCCGAAACCACGGGCACGTTCCGCCATCAGGCCGCCGATACGGCCAAGGCCGAAGATTGCAAGGGTCTTCTCGTACAGCTCCACGCCCTTGAAACGATGGCGCGCCCACTGGCCGCTTTTCATGAAGGCGTTCGCTTCAGGAATGTTGCGGGCAGCAGCAAGCATGAGCGCGAACGCATGCTCGGCAGCGGAAACGATGTTGGAGGTCGGAGCATTGCAGACGACGATACCGCGCTCGGTGGCGGCGGCGATGTCGATGTTGTCGACGCCGACGCCCGCACGGCCGATGACCTTGAGCTTCGAGCCAGCCTCGATCACCTCGCGCGTGACCTTCGTGGCAGAGCGCACCACAAGCGCGTCATAGCCAGGGATGATGCGGAGCAGCTCCTCGGGCGGGGTCTTCAGGCTGATATCGACCTCAAGCCCCTTCTCTTTCAGGATAGTGATGCATTCCTCGGCTACCTTTTCGGTGACCAGGACCTTTTTCGCCACGGTATTCCTCCTTCGTCGATTCGGATGCCGCCCCCGTGGGCGAGCCTGCCCTCTCGCGGACAAAACGAAGCGCCGCCCGACGTGCAGTGCGCCGGGCGGCCGCTTTCGGGATTTAGGCGTGGGCCTTCTCGAACTGCTCCATGAACGCAACAAGCGCTTCGACGCCCGCCTTCGGCATGGCGTTGTAGATGCTTGCGCGCATGCCGCCAACACTGCGGTGGCCCTTGATGTTCACGATGCCAGCTTCCTTCGCCTCGGCAACGAACTGCGCATCGAGGTCCGCGTCGCCCGTGATGAACGGAACGTTCATGAGAGAGCGGTCCTCTTTGCGCGCCGTGGCCTTGAACAGCGAGCTCTGGTCAAGGTAGTCGTACAGCAGCGCGGCCTTTTCTTCGTTGCGCAACTTCATGGCAGAAAGGCCACCCTGCTCCTTCAGCCACTTGAAGACGAGGCCGCAGATGTAGATGCCGTAGCACGGCGGGGTGTTGTACAGGCTGCCGTTGTCGACCTGCGTTTTGTACTGCAGCATCGTCGGCACGGTGGGCAGCTCCTCTTCGGGCACCAGGTCATCGCGCACGATGACGATAACGACGCCGGCCGGGCCGACGTTCTTCTGGACGCCGCCGTAGATAAGGCCGTAACGCTCTACCTCCATGGGCTCGGAGAGGAAGCAGGACGAGACGTCGGCCACGAGCGGCTTGCCCTTGGTGTCGGGCAGCTTATGGTACTTCGTGCCGTAGATGGTCTCGTTCTCGCAAATGTAGACGTAGCTCGCGTCGTCGGAGATTTCCAGCGCGTCGACGTCGGGGACATAGCTGAACGTCTCGTCCTCGGAGCTGGCAATGCAGCGAGCGTCGCCGAACTTCTTCGCCTCTTTCCAGGCCTTCTTCGACCACGAGCCGCTGACCACGTAGTCGGCAACGCCGGTAGTCATGAGGTTCATCGGGATGGCGGCGAACTGCTGCGAGGCACCGCCCTGCAGGAACAGCACGCGATAGTTCTCCGGAATGCCCATGAGCTCGCGCAGGTCGGCCTCCGCGGTTTCGATGATGCCCTTGAACTCCTTCGAGCGATGGCTCATCTCCATGACGGACATGCCGCAACCCTGGTAGTCGAGCATTTCCGCCGCAGCCTGCTGCAGCACTTCCTCCGGCAAAACGGCGGGGCCCGCCGAGAAATTGTAGACACGCGTCATGTTCAAGCTCCTGTTCTCCTGCGTTCTGCAGCGCGCCTGAAGGCGGCGCTTTTTCGGCTATTGTAAGCTGCGCGCACGGGAACCGGGGCCTGCACTGCACCGCCTCGCGCCCGGACGGCCTGCGAAACGGCGGGAACGGGCGCGGCCTCCCTGCATTCGGGGGCGTTGTGCCCTGCCCCGCTGCGACAACGCGCCGTTCGAAAGGCGCATCGTGGTCACTTTCGACGATAAAGACGGAGTTGGACGTCCTTATCGTCGAAAACGCCCGCCTCCTGCCGCAAAGGACGTTGCATGCTCTATCTCAGCACCCTTTCGACCTGGGCTTTCACCATTCGCGTGGACTTTGCTCCGGAAACGCCGCCAGGCAGTGCCGTCTTTATCGTCAAAAGTGACCACGAACGGGCGGTTGCTGAACGCAAACGGGGCCTTGGCTGGACCAGAGTCCGCCAAGGCCCCGTTGAGCGGCCAGAAGACGTGCGCTGAAAGCACGCAGCGTCGACCAGTTTCGATGGCCGGCAGACCGCCGAAACTTCCCCTACTTCTTAACCCATGAGAACATGGAGCGGATGTGCTCGCCCGTGGTCTCGATCGGGTGCTGGTTGATCTTTTCACGCTGCTCGAGCAGCCATGCATGGCCGTTGTTGCAGTCTTCGACGAACTCGTGCGCGAACGAGCCGTCCTGGATGCGCGCCAAAATGTCCTTCATAGCGCGGCGGGACTCCTCGTTGATGACCTTCGGGCCCGCATAGTATTCGCCGTATTCGGCCGTGTTGGAGATGGAATAGTTCATGAAGTGGATGCCGCTCTCGTACATGAGGTCGACGATCATCTTCATCTCGTGGTAGCACTCGAAGTACGCAAGCTCCGGCGGGTAGCCCGCTTCGACCAGCGTCTCGAAGCCGGCCTTCACGAGCTCGACAAGACCACCGCACAGCACTGCCTGCTCGCCGAAGAGGTCCTCTTCAGTCTCCTCCGCGAACGTGGCCTTGATGATGCCGGAACGGGCGCCGCCCACGCCCCATGCATATGCCAGGGCGATATCCCACGCATCGCCCGTAGCATCCTGCGCCACGCATGCCAGGCACGGCACGCCAGAGCCTTCGGTGTACTGACGGCGCACGATATGGCCCGGGCCCTTCGGCGCGCACATGATGACGTTCACGCCTTCGGGCGCCTTGATGTAACCGTAATGGATGTTGAAGCCGTGCGCGAAGGCCAGCGTGTCGCCGTCCTGCAAGTGCGCGGCAATGTGCTCCTCATAGACCTTCGGCTGGGTCTCGTCGGGCGTAAGGATCATGATGAGGTCGGCTTCTTCTGCCGCCTGGTCCATCGAGCAGACCTTCAAGCCCGCTTCCTCGGCGGCCTCCCAGGACGAAGACCCCTCGCGCAAACCGACGCGCACATCGCAGCCGGAATCCTTCAAATTCAGCGCATGGGCATGGCCCTGGGAGCCGTAGCCGATGATCGCGATCTTCTTATCCTGGATGACCGCGGGTTTGCAGTCCTGCTCGTAGTAGATGGTGATAGCCATGGGGTTCCTTTCTTTCTGCCTTGGCTGTTTTTCTTGTCGTCATTTCGCCGACAAAACGTCGGTGCGGCCGTCCCTCAAGGAGTCGACCAATTGCGCAGGCGCGTGAGCCACGCAGCATGCGCGTCGAGTGTCTTCACGTTCATCGAAAGTCCTTCTATCACAAAGAACGTTGGGGTCGCCCGGCGCGAATCCCGATAGGCGCGAAAAGCAGCTCCGTCCGTTTTGCCGCCCCGTCCCGCCAAAACGCCAGCGAGCGGGATTCTGGCAACTCAAATTGGCCCGACAGGCGCGTCAGCTTTTGTCGCCCATCACGTCCGCAAAGTCAGCGGGGGCTTCTCTGGCGCCGGAGATTAGCGGGACCGGAAGGTTCAGCTGGCCTTCGCGGCGCCGGACCTTCCGGTCGCGGCAAGGTTCGGTGCCAGAGAAAAGCCCGCAGCGTCGGGTGGTTCCGGCAGCCGACAAGCCGCCGGAACCTTAAACCTCCTTCGAGTTGCGGGACATGGCGACCTTGCCGGTGCGGATGATCTCTTTGATGCCGTAGGCGCGCAACAGGTCTTCGATACCGCGCAGCTTGTTCTCGTCGCCCGTCGCCTCGATCGTGAGCGAACTGCGACCGACGTCCACGATCTTTGCGCGGAAGATGTTCGC
>DVGB01000112.1 GCA_018712955.1 Candidatus Aveggerthella stercoripullorum
CATGGTGCCCGAGGCGAGATTCGAACTCGCACACCTTTCGGCAACGGTTTTTGAGACCGTCGTGTCTGCCGTTCCACCACTCGGGCGCATCAAAACACTTTACCAAAAGACCCGGAAACCGCCAAGACCGCTTTCGTGCGCAGGCGGCGGTGTTTGTTGCGTCTGCATGTGCAAAAGGATATCCTTTCAAAAGTAAACAATAACTAACTCTGAAAGGACCAGAGCGTGCAAGAAATGGAATGGAACCTGTCTACCGTCGTTATCCTGGTCGTCGTGCTTGCTCTTGTCGCATTCGCGGTATATCGCGCCTATCTTTCGTGGACGGGAAAGGACGGATGTCACGGGGGAGGCTCCTGTTCGAGAACGAAGACGCCACGCAAGAGGGCAGCAGAGGGCGATTCTTCCTGCGCTTCGAACACCGTCTCGCAGACAGACGGGGCCGCCGCACGAAGAAGCGAGCATTGCGAGCGCTCCGTAGACAAGTAGACAGGACGTGCGACAATGGGCCTGATAGCTTCGCGGGAAGGCCCAGCGGGGCAGTGTGCGCGAGAAAGGTGGACGGCATGGCCGAAGTGCGGCAGAACGGAATCGGTGCGGCAATCGAGTCGTACCTCGACGAAGAGTGGGAGACGGTCGTCCAGGACATCGAGACGCTCGTTTCCGTTCCGAGCACGAAAGATGCGGTGCATGCTGCCGAGGGGGCTCCTTTCGGTCCTGCGATTCACGAGGCGCTGGATGCTGCGCTGGGAATCGCTGAGCGCATGGGTCTGCGGACGGCGGACGACGATGGCTATCTGGGGTATGCCGACCTTCCCGCGAACGTGACGGGGACGGGTCGGGATTCCGAGGATGCATCCTGCGTTTCGGATTCCGCGCCAGCACGGCAGATAGGCATTATTGGACACGTGGACGTCGTTCCGGCGGGCGATGGCTGGACGGTGCTTCCGTTCTCGGTTACGCGGCGTGAAGGATACCTGCTCGGCCGTGGCGTGCTCGACGACAAGGGGCCGACGGTCGTAGCGCTGCATGCGGTCAACTGCCTGCAAAAGACGGGCATTGCACGCCCTTACGACGTGCGCGTGATGTTCGGCGTGGACGAAGAAAGCGGCATGAAGGACGTGCCGCACTACCTGGCGTCGCACGAGCCCCCCGCCTTCCTGTTTACGCCTGATGCGGATTTCCCAGTCGGGTACGGAGAAAAGGGCGGCTACGACGGCGTCGTCGAGAGCGCGCCCATTGCAGCGGGCGATATCGTTTCGATCGAAGGCGGCATGGCGACGAACGCTGTTCCGAGCAGCGCGGTCGCGGTTGTTCGCGCAGGTCTTGGGCAGTTCGATAGCGCTTTGGCGGCTGCGGCAGCCGCCGCGGACGACACGCCCGGCGACGGCGAAGCGAACGGCCTGCAGGCAGGCATTCGCGTGAGCGGTGCGGGCGATGGCCTGGTGCGCGTGGAGGCACTTGGCGTGGGCGGTCATGCGGCTTTCCCCGAAGGCACGCGCAATGCCGTCGGCATGTTGGCACGCTGCCTGTTGGATGCGGGCGTGGGCACGCCGGAAGAACGGGCGTTCTTGGAGCTGGCGTGCCGGGTAACGGACGATTTCACGGGTGCGGGCATCGGGCTTGCTGCCCAGGATGAACCTTTCGGCTCCCTGACCATTATCGGCGGCGTGGTTTCGTGCGCTGATGGCCGCCTGCGCTTGTCGGTGGACTGCCGCTTCCCGACCACGGTGATGCCGGAGGACATCGAAGCGCGGCTGTCCTCCGAAGTGGAAGCGATTGGCGGCAGGTTCCTGACGAACCTCGTGAAGCCGGTGTTTCTTGTCAATCCGGACTCGCCGGTCGTGCGCGCGATTGCCGATGTCTATGCGGAGGTCGCTCACGATTCGGAACATCGTCCGTTCACGATGGGCGGCGGCACGTACGCGCGCATGTTCCCGCAGGCCGTGAGCTTCGGCCCGAACTGCCCGTGGGAGGAGCATCCCGACTGGGCGGGCGAGGAGCACATGGCCGATGAAAGCGTGAGCGAAGCGGTGCTGAAGCAGGCGTTCGAAGTCTACGCGCGTGCTTTGGCGAAGCTGATGGAGCTGGATCTTTAGCTTCATATCGGAGGGGGCAGCGTTCACGGGGTTTCGGCAAAGCTCGCGGAGTTGGAATTCAATCCGTGCCTCGACCGAAGCTTGGGCAGCCATTCGCTCGGGCATTGCATGCTTGGGCAGCCGTGGCCGGGAATTGCATGCTTGGCCGTTTCGGGGATTGCACGCTTTCGGTGCTCGACGCTTTTGCGCCCCTTCGAAGCTCCCGAAGGGCTATCGACGACGACCGTATTCAGTCGCTTGGGAGAACTATCTTGGGAGAGCCGTGCAAAGCTGTTCCCAGCTTGAGGGCAAATAAACCTCGAATGGTGACAGCGGGCGTCGGCCTTTTGCGTTGACAAGGCCATATTTGCCCAAAAGGTGACGCAAAGGCTGCGTTTTGGCAAGAAACGGGTGTGAAGGACGGCGTCCGCGTGCAGTGGTTTGCGGGGCGGTGATACCATTCGGCCATTTTTTGTCCTAGAAGCATGCCGAGGAGAGTGCGGTGCTGCCGAGGAGAAAGGCCAAACGTGCGCTCCATGCGGCATTCTTCTCGCGCGCATCCTTTCGACAGCTTATTGAGGATAGAGAAAGTTAACGGCCTATAGAAAAAGGCCGAAGCATACAGCCTCGGCCTTTCTTGGTCGTTCGGTGCTACCCTTTGCGGCGTTTCCGCAAAGGGAAAGCTACGCTCCAAAACTGCGTTGCGGCGCCTTACTTCTCCCAGTCGGCGAAGCTCACTTCCTGACCCGCAATGCGCCGTGCGCGGTATTCCGCTGTCGCGGTCAGCAGTACGTCGGAGGACGAATTGAGCGCGGTCTCGCAGGAGTCCTGGATGACGCCGATGATGAAGCCGACGCCGACGACCTGCATGGCCACGTCATTGCTGATGCCGAAGAGCGAGCAGGCCAGCGGGATGAGCAGCAGCGAACCGCCTGCCACGCCGGAGGCGCCGCATGCGGACACGGCTGCCAGCACGGACAGGATGACGGCGGTCGGGATGTCGACCGCAATGCCCAGCGTGTGGCAAGCCGTCATGGTCATGACGGAAATGGTGACGGACGCGCCGGCCATGTTGATGGTCGCACCGAGCGGGATGGACACGGAGTAGTTGTCCTCGTCCAGGCCGAGCTTGCGACACAGCGTCATGTTGACCGGGATGTTCGCTGCAGAGCTGCGGGTGAAGAACGCGGTCAGGCCGGACTCCTTGATGCAGCGCCACACGAGCGGATAGGGGTTCTTGCGGATGTTCACCCACACGAGCGCCGGGTTCACGACGAACGCGATGAAGAGCATGCAGCCCACGAGCACGAGCAGCAGCTGGCCGTACTCGGTGAAGATTTCGATGCCGTTCGTGGACACGGCGGTGAATACCAAGCCCATGATGCCGAAGGGCGCCAGGCTGATGATCCAGTGCACGACCTGGCCGATGGCGTCAGCCACGTTGTGGAACACGTCCTTCGTGGCGGCCTTTGCGGCGCGCAGTGCCACGCCCAGCATGACCGCCCAGGCCAGGATGCCCAGGTAATTCGCGTTCACGAGCGCGTCGACCGGGTTGGCAACGATGCTGGCGACCAGCGAGCTCAGAACCTCGCCGATGCCTTCAGGCGAAGTCTGCTCGACGGACGGGTCGACGACGAGCGTCATCTCGATGGGGAAGATGAAGCTCGCGATGACGGCGACAAGCGCCGCCAGGAAGGTGCTGATGATGTAGAGCACCACGATGGTGGACATAGATCCGCTCGTCTTTGCGTTGGCAAGCGCGCTGATGACCAGGAAGAATACCAGGATAGGCGCGATGGCCTTCAATGCCGAGGTGAACAGCGTGCCCAGAAGCGTCAGAACGTCGCTCAAGCCCGGCACGGTGCCGCAGGTGATGCCCAGAATGGCACCGATGACCAGACCGACCACAATGCGCTTGATCAGGCTGATGCTGTCCCACTTTCTCCAAAGCTCTTTCACAGGATTCCCCTTCCTACCGTCGAACGGAGAGCTTGTCTCTGTTAAATCCCTACCTTGTATGTGCAATTTTCTCATGATAGCGCTTTGTCATGGGTCGAGCGCTTCGGGAGTGCTTTTCATCTCAAAGTGGCAGGCACTGCGGGCGAGCGGTTGCTGAAGGGCAGCAGACGGGAAAAGATGGCCCGCGAGAAGCGCAGGGTCGGGGCAGCGAATGAGGACGAAAGCGCGCGGTCGGAGCGGTGGGGAGGTTTGATCGCAGGATTTGAAGGCAGGGGCGTTGGACGGTCCTTAAGTCGAAGGGCCAGCGGGGCTTGGCTCCTGTCGACAACGCTTCCTTCCTATACTCTGCCGTCGCGCGAACTGTCGGCGATCAAATCTTCTGCGATGGCTTTGAGCTTCTTGAAATCAGTGATGGCGAGAAGCGAATGCCGCCGTTCGACGCATTCGTTTTTGCGCAGCTGGGAGATGGCGTTCGTGACCGAATTCACGTGCACGCCGAGCATCTCTGCCAAGTCTTTATTGCAAAACGGGATGACCGCAGGCGCTTGCGGCAGGTTCAGCTCGTGGGAAAGCGTCAGGAGAAGGGCGGCAAACCGCTGCAGAACGGGGTATTTGGACGCATTGACGGACTCGCGGGTGGTGAGGACGAGCAGGTGGAACAGGTAGCGCGTCATTTCGAAGCACATATCGCCGTCCTGGCGAAGACAGCGGGCGAACGCTTCGCCATCAAGGGCGTAAATCTCGCTGACGGACAGGGCGCAGGCATCCAGGATGGAGGGCTTCTGCTCGTCGAAGTCCTGCAAGGTCTGGAATCCGAGCAAGGTGCCGCCTTTGTGCAGGAACACGGTCTTCGAGCCGCCGTCAGGCGTAGTGGAGAAGATGCGCACGAGCCCGCGCGAAAGATAGAAGATGCGGCGAATGTCCTCGCGCTCGCGGAAGAGGAAATCGCCCGGGCTTAGGCGCACGGTTTCGTACGGAATAGCGCGACGCTCGACCAGGCTTTCGACCGCGCGGCTGAGCGCAGGGTTCGGTTGTACGAACAGACTGACAGCTTCCATAGATTCCCCTCCCGTTATCTTGCTTCCCTCGCGCAGCGTGCGCGCGAGGGAAAAGGCCGCGTCCCCTTCCGCGGTCCTGCATGCATGCAGAGGCAAGATGCGTTCGCAACCACTATACCCGCAGTTCGCGGCGCTTTTAATGGGGACGCTCCTTTTGTCGGCACATTTTTGTGTGGCTTCGCCAACTCTGTAGAAACGCCACGAAATGCTGGCGTTTTCCCAATCCAAGGAACGCCTCTTTGCCTTGTGGTGCGCGTTGCCTCTGCGCTCCGTATGCTTCCTTCCATCGACGGCCTCAAGAGGGCTGGCCTGCAGGAGCAGGGGCTACACCGCGTGGTGCAGCCTTGTCGAGGAGCGGGGGAGACCCCGTGGAAAGCTCCGCCGAAACGGCGGACGAAGAACACGAAAGAGAGGGACGAGATGAAGGAAGAGACGAGCGGCGTCGTGGCGGGCGTTCCCGAGTACTTCATGCGCGATGGCGTCATGAACCGTCGGACGTTCATCAAAGGCGTCGGCTTCATCACGGTAGCCTCCGCGGTCGGTTTCGGCGCGACCGGCGGACAGGCTCTGGCTTCGAAAGGGGAAGCGCCGGCGGGCGAAGGGGAGACCACCGTCCATGCGGTGTGCACGGTCAACTGCACGTCGCGCTGCCATCTTCAGGGCACGGTGCGCGACGGGAAGCTCATCCGCGTGGAGCCGGGCGACATGCCCGGACGTCCGGGCTATGCGAACGCCTGCCTGCGCTCGATGAGCTACATCCAGCGCGTGCAGGACGAAAACGAGCGCGTCATGTACCCCATGCGCCGCACGGGCGAGCGCGGATCCGGCGAGTTCGAGCGTATCAGCTGGGATGAGGCTATCGACGAAATCGCCGCGAAGCTCAACGACGTGATCTCGCGCGACCCAAAGGCGGCGTCGTTCTATTCGTTCACGGGCGACCTGGGCAAAATGTCCTGGGAGGCGTCTACGCGCTATGCGGCCTGCATCGGTGCGACGACCTGGGATATCGAAGGCATCATGGGCGACCACGGCGCCTCCATGGGCATGACCATGGTCTTCGGCACGCATCGCGGCGCCCACGATTCGCGCGACTATATGAATTCGAACCTCCTGCTTGTATGGGGGCGCAACGTTGCGGACACGCACACGTCCGAACTGCGGGACTACGTCGCGGCGCGCAAGAACGGTTGCAAGGTCATCGTCATCGACCCGCGCCAGTGCTCTACGGCTGCCATGGCTGACGAGTGGATTCCAATCAACCCGCAAACCGACCCAGCGCTTGCCCTGGGCATGATGAACTGGATTATCCAGCACGACCTGCACGCAAAGGACAAGCTGGTCGAAGAGTCCGTCGCGCCGTACCTTATCCGCGAGGACGACGGCACCTATCTGCGCATGCAGGACGGCCATGTGGTCGCTTCGACCGGCGGTATCGTGAACGCTGGCGGCGAAATCGGCACAGCGCCTGCTGCCGAAGGCGAAGCGGGCGAAGGTGCGGGCACGTATGTGCTGTGGGACGAGTTGACGAACGCGGCAGTGGCGGCACCGGACGCTGCCGCGATCAAGAGCGGCGCCGTCCAGCCTGCTCTTTCGGGCACGTTCACGGTGGACGGCGTGGAATGCCGCACGGCGTTCGACCACCTGGTCGACAGCTGCTCCGAATACACCATTGAGCGCACGGCCGAGATCACCGGCATTCCGGCAGAGACCGTGGAGCGCCTGGCGCGCGAGTACATCGAAGCGCAGCCGGCGGGCATCCGCATGGGCCAGGGCATGCAGCGCGTCTACCATTCGTACTCTCCGTTCCGCACAGTGGCGACGCTTGCCATGGTGGCAGGCTACATCGGCGTGCTGGGCGGCGGCGCTTCGCACGCGGGCGGCACGGCAACGAACAAGCCGGTCGCGGGCTACACGGGCTCGGTCTACAACTACGACGACTGGTCGAACACGGGCAAGAAGGCGAACCTGATTTCTTCTTCCCTCATCTACCAGGCGGCCGTGGACCACGATCCGGTGCCCGTCGAGTTCCTGTGGATTGCGAACTCCAACTTCATCAACATGAGCCCGAACTCGAACTACATCATCAACACGGTTCTCCCTGCCATCGACTACATCGTCACGGTGGACCCGTGGTGGACGTGGACGGCGAAGTACTCTGACATGGTTCTGCCTGCAACGACGTACTGGGAGCACTGGGACCTCATCGACCGCAGCCCGTGGGCAATGTTCAACCAGCCGTCCATCGCGCCGTTGGGCGAGAGCAAGTCCGACACGGAGATCATGACGTTGCTGGCAAAGAAGACTGGCGTAGGGCAGTACTGGGACAAGACCGACGAAGAGTGGATTCGCCAGTTCGTCGGCACCGAGCACCCGGCGTGGGAGAACCTCGACTGGGATCGCGACGTCGTGGGCCAGGGCATTTACGGCCGCGATGACGGCATCTTCGATTCCGCCATCGTCTACGAAAACGGCGAAGGCTACAAAACGGACACGGGCAAGTTCGAGTTCTACACCGAAAGCATGCTTGAGTTCGATGACGAGGTGCCTACCTGGAAGCCGCCGTGCGAGGATCCGCGCGAAGGGGAGCTGGCCGAAAAGTATCCGCTTGTGTTCATCCAGTACCATGACCGCCTGAACGTGCACACCCAGCACATCCTGAACCCGGCGCTCACGCTGGTGCAAGACGAGCCGCTGCTGCAGATCAACCCGGTCGACGCCGAAGCCCGCGGTATCGCCCATGGCGACGTGGTGCACGTGTTCAACGACCGTGGCGAAATGAAGATCCGTGCGTTCCTGACGGAGGGCATCATCCCCGGAACCGTGGCCACGCAAAGCGGTTGGACCCCGGACTACTTCATCGAGGGCTGTTACCAGAACCTTACGCACCTCACGCTCTGCGACGCCGAAGAGGCGTACAGCATGACCAATGCCGCCTTCTACGACGTGCTGGTCGAAATCGAAAAAGCGTAAAGCCGTTGGATTCGATTGGAATGGGAGACCACTCATGAGCGATAAGCCTCGCTACGGCATGGTCATCGACACCCGCCATTGCGTGGGGTGCCAGACCTGCACCGTCAGCTGCAAAATTTCGAACGAGGTTCCCGGCAATGCCCAGTGGAACCACATGGAAAGCTTGGACGGCGACGTCCTGTACCAGTCGACCGGTACGTTTCCGGCAACGACCCTGGCGTTCCGCCCCATGCTGTGCAACCACTGCGAAGACCCGGCGTGCGCGCACAACTGCCCGACGGGTGCCATGCATAAGGACGAAGAGACCGGCGTCGTGCTGGTCGACCAGGGCGTGTGCATCGGCTGCGGATACTGCGAATGGACCTGCCCCTACGGTGCGCCGTCTATGGACGACGTCAATCACGTGATGTCCAAGTGCACGTTCTGCATCGACCGCGTGAAGGAGGGCATCGAGCCCTTCTGCGTGGCCAGCTGCCCGGCGAACGCGCGCATTTTCGGCGATCTCAACGACCCTGAATCTGAGGTCAGCAAACTGCTCCGCGCAAACCATGGACAGCAGTACAAGCCTGAAGCGGGCACGAGCCCGAACGTCTACTATATCTAAGGAGGGGGAGAGCATTGTTGACGCACATCCTTCCGCTGCTGGTGTTCACCACCCTGGCCGGAACGGCCGCAGGCGCCTATGCCGTGAACGCCGTCCGCCTTCCGCAGAAAGGCGCGCAAGAGCGCGCGTGGCTGTTCCCGCTCGTGTGCCTCGTGCTTTTGGGCGTAGGCCTGCTCGGAACGCTTGCGCACCTTGGCCAGCCGTTGCGTTTCATCAACGGCATGGCGAATCCTGCGTCCATGATTTCGCAGGAGTCTTACTGGTCTATCGCGTTCGGCGTCGTTCTCGTCGTCGACCTGGCTTTGTGCAAGGTCAAAGGGAATGCCGTCATGCCGCTTCGCTGGGTTGGCGCCCTGGTGGCGATCGGCCTCATGGTCGTGACGGGCATGGCATACTTCATGAGCCTGGGGCTTGAAGCATGGCGTGGTGCGGCGACCGTTCCGCTGTTCGTCGTGGGCGACTTCGTGCTGGGTGCCGCACTCTGCGCTTTGTTCGCCGACGAAGGCAACCGTCGTGCGATTCTTGTCGCGAACGTCGTCTTCGCTGCCGTGTGGACGGTGGTGCTGGTCGCCTTCGGCTTGTACCTTGGTACGGTGGCGCTCGATGCAACGCCGCAGCTTGTGGTCGCGGGCATCCTTGCGCTTGCGGGGGCTGCCGTCGCGCTTGCCGCGCTCGCGGGCAAGCTGGCGGAGATGCCCACGTCTATCGCCCTTATCGCGCTGGCGCTGGTGGGCGTGGTCGTGGCGCGCTACGCCTTCTTCGCGCTCGGCATGGGCGCGTAGTCACGGAGCCTATTTCTGTAGCTTCAGTCTTTCGACGGTCAAGGCCTGGCAAAAGACCGAAGCGCTTCCCCTCCTTTCTTCCCGCGTGCTTCCTCTGACGACGCGGGGCGCAGACGCCGGGGCGGGCAGGGCGACCGCTGTATGCCCCGGCGCTTCCCTTGTCGAGCATGCTGCGCTTGCCCCCCTCCTGTTTCAAAGCGCAGCGTGCTCGCGAGGGAAGCCGTGTCGTGCGCCCGCATCCTGAAGGAGCGCGAATCTGCAGGACGGCGTGAGGCTGCAGCGTGCGAAGACGCTTCCGTCCGGATTTTTCCTTGACTTAGAGTCTGCTCAAGGCTGTATATCGGAGAGGACGAAAAGACGGCTTGCGCCGTCAGCCCGTTTCGCGCGGAGCGGCAAGCTTCTTGCGCGGGCGGGCTTGCACGCGTTCGAAGGCTACAAGGAGGGCCTGATGAAAATTGCCGAAGTCAGCAGAAGGTACGACATTTCGGCCGACACCTTGCGCTACTACGAGCGTATCGGCTTGATGAGCCCAGTGCGGCGTAACGAAAGCGGCATTCGCGACTACAGCGAGCAAGATTGCGAGCGCATCCAGTTCATCAAATGCATGCGCGGCGCGCACGTGTCAATCGAAGCTCTCATCGAGTACATGAGCCTGTTCGAAGGAGGCGACGCCACTATTCCGGCACGCATTGCCCTGCTTGAAGAGCAGCGCGAGCTCGTGCGCCAGCGCCTTCAAGAAATGCAGGCGGGCCTCGACCGCCTCGACTACAAGATCGAGCATTACAACGACATGGTTCTGAGCGCCGAACGCAGGCTTTACGATTCGGACGCCGAACGATAAAGCTTTGCGCAAGGGCTGTTCAGCGAAGTGTTTCCGTGCGATTTCGAAGCGCGAACGAGATGTGGACGCTCTCGGGATTCCGTGTTTGTTTACGGAAGAAATCGAATATTGACGCACGTCAGCCCGCTTTTGGTGTGCTAGGGTGCGCCCCACAGGAGAACGTGGTTGCGTTCTCCTTGTTGTATTTAAGCGAAGTACAGAGGAGGCGAGCGTGCACGAGAGCGATATCGAAAACAGCGAGGCGGCGAGTCCCTCTCTTGAAGCCGATGGCGCGGCATGCCCGTCTCCCGAAAGCAACGGGGCGGTATGCCCGCCTTCCGAAGACGTTGCCGTAGCAAGCACGTCCCGCATTTGCGTTGAGTCCGACCAGGATGTGAAGCAGCGCGATCTCGAGCGTGTTCGCGGGGCGAAGCAGCAAGCGGATTCGTCCAAACAGCGCGGCTGGGGCTTGCACGCCGCGTTCGGGCAGCATGGCTCCCATCCGGAGGGCACATCTATTCCCGGTGGTCTGCCGCCGGACGAAAAAGCGCAGGCAAGCGGCATTCCTCTCCATGGTGGGAAGCAGGGCAGCGGGCAAGGCCTCCTTGCGGGCGTATTGCCCGCGCAGTTGCCGCGTGCCTTCTTTGTCGCTGTTGCTCTTGTGGCGGTCGTGGCGGTGGCCTTTGGCGCCCATGCCCTTTTGACCGTGCCTGCTTTTCCCGTCGATGAGCCTGCGGCGCAGGAAGCCGAAACGCCATCTGCCGACAATGCTGACGTCGAGGGGCCTTCGGACGAAGCCGCCGACCCGCACACATCGCAAGATGCCGACCAGGCAGAGTCCGTCGACTTCGTGCAGCATGTTGGCGAACTGTATCAGATGGAAGAGCTCCAAGGAGGATGCGAAGTCGCCTCGCTCACCATCGTGCTCGACAGCATGGGATTCGACGTCGACTCCCATACCATTGCCGACGAATACCTTTCCTACGAAGAAGGGGACATGGTCAACGGGTTTGCGGGCGACCCCTACTATTACGGGTCTGCGTTCCCGCCTGTTATCGTGGACGCGGCGGATGCATTCCTTGAAGCGAACGGATCGCCTTATCGTGCGCTTGATCTCACAGGCGTCTCGTTCGAAGAGCTGGCGGCATGGGTCGAAAAAGGCTATCCCGTGCTCGTGTGGTCAACCATGTGCCTGGGCGAACCCGACATGACGGGCATCATGGTG
The DNA here is from genome assembly GCA_018712955.1 of Candidatus Aveggerthella stercoripullorum. Taxonomy (GTDB): domain Bacteria; phylum Actinomycetota; class Coriobacteriia; order Coriobacteriales; family Eggerthellaceae; genus Aveggerthella; species Aveggerthella stercoripullorum. Next base: position 11,494 of record DVGB01000112.1, read on the forward strand.
GAGTCCTACGAGTGGTACAACAACGAGCACTGTGTAGTGTTGTATGGGCTGGAAGGCGAAACGGCGCTGGTCAGCGATCCGCTCGAAGGCCTGGTCGAGCGCGATGTGCAGGAGTTTGCCCGTATTTTCGAAGCGTGCGGGAGTATGGCGATCGTCGTTCGTTGATCGGGCACGTCGCGAGTGCTGCGAGCTTGCTCTTGTCGGTCTGCCCCGGCGAAGAGGAGCGCGCGCAGGCCGGATGCTCCTGCCGCTCCTTTTCCGTGTGCGATGCATGGTCTCGACTTTCCGAAGCGGCGTGCCTTTTTGCGGATTTTTCCTGTGCGCATTGACCTGGAGTGCGCTCTAAGAGGTTGAATGACAGCGAGACATGCGAGGCTGCGAGCTGCGCCCGCGCATTGCATGGGAGGCGCGAACGGCCGAGCTTGCGGCAAAGAGAGGTCTTATGGAGTGTTTGTCTTTCGACACGACGAAAACGTACGGCCTTGCCTTTTCAGGCGGGTGCGATTCTGCCTGCTTGCTGGCGGAAATGCTCGATGCAGGCGTGGACGTGAAAGCCTATCTGGTCAAAACGGCATTCCAGGCAGACTTCGAGCTTGAGGACG
>DVGB01000113.1 GCA_018712955.1 Candidatus Aveggerthella stercoripullorum
GGTCGCAACAGAAGGGAAGGGCAGAGCGCAACCACGAAGAGCTGCGGCGAATACTCCCTAAGGGCAAGACCAACTTCGACAGGCTCACAGGGCGCGACATGGCGGCATGCATGAGCCACGTCAACAGCTACATGAGAGGGTCGATGGGCTGGGCGAGCCCCATGGACCTCGCCAGTGCGCTGTTCCCCAAAGGGCTGCTCGACGCCTACGGCACAGAGTCGATCGAGCCTGGGGAGGTGAACCTTACGCCGTCGTTGGTGCCGCATGCGATGACCCAGCTGTAGCCGCGAAGAAATAGCAACCCGGCAGCAACCGGCAGTCGTCTTTACCTGCACTCTTTCGAAAGACGAAAGACAGGTCTGACCTGGTGCTGCCTAGAGCCTGGCGCAAGCCCATGACTATGCTGCGATAAAGCCTGGATTGAAAGACTGTTGGTAAAGAACCCTGCAGCGCGACCAGGTTTTTGAAAAGGTAGAAGTAAGAAGCTTTCTGAACTGCATTAATAGAAACTAATGAGAATGCAATCAACCGCTGCAACCCGGCGCTTTCAGACTATTCTCAACTTTACATAACATATATTATCATACATACACCGATAAACGGACAGCAAGCGTACGGCGAAGAAGCTTGTACCAAAGTTTCGAGCACTGATGCGCCAGACAAGCCATCAGGCTAGCGACAACTGCTTTTCTTATCCAGTTCGTCAAGCAGCGCACAGGTCAGCTTGACAGCATCTTCAACACAGCCTTCGCAGCTCCGAAGCGGTTTATGGTCAGGCGTCGTAAAGCCCTTAAGGTCGCCGCACAGCGTCGAGCCGTTTAACGTACGAAAGCCTTCGATAAGCTGTTTTGCAGCCTCATAGGTCGACTGTTTGGATTGCCTGATATCTATGCCCGCGCTGTTCCTTATGCCCACAAGCGCGATGCCGCCTGATACGGCGCCGCACGTTTCAGTGGACGTTCCCATGCCAAAGCCGAATCCTTCGAGCGTACTGAACAGAGCTGCCGCATCAGCATCGATGAGGTCAGCTAATGCGCATGCAACGGCCTGAGCGCAATTGTATCCTTCGCCAAGCAGTTGCACGGCCTGGCGTTGACGCCGTTTAACCTCTTGTTCCTGCTGCATTGCATACACCTCGTTCGAATGTTATGTAAAGTAAATTGCAGGTTTGAGTGAACGCCCACTGACAATCTTTCGGATTGCACGAACCCTCAGAGCGGGCATTGCCTTCGCAGAATAGATTAGCCCCAGGCCGAGCCGTCGGACGATTCGCCGGTCGAGCCGCTCGGGCCAGAGTCGGCCAGCGGAGCCGAGCCGAGCAGCTGGCTTACGTCCCCCGTGTTGACTGCTTCGAGCAGCGCCGGCAACGTGAGCGCGACTGAAATGCCGTTAAGCACCAGCGCAATACAGCAAATCACGATGCTGACCAGCGATGATTTGCGAAGATTATTCGCCATGGGCGCCGACGGAGAATCAGACTCCGCAATACGCTTCGCACTCCTCCAGGCAAGCACCGCGCAGACGATGCCCACCGTGCTGAGCGCAACACCGCCGATAATGAGCGAAACAGGACCGCACACGTTTGCAGCAGTGATTTGGGTGCGCACCGTGCGGAGCTTGGCGAAATCCGCATCGTTCGAACCCTGCCCCGAGGCCTGGTAAGCGGCGTACTGAGACCAGTACTGCGGAAGCTGATCGTTCTGGCCAGGCGTCTGCGTATGGTTGAGGTCAGACGTCGGCTGTTGCGGTTGCGCCCAGGAATTCTGCGGCGCGCCTGGTTCCTGCAATGTAGGCGGAGCGTTCGTCGCGCCAGGATCGGCAGCGCTATCCTGCAGAGATGCTTGTGGATCCCCCACCTTTGGCTGCCATGCATCAGACTCTGAGGCGCTGCCCCCGTCCGACGGCTGCACATTGCCCGGCCGAGAAACCCCAAAGCCATCGCGTCCTGGCACTTGTACGGGATTCCATGCCGACGATTCCTCCGGAGAAGAAGCATGCGGCTGTTCGGAACAGCGGTCTTTCTCAGGGTTTTCAGCCATAGAGCATCCTTGCCATCATTCGTGATTCAGTACTATTCCATGATATAAGAAGCGCGCAAGAGACCACGACGTCCGTCAAAACGTCATAAACCCGTCACTCTGAGCATTGCTTCGCTGCGCGCGTTTACACGCCTGAACTGCCGAAGCCAGCTGCTCCCCGCTCTGTCGCGTCAAGCTCTTCGACTGCGCACAGGCCGCAATCGCAGACGCGCATTATTACCAACTGCGCGATACGATCGCCTGCAGAAATGACGAAATCGTCATTCGGGTCAAGATTCATCCCGATGACTTTAATTTCCCCTCGATAGTTGCTGTCTATCAGCCCGGGGGCGTTCACGAGCGTAAACCCATGCTTCGCAGCTAGCCCACTGCGCGGGAGCACAAAGCCTGCGTAGCCTTCGGGTATGGCAAGCGCTATGCCGGTCGGAATCAGCGCACGTTCAAACGGACGCAAGGTCACCTGTTCGACGGATCGCAAGTCAAGCCCTGCGTCGCCCATGCGCATAGCCTGGGGCATGGATGCACCCTCGGAAAGCAGCTTAACGGGAATGGAAAGGCGCGACACCTAGCTCAGTCCTTTCAGTGCGTTCATGAACTCTTCGACGTTCTGGAAATCGCGATAGACGCTCGCAAAGCGGATATAAGCCACGTCGTCGAGCTTCGAAAGGCGCTCGAGTGCCATTTCTCCCAAGTCTTTGGACTTGATCTCTCCCGTGAACCCATTGCGCAGAGACAATTCGATGTCGTCGATCAAGGCAGAAATCTGCTCAGGGCTGATCGGGCGTTTTGCACAGGCGATAAGCAGGCCACGATACAGTTTGTTGCGGTCGTAAGCCTCCGACGAACCGTCAGACTTGATGACGACAATGGGGTTTTCGCCCAGCCGTTCGTAGGTCGTAAAACGACGTCCGCACGAAAGGCACTCGCGACGTCGTCTGATGGAGCTTCCATCCTCGGAAGGACGGGAATCGACGACTTTGGATTCAGTGTGGCCGCAGGCAGGACAGCGCATGGTTCGACCCTTTCTTCGCACGAACGTGCCTACTTTATGACATATCGAACGGAGGTTCAAGCTGCGCGTATAAAGGTCTGGCTACTCAAGGTTGCGTAAAGCCCGGAATGAAGCTCAAACGCTCGTTCGCGCAGTGTGCAGGCCTCACGCTATCAGCACGCGCGCCCTGCACAAAGAGGATGCAGGGCGCGTGCAAGCAGCTTATTCGGCCTTGTCCGGCCAGGGCATGTCCACAAAACGAATTTCATTCCCCTGGTCCTGGACGAGCGCAATCATATCATCAAGGGCAATATGCACGGTAGCCGTGTTGTCGTTCGGATGAATGCCAATGCCGCGATAGGAGCGCAGCTCTTCGTCGAAGACCACGATCACCCGATGCTCTTCGTCGTTCAGGATGCCGAAAGGCGTAACAGCACCGGAAATGAGACCGAGAATCTCCCCCAGGTCTTCTTCCGAAGCAAAGCGCAAAGGCCGGGATTCAAGCAGTCGACGCAGCTCCTTCATGTTCGCAGGCTTATCTTCCGGCATGACCGCCAGGTAGTACGAACGCTTTTTGTCATCGCGCAAAAAGAGGTTCTTCACGACTTCGTCAGCAAACGGCAGGTGAAGCGCCGCCATGCCCTCCATCGTGTAGACCGCTTCGTGCTCGACCATTTCGAACGGGATACCCCGCTCGTTCAGCAATTCGACGACCTCAGCCTTACCGTATCGCCCCATGCAATGCTCCTCTCATGCCCGAACCTCGACACATTCCAGAATCGAACGATCTTTCGCGAACGTCCTGAAAAGCATTCTTCGATGCACTCGCCTGTTCTGGAAAGACGCCTGCATTCTAGCATCGGAGCTATCGCGTCAATAAGACAAAACCGCATAGGGCAGCAACTGCGTCAAGAATGCCGATTCGTAGGAAGCGCCAGCCATGCTGAGCGGAAGCATGCCCCACTTTTGCGTGCGCACGAGGATTCTTTTGGTTCACTGCCTCATCTAACAAAGAGCTGCCGTTCGGTGTCAGCCCGCCTTATTTGGCGCCATCCTTGCTCTCTTCGCCATAGTATTTCGTGCCGGCCAAAGCGCGCTCTCCCGGACGGCCGACCAGACCCACAAGGTCATGGGCCGAGTACAGCTCTTCCAGGTAGTCCATTTCTTCCGACGAAAGAGCGACTGCGCACGCGTTTGCCGCATCATCTACACGCGAAGGCTTGGAGCAACCAACGATTGCAGACTCAACACCACGCTCCCAGAGCCATGCAAGCGCAATATTGGCCATAGGAACACCCTTTCGTTGCGCTATTTCGGCAACCCGCTCGATAATCGGCATGTCTTTAGCCTGAGCGGCATCGTACTTGTCATGCTGTGCATCGTCAGTAGTGCCGCGCAAAGAGTCAGAGTCCAGGTTGGTCGCGCCAGGTGCCCTGATGCAAGCGGGCTGTAGGGCATGATGGCCACGTTCTGCTCACGGCACAGCGGAATCATCTCACGCTCGTCTTCGCGGTAAAGAAGATTGTAATGAGGCTGCATGACCGTAAACTTCGTCCACCCGTTCTGCTCGGCAGCAATCTGTATGTTGTGGAACTGGTACGCGTACATGGCGCTTGCACCAAGAGCGCGTACCTTGCCCGCACGCACCAGCTCATCGAGCGCTTCGAATAACCGGCCGAGCTCGAAAATGCGCTCCTGCGGTAAGTCTTCGATGTGGGAAGTTAGAATTTGACGACCAAGTTGTGCTTATCGTTCAGATCTTTCATGCGCTGGGGGATATCGTCCGCTTCCATTTTTCGAAGCTCGGCAACGTTGCCTCTTTCCGCCGCACGCTTGTTGTACCAGCAGTGGAATTCGAGGATTTCGCGCATTTGCTGCATAGCCTCGATAGCCTGGTCGAGCTCTTGAACATGACTTCGCAAAATCTCGTACTGCTCCGCGTACCTGTCGCCCTCCTCCTGAACAGTTTGGAAAAACGGCCTATATCCTCAATGGACAGGCCACACTTTTTCAAGCTACGGATAAGCTTGAGGACAATGACATCCTGTTCGCTGAAAGAACGTATAACGCTTTCGGTGCGGTCGATATCCGGCAGCAGCCCCCTCTTTTCGTAGTATCGAATGGTCGAAGGCCTCATGCCGACCATTTCGGCGACTTCGCTGATCGAATAGCCCATGTTCTCCCCCGTTCTCTTTGCAGAAGGAACATTTCGTTCAGCGCCGCGGTTTGCTTAGTCGACCGGCCCTGTCGCAACGAACGCAAGACCGACGCAGTCAGGCCCCAAATGGGCTCCGATAACAGGCCCAATCTGCACGAACCGTGCATCTTCGTCCGCAATGCCGTAGCGGCTCATGAAATCATTTGCAAACTCGTCGACCAGCTTACGGCCTTGCGAATAGAGGAAGCAGACTTTCCAGCGAACATCGCGCTCGAGGCGCTCGAACTCTTTGCGCAAGAATTTCTGGCCCGCTTTCATGCCGCGCGCTTTACCGAAGCTCGTCAGCTTTCCTTCCTGAACAGCGACCACAGGCTTGATGCTCAAAATATCTCCGACGACTGCCAAAGCGGCAGGGATGCGTCCACCGCGACGGAGGTATTCAAGGCTGTCGAGAACGCCGCATATCCTGATACGACGACCATATTCCCGAAGGCGGGAAATAATCTGCTCCGCGGGAAGATCCTGCTCGCGCAGGCGAACGGCCTCTTCGACCAAAAGACGCTGAGAGGTAATGGCATGACGCGAGTCCATGACGTATACGTGGTCTTTCCAGTCGGAAAGTTCGGCCGCCATACGAGCCGATTCGACCGTGCCGGAAAGCTCGCCTGAAAGCGCGATGACAAGAACGTCCTCGTTGCGCTGTTTTGCCTGTTCGTAAAGTGCGCGGTAGAGTTCAGGAGCTGGCTGGCTTGTCGTCGGGAAATCGGCACCGCCCTTAAGCGCGTTGTAAAACCGATCGAACTCCGCTGGCGTGTTGCGGATGAAATGGCTTTGCCCCAGCATGATGTCCAAGGGTACAAGCTCTACTCCCATGAACGCCGCCTCGTCCTCAAAAATATCCGAGGCAGTGTCCGTGACGATCATCATATGGGTACCTCGTCTTTCGTGCGCAGTCGTTGTGCGGAGCGTCCTATATCGAAACATTGCTTTTTCGTAATGAATAATGCTACCAGCGCGCGCCCGCCCGTCAAGTACGGTCGCGCAGACGACAAGCATCAAACGCTGAGCGCACGAGCATAGCAAAGCCTAGAATCGACCAAACGATTTGCACTTCCCTTCTATGCTGTTACCAAGCTTGACGAAAAGCATCTCCTGGAGTCTGTCGGCCGCGACTACCGTTACCCGTACGACTACGCGCGTGCAGCAGAATGCAGTTGGCAGATAGCAAACTATGGCATGAACGCGTGGGAAATCATTGCCCTGTGGGGTTGGCTTGTCGACCTCGAAGGATGCGGCGTCGACATGGACGAACTGCTCGGACTACACTGGGATAGCTTGATTTCGTTGACGAGCCGGACGGCGCATACAGCAAAGTAGAGTTCCGCAGTTTTGTGCAGGTGCTCGATGAGCAGGACGCGGAGGCAGCTCGGTTGCAAGTAGCGGACATGAACACGACAGGCAAGCCTTGCCCCCTGTGCGGCAAGAAAGCGAACTATACGCTGTATACCGAAGATGATTTTGTTCGCCGACGTCAATTCTGCGTGCGCGATCCCAAAAAGCTGCGCAGATAGCACGTTCGTACGGCCGCGCTCGAAAACGGTCGTTCTGTCCAGCATAGATTCACATTCCGTCACTTGTTTCTAACGGCGTATCGCATGATGTTCAGGCCCGAGGGCTCAAGGAATCGGACGAGATACTTGCCCCATCCTCGTCCGATTTCCTGAGCCCTCAGGTTTTCTGCGCTTATAGCCGCTTAATGCGCGCCCTTGCGCAAAGGGCGCCCGAAGGCGCCCATCGCTTTCGTCCCGCAACGCAGCAACGGGACCTGCTATGTCCAGCCTCCGAACGCAGCAAAGGAGGCCAAGACGCCTGTTCGATACCGCGGCTCGCTAGAACAGCGTCACGACTGCGAGCCCGAACAAAAGCCCGCCAAGAGCAAACGCCCAAGACTGAGCCTTCGTCATACGGCCCAAAGGAACGCCGCGCAGTTCTTCGCGCGTCAGGCCCGAAAGAGCACGTTCGCGAAGTACGTCGACCTTTGCTCGGCGGGAGGGCTCCAGTGACTGCGCCCGAACGTCAGCGGACGGAAACGCGATAATCCGCGCAGAATAACGGCCAGACACGTCCTGTTTCAGGGCCGAGGTTCCGACGACCTGGTATTCGTTCGCACGCTTGCTCATGGCTGCCTCCCTTGCTTTGCATAGAACCTTTGTTCGTGTATACTGTAAATCGAACAAAGGTTCCTGTCAACGAAATCACAAACATTTGTTCGAAGAAAGGGTCACCATGAGCGAAAAGATCACCAAACGCCAGCAGGCGGTGCTTGACTGCATCGAATCCTGCATTCGTGAGAAAGGCTATGGCCCCACCGTGCGCGAGGTGTGCACCGCCCTTGGCCTTTCCTCCCCTTCCACCGTGCACGTTCATCTGAAAGCGCTCGAAGACAAGGGCCTTATCAAGCGTGATCCGCTGAAGTCGCGCTCCATTTCGCTCACCTACCCGCTTGAAGAAGCGCCCGCAGAAGACGCTGCGTTCGGCGGGGACTATTCGAACGTCATTTCAGTCCCGCTTGTCGGCGACGTTGCCGCTGGAGAGCCCATCTTGGCTGAACAGAACATCACGGAACGCCTGACGTTGCCGGTGGACATCGTGGGAGATTCGGCATCGTTCCTCCTGTCCGTGCATGGAGACTCCATGGTGGAGATTGGCATTAACGACGGAGACTACGTGGTCGTTAAGGAACAGCAAACGGCCAACAACGGAGACATCGTCGTCGCTATCGTGGACGACGGCGCAACGGTCAAACGCTTCTTCCGCGAGCAGGACCATGTAAGGCTTCAGCCAGAGAACAGCTCCATGGACCCTATCATCGTGTACGGCGACTGCCATATCGCCGGAAAGGTCGTAGCCCTGTTCCGCCGCATGTAGTCGGCGCTGCAAAAATGCGCGGTCTACCGCCGCCGCTTTTCTCGCAGCTTTTCCATGCTCCTGAAAGCATGCAGCCCCTGCGTGAGCATCACGGGATGCTCACGCAGGGGCTTTTATGTTCAGCGGTCCAACCTCGTCACATCGCACCGGTACAGCGCATGCCCGCATCGATACGTTTTGGCAAAAAGATACCGATGTTTGGACGCAAGATCTACGCATGAACCGTACATAGCAGCCTTTACTCCTTGTTCACAGGCATTCGATCAAATCCGCATGACGTCATGCGGAAAAGACCGCAAACATCGCAGCCTTTTGCCGAAACCATGCGGTAAAGCGCGCCCGTGCAGGAGAACAGCGTCCAGCAGTTGTCAGGGCAAACTCAAACGCGCACACGACGAGAGAGCGCACTTCGATGGGCAACGCGATAACACGCGTCACGCTTCTGCTGAAACGCTGAAAGCCTCCAGCAAACCCGCGCAAGACGCTGGAGCTTGGAGCGTCAGGTAAGTTCCGTCTTCTCTGAAATCTTCAGACAGGATGCGACAGCGCTCGTGGGCAAGGGAGACGATGTCCCCGCGGCTGTACGGAACAGCGAGGTGCATGATCACATCTTTGGATGCAGCCACCCAGGCAATACGCGCGATAAGGTCGTCCAGCCCCTTTCGCGTCTCGGCGGACACGAACACGGCATCCTCGTAGCGATGGCGAAGCGCCGCAAGGGCTTCCGCGTCCAAAAGGTCTATCTTGTTGAACACGGTGACGCGGCTGATGTTCTGCGCATGGATCTGCTCGAGCACGTCTTCCACCGCAGCAATCTGCGCTTCGAACTCGCGCGAGGACGCATCGACGACATGGAGAATGAGATCGGCGCCCACCACTTCATCAAGCGTCGACTTGAACGCCTCCACCAAAGTCGTCGGCAGCTTCTGGATGAACCCGACCGTGTCCGTGATCGTGATCTCGCGCCCTTCGGGAAGCTCGTATTTGCGCGTGGTCGAATCGAGCGTGGCAAATAGCTGGTCGTAGCTGAGCACGTCCGCGCCGGTAAGCGCGTTCAGAAGGCTCGACTTTCCAGCGTTCGTGTAGCCCGCCAACGAGACGCGGAACATGCCGCTTTCGTACCGGCTCTTACGCTGAAGCTGACGGTTTTCGGCCAATTCGGCGAGCTCGCGCTTGATGGACGTAATGCGCTTGCGTACCATGCGGCGGTCGACCTCAAGCTGGCTTTCGCCCTCGCCGAAACGCGAGCCTACGCCGCCGCCCATGCGGTTGGACGCAAGGTGCGCCCACATGCCGCGCAAACGCGGCAGAAGGTACTGGTTCTGCGCCAAGCGCACCTGCAGACGGCCTTCTTTCGTGGTGGCGTGCAGCGCGAAGATGTCAAGAATGAGCGCCGTGCGGTCGATGACCTTCACGTCCTTGGGAACGGTCTTCTCAAGATTCGACTGCTGGGACGGCGAAAGCTCGTCGTCGAAGATAACGACGTCGGCCGCGAACGAGCGGCAAAGCTGTGCGACCTCTTCGGCCTTGCCCGACCCGACGAACGTCCGGGGATTCGGCGCATCGAGGCGCTGGGTGGTCGTGGCAACCACGGTCGCGCCAGCCGTGTTCGCCAGGCGCTCAAGTTCCGCGAGGCTCTCTTCGAGCGACCAAAGCCCCTCGCCACGGTCAATGCCGACCAATACCGCACGCTCAAGCGGTTCGGCAGTCTCTTTCAGGTCGAACTGCGCCATGAACTAGCTCCTTTCATGGGCTTCTATGGCACGAAGCGCTTCGGGCAGCAGTGCATCCCGCTCTACCGTGTCGGCAGGAAGCCAGCAAATGCGCGCATCCTTGCGGAACCAGGTGCGCTGGCGTTTCGCGTACCGATGCGTGGATACCTTAATCTGCGCTATTGCCTCTTCGAGCGTGCACGCGCCCTCAAGCGCAGCCACGATCTCTTTGTAACCAATCGCCTGCGGCGCCGTGACGCCATCGCGAAACCCTGCCTGTAAAAGGGCTTCGACCTCCTCGACAAGCCCGTCGGCGACCATGCCGTCCACACGCTCGTCTATGCGGCGGTTGAGCACGGCAGGGTCGACCGAAAGGCCCAGAAAGACGGCAGGGACTGCCTGCGCCATGTCTTTGAGGCCTTCGTGAACGCACGCGTACGACTTCCCTTCCTCAAGAAGCTCGAAAGCGCGCACGACGCGGCGAACATTGTTGGGATGGATGAGCGCCGCTGACGCAGGGTCGACGGCGCGCAGGCGCTCCCAGAACGCCTCGTTGCCCAAGTCGGCGGCAAGCGCCTCGTAGCGTTCGCGCACGACATTGCCGACCTGGTCGCCCTTCGGAAACTGGTAGTCATCGACAGCCGCCCGGACGTAAAGCCCCGTCCCTCCGCACAGGACAGCACGCTTGCCGCGCTTGTCGATGTCAACGAAGCACGCGCGTGCATAGTCTTGGAACAGCGCGGCGGCATAAGGCTCCCCGGGATCGCACAGGTCAAGCCCCCAATACGGCACGCTCCGGTCTGAAACCGGAATCTTCCCCGTCCCGATGTCCATGCCACGGTAGATCTGCATCGAATCCGCGCTCACGACCTCGCCCGAAAGCTCTTCGGCAATCCATTGCGCAAGCGCCGTCTTGCCGGATGCTGTAGGGCCGACTACGCAGATAACGGGACGCGAAAGCGGAACAGAGCAGGCCATAGGCTATCGGACCACCTCGCCTGCCAGGTACCAGGTCTTCGCCTCGGTCACGTGCACGTCGACCGTTTTGCCGGTCCATGCACTGACGCTCTCACCGTCGGGAAGCGGGAAATGCACCGTCTGGTTTTTCGGGCTACGGCCTGAAAGCATACGGGCATCGCGCTTGGAAGCGCCTTCGACCAAAACCGGCACGATTGATCCGGCATCGGCCTGATTAGCCTGCCAGGCGCCTTCCTGCACCGCATCCACTAAGCGGTCGAAACGCTCCTGGATGACTTCACGCGGCGTATCGTCAGGCATGTCAGCGGCCGGCGTGCCCTCACGACGCGAGTAGATGAACGTAAAGACCTGATGGTAGCCAATCTCGCGTACCAGCTCGTACGTCTGCAAGAAGTCCTCTTCGGTCTCTCCCGGGAAACCGACAATGATATCGGTGGAAAGCGCGATATCTGGGCACGCCGCGCGCACCTTCTGGACCAGCTCCCGGTAATGGGCGCTGTCGTAGCGGCGGTTCATCGCGCGCAGAATGCGGTCGGAACCGGACTGAACTGGCAAATGAAGCGCCGGCATCAAGTTCGGAAGGGTGGCGAACTTTTCGATGACTTCGTCGGTCAGGTCTTTCGGATGACTCGTCGCAAAGCGAATGCGCTCAACCCCTGACGCGCTGACGGCGTCGAGAACGTCAGCAAAGCGCGGCTTCCCGTACAGATCACGCCCGTAAGAGTTCACGTTCTGGCCAAGCAGGGTGATTTCTTTGGCACCGGACAGTACATACCCGCGCGCTTCGTTCGCAATATCCTCGAGTGGCCGCGATTTCTCGCGTCCGCGCACGTACGGAACAATGCAGTACGTGCAGAAGTTATTGCACCCGATGGTGATAGGCAGCCAAGCAGCCCACTCATGCTCTCGGTCGATCGGAAGGCTTGTCGGAAAGTCGAGCGATTCGTCCAAGACCTCAACGTGATGCCCGCCCTCTTCAAGAGCTTCCTGCACCAAGCGTGGAAGCGAGGCAAGATTATGAGTGCCGAACACGACGTCAAGATGTGGCAGCTCTTTCGTGAGCTTTTCTCCGTCACGCTGCCCAATACAACCGCCGACGGCTATCACGCGTTTTGAAACGTGCGACCCAGCGCGCAGCGGAATGTTCTTGAGCGAGGCCACCTGGCCAAGCAAACGAACGTCCGCCGCCTCGCGGACGCAGCAGGTCATGAAGACGACGATGTCGGCGTCTTCGATTTCGCCGACCTGCTCCGAGCCGAGCGCTTCAAGCATGCCGCATACGCGCTCAGAATCGTGCTTGTTCATCTGGCATCCGAACGTCCGGACGCAGAACGTAGTGTCTATCAGTGAATTGTGCATAGCACCCTTCTTGGTAAAGCGCCTGGGACGGCGCAGGTACGAAGGCGGGCAGGTCTAGCGCAAGACCTGCCCGCTGTTTTGCCGTAAAAACCGGAAACGAAGCCTGCAGCACACAGGAGCTACAACGCTACTCCTCCGCGCTCACGCCAGACGCGCCCGCAACTCTGTCGCGCACTGAGCGAGGTTCGACAGTAAAGCGGATGGCAGTTCGGTACTCTCCGTCGATAACAATATCCGCAAACGACGGGATGCACGCAATCTCGATGCCAACGGGCGAAAGAAACCCGCGCGAGATAGCGATGGCTTTGACAGCCTGGTTCACCGCGCCGGCGCCGACCGACTGGATTTCCACCAGCACGCCGTCTTTGACCATGCCGGCAATCGCGCCAGCCACCGACGAAGGCGAGGATTTTGACGAAACTTTCAAGCAGCCGATCTGCGGCCTTTGTTCGGACGTAAGCGTCACCGCATCTTCCTTGTCTTTGTGCTTCGAATAGAGTTCGAGTATGGGGTATTTGCCGTCGCAACACGGACGGCAACGCCTTCCGCATTTTATCGGGAGTGCAGGTATTTCGCAACTTCATCGGGCTTTCCGCGCAGGGAATGACACATGGACGGCATCTTTGCGCACCGTGATGACGGGCTCAACCGACGAATCAAGGAAATACGCCGAAGCTACGTCTTGCCATGCCTCACGCAACCGGAATCGGAACGACTCCAGATCCTGCGGTGAAATACGAAGGCTGCGCATGTCGCCAAGCACATCGCGGACGCGCGCTTCGCTTTTATGGCTCAAATCGTCAGGGCGTGAGATGCGAACTGTTTCGAGCAAGGGCGCAAGCGGCGCAATACTGCCATCCATAGCGCGGCGTGCGCTCCGCTCTGAAAGGTCGATGCCAAGCCCTGCTGCAAGCGACGCGAACTCCGCCGGATCGGCCGCGCTGCCCAAGCGCTTGGTGACAGGCATCTCGGCAGGATTGCAGGCGAACGTGCGCGCCGACGCGGTGGTGGTGGCAAGACCATACGCGTACAAGGTCGTGGCGATTTCCACAGGCGAGCCAAGGTAGACCGTGCACGCGTCCTGCTCCGCGAGCGCGAACTCCACAAGCGTGCGGTTGATGTTACGCGGCCCTCGCACGGTCAAGTTCCCTTCCCCGTCGAACGACAGGTCAGGCCAGCTGGACTGGTCAGTGCGCTCCTTCACGCGCGCAACGTTGGTGCGAACGAACACCGCCGTACCCAGGCCGGGGGCAGAGCACGCAATGCGCGCCTCTTCCGCGTTTTCGCGAATAGAAAAGAGTGCCATTCCGCGCCCGTGGACGCCCCACCGGTCTTCGCGAATGGTGTCGAGCTTCGAGGTGACGCGCGCTTGGAAGACGGCATCATGAAGCCGTTCGGGAATGCCGCACCCGTCGTCGACGACAACGGTTCGGCGCTCCTCGCCCATCCGCGCTGTAGCGACGAAAATGTTGCGCGCGCCAGCATCGCGGGCATTGCGCAAAAGCTCAATGAACGCGTCTTCTATCGAGCGGATATCATGCCGCGCTTGGCGCCGCTCTGCCTCATCGGTGCGCAAACGGACGAAGCCACCTCCGAGGTCTGCTTCAACCCGGAGATGGCTTCGGGATGCCACTTTGTCGATGAACGAGGTGAGTTCTTCGCCCATAGCGGAAACGCTACTTTGCGTAGTCCACGGCGCGGCTTTCGCGGATAACCACGACCTTCACCTGGCCAGGGTACTGCATCTCGCTTTCGATCTGGTGGGCGATATCGTGGGCAAGCACGGTTGTCGAAGCCTCGTCGACCACGGTCGGCTCCACCATGACGCGCACTTCGCGCCCAGCCTGGATGGCGTACGTGCGCTCTACGCCCTTATAGGAGTTCGCAATCTCCTCGAGCTTCTCAAGGCGCTTGATGTACGCATCCAACGTCTCCTTGCGGGCGCCAGGACGCGCAGCAGAAATGGCGTCCGCGGCCTGGACAAGAACGTCGATGACGCTGTTCGGCTCCACGTCGCCATGGTGGGCTTCGATAGCGTGCACAATCTCAGGGCGTTCGCCGAAACGACGTGCAAGATCGGCGCCGATGACCGCATGGCTGCCCTCGACCTCATGGTCGACCGCCTTGCCAAGGTCATGCAGCAAGCCGGCGCGCTTGGCGGGCGCCGGGTCGAGACCAAGCTCGGCCGCCATGACGCCGCACAGGTAGGCAACCTCGAGCGAATGATTCAGCACGTTCTGGCCGTAGGAGGTACGGTAGCGCAGACGACCGAGCGTAAGCTCGAGCTCGTGATGCAGGTCATGGATGCCGGTGTCGAACGTTGCCTGAGCGCCCGCCTCGGCAATCTGCTGGTTCACGTAGTCTTCTGCCTTGCCGAACATCTCTTCGATGCGCGCAGGATGGATGCGACCGTCAGCGATAAGGTTCTCCATCGTCACGCGGCCGATTTCGCGGCGAACCGGATCAAAGCACGAAATGGTCACGCATTCAGGCGTGTCGTCAATGATGAGATTCGTGCCGGTCAGCTGCTCGAAGGAGCGAATATTGCGTCCCTCGCGGCCAATAATGCGACCCTTCAGGTCATCCGAAGGAATGTGAATGGTCGAGACGGTGTTCTCGGCGGCATGCTCGGCGGCAACACGCTGGATGGCCAAGCTCAAAATCTCGCGCGCCTTCTTGTCGCATTCCGCCTTCGTACGCGCTTCGGAATCGCGGATGATAGCGGCCTGTTCATGCACGACCTCTTCTTTGAGGCTGTCGAGCAGCTCTTGCTTGGCCTCCTGCGGCGTCATGCCGGCAATGCTCTCCAGGCGCACGCCGATCTCTTTCTCAGCTTCCTGCAGGTCACGCTGCTTGCGGTCGAGCTGGCCCTGGAGAGAAGAAATCTGATGCTCGCGCGCATCGAGGGACTCCACACGGCGATCGAGGGACTCCTCGCGCTGGTTCAGGCGATTTTCTGCCGCACGGACTTCGCGCATGCGTTCCTTGTTTTCTTTTTCGGCCTCCTGCTTCATGCGAAGGACCTCGTCCTTCGCCTCGATAACGGCTTCCTTGCGCAGGGTTTCAGCCTGCTTTTTTGCGTCGGATACCAACGTCTCAGCCTCTTGCGCTGCACGCTTGCTGGAAGCGTTCGCGATATAGCGCGTGATTACGTAGCCGAGAGCGATGCCCACGACGGCACCGACGACAAGCCAGATAACACCGTCCATGCGCTCTCCTTTCTGTTTCATGGTTTTATGGTCACATACAAGGTTTACGGCATAAAAAATGCCGGGCATACGCCAGGCATGAGCATACGTAGACCGAACGGTCCGCACGCATATGGAGTTTTGTCTATGCAAAATGCCGATACGGCACGTAAACTCAAGCGCTTTTTATCATAAGGCTTTACCGTGAAAAAGCAAAGGAAGCTGCGCCTAAAGGTCGGTGTAGCCTGCAGATTCACTCCACAACCGCGCCGCCGTTGTGGCGACAGAAGCGGAAAATCCTTTTGTGCACAGCTTTCGGTAGGCACCTTCCCGGCGGTTTTTCGATCGCGGAGGGTTTTTCTGCAATACGGCGAGCGCGCGCTCCACCTCCCCTTCTTCCGACACGTCGAAACGCTCGGGCCACCCGTCAAGTTCGGAAAGCGCTATGCCGCATTTTGCAAGCTCCCGTTCGATGCCGGAAATGCCGCGCCCGGCCGCAAGACGCGTTCGCACCAAGCATTCCGCATAGCGCATATCGTCCAAAAGTCCCCACGAAAGCGCTTGAGAGACCGCTTCGGAAACGCATGATTCGTCGAAGCCTTCGCGCACCAAGCGCTGAGTTAGCAAAACAGAGCTTTGTTCGCGTACGGCGCATAGTCGCTCTATTTTGCGCAAAGCGCCCTTGACGCTCTGCTTGGGATCCTCTTTTGCACCAAGCGCTTGGAATGAAGATGCGTCGCAATGTTTGGCAATACGATGCATCTGGTGTTCCAAGCGCTCTTCTTCATCAAATGCGTGCATTTCACCAAGCGCTCCTTCCTCAGACGTGGAAGGAGCGCTTGCGGATTCGATTTCTTTAATATGCGCGCGCAAGCTTGCCAACAGCGCGCGCTTTTCGTCTGCGGAAGCGGTCACTGACTATGCCTGCGCAGAATCTTCGGATGCAGCCGCAGAAGCGCCGATGACCGGGATGCCGAAATGTTCGCGCACTTTGACTTCAATCTCGTCGCGCAAATCCGGGCTTTCGCGCAGTTTCTGTTTGGCTGCCTCCCTGCCCTGTCCCAAGCGCTCTTCACCATAGGTGTACCAAGAACCGCTCTTTTTGACGACACCTGCATCAACGCCCATGTCCAGAATGCAGCCTTCCTTAGAAACGCCCTCACCGTACATAAGGTCGAATTCGGCCTGACGGAAAGGCGGAGCAACCTTGTTCTTCACGACTTTCGCGCGAACGCGGTTTCCGACGATTTCGCCGTTTTGCTTGATGGAGTCGATGCGGCGGATGTCGATGCGCACCGACGAGAAGAACTTCAGTGCGCGTCCGCCCGTCGTGGTTTCGGGGTTACCGAACATGACGCCGATCTTCTCGCGCAACTGGTTGATGAAAATGCAGGTCGTATTCGACTTAGAAAGAGAGCCGGCGAGTTTACGAAGCGCCTGCGACATCAAGCGTGCCTGGAGGCCGACGGAAGCATCGCCGATTTCACCTTCGATTTCCGCCTTCGGCACCAAAGCTGCTACCGAGTCGATGACAATGCAGTCGATCGCACCACTGCGCACCAGCATGTCGCAAATCTCCAGCGCCTGCTCCCCTGTGTCCGGCTGCGAGATGAGCAGGTTGTCGATGTCCACGCCCAAACGCGCCGCGTAGACCGGGTCAAGCGCGTGCTCTGCGTCGATGAATGCGGCAATACCACCCAACGCCTGCGACTCCGCCAGCACATGCAAAGCGAGCGTGGTTTTGCCCGATGATTCAGGACCGTAGATTTCTACAATACGGCCGCGCGGGACGCCGCCGATACCAAGCGCAGCATCAAGCGGCAGCGAGCCGGTAGGAATGACGCCGATCTCAAGATGCTGACCGTCCTTTCCAAGGGACATGATGGACCCTTTTCCGAACTTCTGTTCAATCTGGTCCGTCGTAAGCTTCAGCATCTTTGCTTTATCCTGGTCCATTCATCATCTCCTGTTCCGTTCGAGCTGCGTACAGCTCTATTATACGTACATTTGTTTGGTGGTCAATTGCATACGTACACTTGTTTGAGTCCGGGCAAAACCTTGCAGCATCGACCGAAAACGCATTTAGTTTAGCGAGCGTGCTCCGCCGCCCGTCGTATCGCTTTTCACTCGATTGTCCACGCGAATCTATCGTCCATTCCACGCCTGCACGCCTCGTCCGCCACCAAAGAACATGCGCGCAAGCACGAACGTGCAGGCTTCTTGCAAGTTTCGGGCGCCATACCAAAGCGCCTGCGGCCGAATTCGGCATGCAGGCGCTTCACAGGCTATGCCTCGAGCCTGTGCTCGAGCATGCGCAGCGCATAGCGTACGGTACGGGCGCGCACCTCGTCGCGATCGCCGGGGAACAGAACGGACTCCGCATGGTCTTCGTCAGGAGCGGAAAGACCGAAGCACACCGTGCCGACCGGCTTTCCTGGCTCTGCACCGCCTGGCCCGGCAATGCCGGTGACCGAAACGGCCATATCCGCCCCGGTCTGGCTCCGTGCTCCGCGCGCCATTTCGCGTGCGACCTCTTCGTCGACGGCGCCGACCGCCGTAAGCCGTGCAGCATCCACGCCAAGAGCGCGCTCCTTCGCCTCGAAGGAATATCCGACAACACCGCCTGCGACAACGTCCGACGATCCGGGAACGGCCGTAAGCGTCGCGGAAATCAAGCCGCCGGTCAGGCTTTCTGCCGTAGCGAGCGACACACCACTGCGGCGCGCGGCAGAGAGAACGCGCTCGGCTAAAAGGCGCAGCTCGTCTTCGGTGGGTGCAGGAACATCCTCGCGCGGGCGCGTGCCGACAGTGCTGTCGGCATCAACCAACTGATGCTCGGTCGGGCAAGAAGCGCCAGAAACCTCTTTGACAGCAGCCTTGGAAGCAGACTTCTTCGAAGACACGAACCCGAGCAGCTCGCGTGCCTTCGCGAAGTAATCAAGCATGGAGACGATCGTCAGCACGACCGCCGCGGCCATGACCGCCCAGGCAAACCAGTACAGGGCGGAATACGCCTCTCCAAAGAACTGCAGGGTCACCGGAGAGTCCTTCACGAGGAACAGCACGATGGCGATTATCTGCGTAACAGTCTTCGCCTTGCCGTACCAACTGGCCGCGATGACCCTTCCTTCCGCCGCCGCAAGCATGCGAATGCCCGACACGATGAATTCGCGACAGAGGATGATGAACACCGGCCAGGAAGGCAGCACGCCCAGCTCGATGAGCACTAACAGCGCCGCCGTGGTAAGAATTTTATCCGCAAGCGGATCCACGAATTTGCCGAAGTTCGTGACCTCATGCCTGCTGCGGGCAAGATAGCCGTCCAAACTGTCGGTCGCCGCAAGCACAATGAACACAAGCGTCGCAAGCCACGGCTTCCACAGCCAGGCATCCGGCCAGAACGAAAGCCATTCAGGCCACGGGCTCAGCATGGCCACGATGAACAACGGCACGCCGCAAATGCGCACGAC
>DVGB01000114.1 GCA_018712955.1 Candidatus Aveggerthella stercoripullorum
ATTTAGCCGTATGCCGTCTCCGTTGTGGCTGCGCTGCAGCAAGGTCCGACAATGCTCCTGACGCTGCTCCTTTCCGAGGTATTTTCTGAATCCGCATCGGGTTGTGTTTCGCGCATGCGGAAAGGACTCCAACAACGACGCTCGGCCTTGCATGCCAGTAGTCATGTTTCATATGCGCGGAAAGGGTAAATTGGGCGATTTTGCAGCAACTTGACAAGTTAGCGGAAAGAATTTCGAGCGCTGAACCCCACATGCCGATGACAGGCAGGTGTTTGCGATGGAGTGGGCTGCGCCGCCTGGGGTTTTACGGGCTGGCGCTTCTGGCTTCCTGATTGTCGTGCTGCAACTGCGCGCGTAGGGTCGTGTTGCGAGTTCAATATTCGAAATTCTTTCCACTAACCCAGACTTTAGCTGCAAATGGCGGACGATAGCGCTAATGAGCCTGCAGTCCGTCTTCGGCCGGTCTGCGATGGTGCTGGCTTGTAGCAGTCCTACAACTACAACCGTGGCTTGAACATGAAAGTGCCCGCGATGCCTCTCCCAGCATCGCGGGCACTTTCTGCGTGGACCGCCGACGGGCCTTTTCTAAGCTTCCGCTTCCTCGAAGCTTTCGCTCTCTTCCAAGCTTTCGAACGGCGTGACCTCGCGTAGCCTCTGGCAGTCGTCGATAGCTTGCAAGTCAATGACGAGAGGGTTGTTGTTTTCGTCGTAAATGCAGTACAGCGAAGAGTCCTGGTTGTCCTGGTCATGGACTTCCCGGGGTCGTTCGTCGTCTGCAGGTCCTTTGCGGCGTCCCAACGGGATGTGCGGTTTCAAACCTTCTCCCTTCCCCGATTCGACAGCCCTGAGCATAGCAGCTGCGCGCATGGTCGACGGGGGCCTTTCCGCAGAATGCCGTAACCTCCCGTGGCCGGTTTTAAGCGCATCGAGAACGCGGAATGCGCCTCTGGCATACGGGCGGCGCACGCCGCTTCCACAAAAATGCGAACCTAAAATCATGATGGCGTACAATATGCCGGTACCATCCGCGCGCAGAAGGGCTTCTTCGCGCGCACGAGAATGAAGGAAACGCACAAAATGAACCCGGCAATCGTAATACCGACGTTTCACACGGGCAGGTCGCGCCGCGGGCCGCGCGCCCTTGCCGCTTCTTACGACCATCCTACGCCGCTCACGAAAAACGGAGAGCTGCCTCGCTGCTTGCAGTCCCTTATGAAAGTTCGCGGGCTGGGGCAGGTAATCATCCTTGTGTCGGCCGAGCCCGGTATTGAAATCCAGGCGACCGAAAAGGTCCTCAACATCACGGCGCAGTTCCCAGGGCTGAACACCATCGTGATCGGCACGCCGGAGCATCTGCTCATCCAACAGCGCATGGAGCAGCTCGGCTTGGGCAAAATGGCGAAGGAGATCGGCCTCACGGGCTATAGTGCCGTGCGCAATCTGGGCCTGGTCGTTGCCAACGTGCTCGGGTTCGATGCGGTAGTCTTCCTGGACGACGACGAGGTCGTCGACAGTGCCGACTTCTTGCAGAACGCCATGTACGGCCTGGGCAAGCTCACGCCGAAGGGCATTCCAATTCTGGCGAAGACGGGCTTTTACTACAATTCCGAAGGCACGTACCTCTCGAAGAGCCAGGACAAGTGGTACAACCACTTCTGGCAGCAGGGCAAAGCGTTCAACAAATGGATTGAAAAGGCCATGCGCGGCCCGCGTCTTTCGCGCTCGAACCACGTGTGCGGCGGCTGCTTGGCGCTGCACAAGGAAGCGTTCAAGCGCCTTTCCTTCGATCCCTGGATCATGCGCGGCGAAGATTTGGACTACATGCTGAACCTGCGCATGTACGGCTCTGACATCTGGTTCGACAACAAATGGAGCCTGCGCCACCTGCCGCCTGCCAGCGCGAGCGAAGGAACGCGCTTCCGTCAGGATATCTACCGCTGGCTGTACGAATACCGCAAGATGGAGTACAGCCGCACGCAGATCGATCTGCTCCAAGTCAAGCCGGCGTCGCTCGAGCCGTATCCGGGTCCGTTCCTGGAGCCGGGCATCGAGCGCCGCATCCGCATCACGGCGCTCTTGCGCAGCCTGGCACGGCCTGACAAAAGCGCCTATCGCAAGGCGGCGAAGGCAGCGAAGGTCGAAGCGTCCGAATACGCCCAAGCGAACTGCGCGAAGTACTTCGAGTTCCAGTTTGTGTGGCCCGAGCTCATGGCGCGCATGGAGGGCGACCAGATTCTGCGCTCGGCGCTGCTCCAGTCGGCGGTGCGCTCTATGCCGGGCATGGACCCTGTGCGTTTGGAGCAGGTTGCTGCGGCAGCGGGCATCGACCCGGGCACCACGAGCGAAATCCGCATGAACGTCGCGGAGTAGGGTCAAGCTCCTGTCAGCTACCGGTGAAGATTTCGGTCCGTCGGCATGGTCTGGCGGGCTGTTCTTTTGTGGAGGAGTACGATGAGCGCGCGTCGAGGGCGTACGATGCTGCAAGGTCGGCGCGCGTTAAGGAAAGAGGGAACGAATGTCGGTCGAGGCGTTTGCCATAGCAGTGGTCGTCGGCTTGCTGGTCGGCGTGCTGTCGGGTCTGCTGGGCATTGGTGGCGGCACTATCATGGTGCCTATTTTCCGGCTGGGGTTTGGCCTGTCTGCCATCGAGGCGACCGCAACGTCCCTGTTCACCATCATTCCTACGTCGCTTTCGGGCTGTGTGACGCACATCAAGAACAAGACGTGCATTGTGCCGCTGGGGTTGGCGGCCGGCATTGGTGGCGCGATCACGTCGCCGCTCGGCGTGTGGCTGGCAAGCATCTCGCCCGCCTGGCTCATCATGGTGGCGGCAGCGGCAATCATCGGGTATTCCGCCGTGAACATGCTGCGCAAAGCGTTCAGCAAGCCAAAGGCCGCCTCTCAGCCGACATCGCAGGCCGCGAGTCAGTCCACATCTCGGGATGCGGTTCAGCCGACATCGCAGGCTGCTGCTCAGCCCGCTTCCCAGGATGCGCCTCGGTCGGCCGCCCCCGGTGACTCGGCATTCAAGATTTCTCGCAAGCACCTGCTCATGGGAGCTGCTATCGGCCTTGGCGCTGGCGTGGCGTCGGGGTATGTCGGCGTAGGCGGCGGCTTCATTATGGTGCCGCTGTTCCTTTCGGTCATCGGCATTCCCATGAAAAGAGCGTCCGGCACGTCGCTTATCGCGGTTACCATCCTGGCCATTCCGGGCGTTATCGAGCAGGCGCTGTTGGGCAACGTCCACTTCATGATCGGCATTGTCATGGCAGTCGGCTCCATTCCGGGCGCGGTGCTCGGCGCACAGCTGGTCAAACGCGTGCCCGAGCGCACGCTGCGCATCATGTTCGGGGCGTTCTTGCTGCTCATGGCGGTCGTGCTCGTGGTGAACGAGGTGCTTGCTGCGTAGAGCGTCGTTCGACCGTCTGCGAGGGCGCGGAGCCCCGCGGAGCCATTCGGATGCAGTCCCTGTTGGTACCCCATCCTTTTGCGTGATAGCATGAAAGTTCAGGCGCGGTCTGGCTTAAGGTCTGCGGCACGTCGAAAGGGGCAGAGAACATGGGCGAGCAAAGGCGCAAAACGCGTTCGACGGCATTCGAAGTCGTGCTGGTTATTTTGGCGGTGGCATCGGGCGGCATACTGCTCTGGTCCCTGGTGACGCCTGGCTCGAACGCGGTGCTCCTGGTTTCCGCGGGCGTGATCTTCACGCTTTCGCTCGTCGTGATTCTGCGTTTGGCGCTCGACCCCGACACCGTTCGCGCGAGCCAGACGGACAACGTGCTCGGCCTGGCCAGCCAGACGCTCGCTGCCATGCAGGACGGCCTGGACAACACGTCGGCCCAGCAGATCTGCAGTCTGCTTCTACCGGCCACTTCCGCATGCGCGGTCGCCATCACGAGCACCGAAGTCATCCTGGGGTATTCGGGCGCGCAGCAGGAGGACAGCCGCAACGGCGGTCCCATCCGCACCGCCGCGACGCACGCCACTCTGAAGGACGGCAAAACGCGCATCCTCATGACGCCGGAGGAGATCGGCTTTCCGACAGGGTCGAACGTCATCAAGGCAGCCATCATCGTGCCTTTGACCGTGTCCGGCAGGCCGCAGGGTACGCTGAAGTTCTACTATCGCAGCCCGCGCCGCATCAACGAGACGCAGATTTCCGTGGCGGAAGGCTTTGGCGAGCTGCTTTCTACGCAGATGGCCGCCATGGCGTTGGAGCAGCAGACGAAGTTTGCCACGAGCATGGAGCTCAAAGCGCTGCAAAGCCAGATTAACCCGCATTTCTTGTTCAACACCATCAACACCATCGCATCCTTCATCCGCACGGACCCCGCGAAGGCGCGCCAGCTGCTGCGCGAATTCGCCGTGTTCTACCGTCGCACGCTGGAGGATTCAAGCGACCTGATCCTGCTCGACCGCGAAATCGAGCAGACTTCGCGCTACTTCACGTTCGAAGTGGCCCGTTTCGGCGAAGAGCGCCTCGAAATGAACGCGGACGTCGACGAAGACCTCGACGGCGTCTACGTGCCGGCGTTCATGATCCAGCCGCTCGTGGAGAACGCGGTGCGCCATGCCATGCCCTCTGAAGGCAAGCTCACTATCACCGTGCGTGCACGCCGTAACGGAGACGACGTGATCATCGACGTTATCGACGACGGAACCGGCATGACCGAAGAAGCGCGCCAGAACATCCTGCACCCTGATTCTTCGACGGGGCTGGGTATTGCGGTCAAAAACATCAACGACCGTATTCGCAGCTATTACGGCCTGGAGTCGCGCATGGACATCGAAACGGAGCTGGGCAGCGGCACGACGGTGACCCTGTATCTGAAGGATGGTGCCCTCCACGACGCCGAATAGCGTGCATCACGGCTGTGCTACAGACACTGTTTGGCAAAAGAGCGCGCTTCGGACGCTGTTTCTTTGTGTGCCGTGCGCAGAGTGGTCTATAATGCAGGGATAGTTCTATACCAAGACCGACTTCTGGAGGTCAAATTGCTGAAGGCAATGATCGTCGACGACGAAGCTCCTGCGCGTTCTGAGCTGAAGTACCTGCTTGACGAACTGGGCCAGGTAGAGGTGGCGTGCGAAGCCGCCAACGTGCGCGAGGCCATAGAGAAACTGAAGGAATATCCCTGCGACGTGATGTTCCTTGACATCAACATGCCGGAGGCGACCGGTCTGCAGTTGGCAGAGGCCATGCAGCATCTGAAGTACCCGCCAGCGGTCGTGTTCGTGACGGCGTACAGCGAATTCGCGCTGGACGCATTCAAGGTGAAAGCCATCGACTACCTGGTGAAGCCGGTTGAGACCGAACGGCTGGCCCAGGCTATCGCCCGTGTTCGCGAGCATGTTTCCATGCACGCGAAGATGCAGAAGTCGGAGCGCATCCCGGTCGAAAAGGGCGGCAAGAAGATTCTCATCGGCATCGACAAAATCCGCTACGTTATGGCGCGCGACGACTATGCGTATCTCCAGACGGATACTGACCGCTATTTCTCGACGGTCAGCCTCGCACAGCTGGAAAAGCGCCTCGATGGCCATGGGTTCTTCCGCGTGCACCGTGGTTACCTGGTGAACTTGTCGCTCGTGAAGGAAGTGGAGTCCGTCTCCGGTGGCACGCTGCTGCTGACGCTCGACGGTGCGGACGAAAAGATCCCCGTCAGCCGTCGTCGCGTTTCGGCGCTCAAAAAGGCGCTGGGACTGTAACGCTCCGCTTCTGCCGCGGCGTGCGGCCGCGCCTGCGCAGGCTGCAAAGCGTCGGCAGGTGCAAATTCGTTCTCAACGGGATTCCGGTTCGTCCGGGGTCCCGTTCTTGGTTTTGGGCTTGCGCGCGGTGCAGCTCAGCGCGCGGTTGCGCTGCGTTGAAAGGCCGTACCGAGCTGCACCGAGCCAAGCCGTGCTGGGCCGAACCGTGCCGAACGGCGCCGCGCCGCGCCCGCCCGTGCTTTACAGCGCAATGCTCAATTTGAAGCGGCCTTCGTGCGCTGTGCATTCGTACAAGGCGCCGTGCTTTTCGCAGAAGGCGGCTAAGGACTGCATGCCGAACCCGTGATCAGGCTTGTCCGTTTGCGGCAGTCCGTTCGCGCCGATGTGCACTGTGCCTGCGTACGGGTTCTC
>DVGB01000115.1 GCA_018712955.1 Candidatus Aveggerthella stercoripullorum
TGAGGTCGGCCTCTTCTGCCGCCTGGTCCATCGAGCAGACCTTCAAGCCTGCTTCCTCGGCGGCCTCCCAGGACGAAGACCCCTCGCGCAAACCGACGCGCACATCGCAGCCTGAATCCTTCAAGTTCAGCGCGTGGGCATGGCCCTGAGAGCCGTAGCCGATGATCGCGATCTTCTTATCCTGGATGACCGCGGGCTTGCAGTCCTGCTCGTAGTAGATGGTGATAGCCATGACGGATGTTCCTTCCTTTCTGCCTTGGCTGTTTTTCTTTTCGTCATTTCACCGACGAAAACGTCGGTACGGCCGTCCCTCAAGGAGTCGACCAATTGCGCAGGCGCGTGAGCCACGCAGCATGCGCGTCGAGTGTCTTCACGTTCATCAAAGGCCCTTCTATCGCGGAGAACGCCGCGTTCGATCGGAGCAAGGATGGCGGTGCAAGCGTCATTGCCCTGCGCCCATCCCGTTCGAAACGTCGGCGAAATCGAGCGACAATTCGTCCCTCATCCCGTCCGTAAGGTCAGCGAGGGCCTCTCTGGCGCCGGAGGTTGGCGGGATCGGAAGGTTCAGCTGACCTTCGCGCCGCCGGACCTTCCAGTCGCGGCAAGGTTCGGTGCCAGAGAAGCCCGCAGCGTCGAGTGGTTCCGGCGGCCGACAAGCCGCCGGAACCTTAAACCTCCTTCGAGTTGCGGGACATGGCGACCTTGCCGGTGCGGATGATCTCCTTGATGCCGTAGGCGCGCAACAGGTCTTCGATACCGCGCAGCTTGTTCTCGTCGCCCGTCGCCTCGATCGTGAGCGAACTGCGACCGACGTCCACGATCTTTGCGCGGAAGATGTTCGCAATCTCGATGATCTCGTTGCGGCGCTCGGGCGTGGCGTTCACCTTGAACAGCGCAAGCTCGCGCTCGATGGCGCCTTCGTCGGTCAAGTCGTTGATCTTATGGACCGAAATCAGCTTGTGCAGCTGCTTCGTGATCTGCTCGTACGCCACGTCGTCAGCGCGCACGATGGCCGTCACGCGCGACATCGTGGGGTCTTCCGTAGGACCGACGGACAGCGACTCGATGTTGAAGCCACGCCGCGAGATCAGACCGGTCACGCGCGAAAGGACGCCTGGCTTGTTCTCCACCAGAACCGAAAGCACGTGCTTCATCGCGCCCCTCCTTCCTTGTCGTCGTCTCCCTGGACGACGAAGTCCGTGTGGGAAAGCCCCCGCCCTTCGTGCTCTTCGCCGCCCGTGCGCACAGCGCCGACCGCAATGTCGATAGCGCCGATGACGTCGTTCAGGCCAGCTCCCGGCGCGACCATGGGATAGACGTTCTGATCGCGCGAAATGGAGACGTCAAGCAGGTACGGCTTGTCGGATGCGAGCATGCGGTCGTAGGCTGCCGAAAGGTCGGCGGGGTCGGTCACGCGCTCTGCCTCCCATGAGTACGCAGCAGCCAGCTTCACGAAGTCAGGAATCGAGTCAAGCAGCGTGGACGAATAGCGCTCGTGGTAGAAGAGCTTCTGCCACTGGTGCACCATCCCCAGGCAGCGGTTGTCCATGATGACCACCTTGACCGGCAGCTCGTGGATGGCAGCCGTCGCCATCTCTTGGCTGTTCATCTGGAACGACCCGTCCCCCGCCACGCAGACGACCTGCTTGTCGGGACAGCCGAACTTCGCACCGATGGAAGCCGGGAATCCGAACCCCATCGTGCCCAGGCCACCGCTCGACTCCCACGAACGCGGCTCTTCGCGGTCGATGAACTGCGCAGCCCACATTTGGTGCTGCCCCACCTCCGTCACGACAATGCTGTTGTGCGGATCGAGCTTTTCCGACAGCAGGCTCATGGCCATCTCCGGCACGATCTCCGTCGGGTCGTCGCCGACGGAGCGGTGGTAGAACGGCCACCGCTCGCGCCAGCTTTCGCACTGTTCGCGCCAGGCCGCAGGCGCAGGCTTTGCGTTCTGCTTGCGCAGTTCCGCCGTAATGCTTGCCAGCACGTTCTTCAGATCGCCCACGATAGGCACCTGGACCGGGCGCACTTTGCCGATCTCCGCCGGGTCGATGTCGATATGGATGACATCGGCATGCGGAGCAAACTGGTCGACCCGTCCTGTCACGCGGTCGGAAAAGCGAGCGCCGCACGCAATAAGCAGGTCGGATTCCGTCAGCATCTGGTTCGCGTATTTCGAACCGTGCATGCCGATGGGCCCGTAGTTGAGCGGGTGCGATGCCGGAAAGCCGCCTTTTGCCATGAGCGTGGTGACCACCGGGATCTGCATGAGGTCGGCCAACTCCACAAGCTCGTTGCTCGCTCCGGAAGAAATGACGCCGCCGCCCACGTAGAGCACCGGTCGCTTGGCGCTCTTCAGATAGTTCACGGCCTGCTTAACCTGCTTTGCGTTGCCTTTGTAGGTCGGCTTGTACGACTGCAGGCTCACAGAGTCCGGATAGTGGAAGACCATTTCCTCGGAAGCCAGGTCGCTCGGCACGTCGATGAGCACAGGGCCGGGACGGCCGGTGCTCGCGATATGGAACGCCTCACGGAAGGTCCGCGTGAGCTCGTCGGTAGACTGCAGCAGATAGCTGTGCTTCACGACCGGCATGGTGATGCCCACGATGTCGGATTCCTGGAACGAGTCCGTGCCGATAACGCCGCGCGGCACCTGCCCGGTGATGACGACAAGCGGCACGCTGTCCATGTAGGCGGTGGCGATGCCGGTCACCGTGTTCGTGGCGCCCGGTCCGGACGTCACGATCGCCACGCCCACGCGGCCGGTTGCGCGCGCATAGCCGTCCGCTTCGTGCACGGCACCCTGCTCGTGGCGTGCGAGCACGTGCGTGATCTTCGTTGAATCGTACAGGGCATCGTAGATTTTGATGGCCTGGCCGCCCGGATAGCCGAAGACCAGATCGACGCCCTCTGCCTCCAGCGATGCGACGACAGCCTGTGCGCCGATCATGGTCTTGCCCTCGTATTCGGTATGGCTGCCAGGTCCTGCGGTCGCACCGCGGACGATGGCCTGCCTGGAAATCTCGGTCATAGAACGATCGCCCCCTTGTCGGCAGATGAAACGAGCTTTGCGTATTTCGCGAGCACGCCATGGTCATGCTTGGGAGCCGGAGGCGTCCACGCGGCGCGGCGTTCGGCAAGCTCCTCGTCGGATACGTGTAGGGTAAGCTGACCGCCTTCGATGTCGACGGTCACCTGGTCGCCTTCGTGAATGAGCGCGATAGGCCCGCCCGCTGCGGCCTCCGGGCTCACGTGTCCCACCGCAGGGCCTTTCGTGGCGCCGGAGAACCGTCCGTCCGTGATGAGCGCGACGGATTTCGAAAGCCCCATGCCGACGATGGAGGATGTCGGCGTGAGCATCTCGCGCATGCCCGGACCGCCCTTCGGGCCTTCGTAGCGAATGACGACGACGTCGCCCGGCTTGATCTGCCCGGCGTTGATAGCCGCGCACGCTTCTTCTTCGGAATTAAAGCAGCGCGCCGGGCCCGTATGCTTCATCATGGCCGGGTCGACGGCGGATTTTTTCACGATAGCGCCGTCGGGCGCAATGTTGCCGTGCAGCACGCGCAAGGCACCGACCGGCGAGAACGGGTTGTCCTTCGTGCGGCACACCTCTCCGTCGGGTGCGGGCGTCGCAGCCAAGTACTCGTCCAGCGTGCCCATGCACGTGAGCGCACGATGGTCCAAAAGCCCCAGCCTCCCCAGCTCGTGCATGACAGCGGGCACGCCGCCCACCTCGTAGAGGTCCGAAAGCGGGCGCGGCCCGGATGGCTGCAGCTTCACGAGATGCGGCGTGCGCGCGCTGGCAGCATCCCAGTCGTCAAGCGTGATGGGGCATCCTGCTTCCGCCGCAATGGCCGTCAGATGCAGCACCGTGTTCGTGGAGCCGCCGAAGGCCATATCGCACTCCATGGCGTTGTGAACGGCCGCAGCGTTCACGATGTCGCGGGCACGCACGCCCTTCTCCAAAAGCTCCATGACCTTCATGCCCGCATGCTTTGCCAAGCGAATGCGCTCGGAATAGACGGCCGGGATGGTGCCGTTGCCCGGCAGCGCGATGCCGAGCGCTTCGCACAGGCAGTTCATGGAGTTCGCGGTGAACATGCCCGAACAGCTGCCGCAGGTAGGGCACGCGGTGTCCTCGTAATATTTCAGCTCCGCTTCGGTCATAGTGCCGTTTGCGACTGCCGCCGCACCGTCGAACAGCGTGTTGAGGTCGGTCGTGGAACCGCAGCCGCCCGGCTGTTTGCCTGCAAGCATGGGGCCGCCGGAAACGAACACGGTCGGAATGTTCACGCGCAGGGCGCCCATGAGCATGCCGGGAACGATCTTGTCGCAGTTAGGAATGCAGACCACCGCATCGAACTGATGGCCGTTGAGCGCGATCTCCACGGAGTCGGCAATGGTCTCGCGCGAAACGAGCGAGTAATGCATGCCTTCGTGGTTCATGGCAATGCCATCGCACACACCGATGGTGGAGATCTCGAACGGCACGCCGCCTGCCAAGTAGATGCCGGCCTTTACCGCGTCAGCAATCTTGTCAAGGTTGTTGTGCCCCGGAATGATGTCGTTTCGCGAGTTGATAACCGCAACGAGGGGACGTTGCATCTCCTCGTCGGTCACGCCGTCCGCCTTGAGCAGGCTGCGGTGTGGCGCGCGTGCAACGCCTTTCTTCACGGCGTCGCTGCGAAGTTGCATGGTGCCACCTTCCTTTCCTTCGCCATCCCGACAGGCGCATTGCTGCCAGGCGTTCGCGCCGTCCGGCCGAACGCGCTGCCGACAAGCCCCGTCGGACATTTTGCCCCTAAAGCAAAAAAGCCTGATCGCCGTTGGATCAGGACAAACGAAGGAAGCGCCTTGCCAGCGCCCTCCCTTCCGCGCAGGGTGCGGAGCGCCACGCTGCCAAGCTGCTTGCACCGGCATTCAAAACGGCCTCTCCGCATAAGGGAGAACCCGTTCGGCAACGTTCAAGAAGACGTCGCCGCTTCACCGTGCCGAGCGTTCAGGGGGAGACGTTATCTCGCGTCCCTGCTGCTCGTGCGCATATCGCGCCAAGCGCCCTGGCTGCCGTTCGCGCTCGCGCGACGTAGACCGCGGAGACGGGTAACGGTGTCACCGATTCAACTTTTTGCCCTTGCCGCCAGGGGGTGTCCTAGGAAGGCAACGGCGTCCTGTCGAACTGCTCGAAGGTGGCTTTCAGGCCGTCCCCCGTTGGCTCGCAGCGACCGCCAACTCTCTGTCGAGGGATTCGTCCGTACTTTCCTTGTCATCGCATTTCAGGCTGTATTGCTTTGTTG
>DVGB01000012.1 GCA_018712955.1 Candidatus Aveggerthella stercoripullorum
CAGGACGCGGTCCATATGCCCGTCTTCCACCAATTCATGCGGATGGACATCGTCAGTCACGAGGCAGGCAAAACGGGTGTCCACCGCACCCGACGCCACCGCAGCGGCAAGCTGCGGCAGATCGCGGCCGGCAGAGCCAAAACGCAGCTGCGCGTACATGCCCAGGCGCATCTTCGCCAGCACTTCTTCAGCGTGCGCGGACTCGTGGCAACAGCGCACGCCCGATGCCGCATAGGCGCCCAAACCGCGATCCGTTTCGGGCGAAGCATAATGCCCGGTCACGATTTTGCCGACCTTCAGCGTCTCGGCAACTTCAGCGTGCGGCTGTTCGCTGCCGTTCACGATGCCCACGAAGTTCATCATTTCGCCCAAGCCCACGACAGAATCCCACGCCATGGTCTCGGCAATGTCGTTCGGCCCGATGGCGGCACCCGTGTCTTCGAAACCGGGCACTGCCGGCACGCACGAAGGCGTGGTCACCATGGCCTTGAGCGGCGTGCGCTGGACGTCTTGCATCATGATCCGCACGCCTTCGAGCCCGAGCACGTTGCATACCTCATGCGGGTCCCAGTAGATGCCCGTGGTGCCATGCGGCACCACGGCGCGTGCGAACTCGCCTGCGCCGACCAAGGAAGACTCCACGTGCACATGGCCGTCCAGGAAGCCCGGCGCGATATAGCACCCTTCAGCGTCGATGACCTGCGTGGCGGGGCCGACGCAATGGTCCGCCTGCCCGACATAGGCAATGCGCCCCTCTGCAATGGCGACGTCCGCGCCATCCTGCACTTCGGCCGTGCATACGTTCACCAAGCGAGCGCTCTTCACCACGACGTCTGCCGGACGACGACCCTGCGCCACATCAGCCAGCGTACGCGTGCATTCCCAGAGCGGTTTCTTGCAGAACGCGTTGATCATGGGAGGATCCTTTCTCGCAGAACGACGCTACCGACCCAATCCGACCTTACCGCACACGATACCGTGTTCCTTCACGCGGCAAAAGGAGCTCGTGGTCGTCGAGAGCCGAGGAGACCGAACGCGCGACTCCTTCCCGCACACGCAACAGGAAAACGCGCTAGTTGCTTTCGTCCGCCGACGGCCGTTCGTCCACGGCTTCCTCCTCCGAAGCAGCCTCCACCACAAGCGGGCCTTCCACCTGCTTGTCTTTCGGCAACACGAGCGACAGCACGAGCGCCACCAGGAAGACGAGCGCCACGCTGTTGCCCACGAACACGCTCTGTAACAACGCCGGGAAATGCACGAAGATGTCGCTCACCTGGGTGAAGCCCACGCCAATTGCAAGAGCGAGCGCCGCGATGGTGATGTTGCGCTGCGTGAAGCCTGCGCTTGCGATCATCTGGAAGCCGGACAGGATGATGTTGCCGAACATCATGATGGTGCAGCCGCCCAAAACAGCGTCAGGCAGCGAAGCGAACAGCGCGCTTACCGCCGGCACCAAGCCTGCCAGCAGCATCACCGCCGCACCGCACGCGATAGCTTTACGGTTCACGACCTTCGTCATGGCGATGAGGCCGATATTCTGCGCGAACGACGTAAGCGGCGTGCAGCCGAATACGCCGGAAAGCGCGCTCACGAAGCCGTCCGCTGCAATAGCGCCCTGGAATTCGCGGTCCGTAGGCTGACGGTTGAAGCCGATGCTCGTGAGCGCTGCCGTGTCGCCGATGGTCTCCGCCGCGCTTACCAGGTAGAGCAGCACCATGGAGATGATGGGGCCTGCGTGGAACTCCGGCGTGAACGGCATGATGGACGGCAGCGAAAGGATGCCCAGGTTCTCGAACCCGCTGAAGTCCACCTTGCCCATGAACAAGGCGACCACATAGCCCACGACCAGGCCGAACAGAACCGCCAGTTGTTTGAGGCTTCCCTTTGCCAACCCCTGGAACGCAAGACAGCTCACCAGGGAGATAGTGCCCAGCAGCAGGTTTTCCCACGAGCCGAAATCCGGCGCGCCGCTACCGCCGCCGTACGATTCCGCGCCCACGGAAAGCAGCGAAAAACCGATGGAGGTGACCACGACGGCAGAAACGACCGACGTGATGAAACGACGCCAATACTTCGCAAACAGGCCAAGCACGCCTTCTGCCACACCGCCCGCAATAATGGCGCCGATTGCGGCACCGTATCCGTACTGCGCCGCAATGGTGCAAAGCACGGTCACGAACGTGAAGCTCACGCCCATGACAATGGGCAAGCGCGACCCCACGCGCCACACGGGGAACAGCTGGATGAACGTGCCGATGCCGGCAATGACCATAGCGGCCTGGATGACCATGGACGTCTGCGACGCATCCAGCCCCGCCGCTGCCGCCACGATGGCGATAGGCGCCAAATTCGCCACGAACATGGCGAGCACATGCTGGATGCCGTACGGGAACGCTTTCCCGAAAGAGATTTTCCCTTCGAACGACCGCAGCTCGCGCAGTTCGTCCAGCATCGCCGCAGCCGACGTGTTTTTCGCCATGTTTTCTGCCCGTTCCCTTCTTGCCCGTCACGTCGCGCGCATGCTTGGCACCCCTCCGCGCGACGCAGCGTCATAACCCCTTACAACAAAAAGGCGCCCACGGCCACATGCCGCAGGGCGCCCTGCTCTCTTTGCTTATCGAAAGACGATTTCGCCCGTCTCCGGGTTCATGGACTCCACAATAGCAAGCGACTGCAAGTCGTAGCCGCGCTCGCGCAGGCTGTCGCCGCCGCGCTGGAAGCCCTTCTCGATGGCGATGCCGATGCCTTCGACCGTAGCGCCCGCATGCTCGCACACTTCGATCAAGCCGTTCATGGCGCAACCGTTTGCCATGAAGTCGTCGATGAGCAGCACGTGCTCGCCCTCGCCGATGAACTTTTTGGACACGATGACGTCGAAGATCTTGCCGTGCGTAAAACTCTGGATGCGCGTGCAGTACACTGTGCCGTCCAGGTTGATGCTCTGGCTCTTTTTGGCGAACACGACCGGCACGCCGAACACTGCACCGCAAATGGCCGCGATACCGATGCCGGATGCTTCGATGGTGAGGATCTTGTCGATTCGCTTGTCAGCGAACAGGCGCTTCCATTCTTCCGCCATGGCCGTGAACAGCTCTATGTCCATCTGGTGGTTCAGGAACGTGTCGACTTTCAGCACGCTCTCGCTTTTCACGGTTCCATCCTTGCGGATGCGATCCTCCAACAGCTTCATGGTGAACCTTCCTGCCCGGTGCTCGCGCACACTCCCCAGACGCTGGCAGCCCCGTTCAATGCGCATTCCAAAGGAGCTGCCGTTCGCTGAGGAAGGCGCCGACAGACGCGCTTGCGCCCTGTTGACAATGTCTTTACAGTGTAGCGAAAATCACGGGCCTCCGAATGCGTTTTTTACCCCTCGTTGCACCAAAGCGCGCTCGTCATGCAGGTTTTCTCGCCGCCGCAAACCCGCACGCAGGCCATTGCCGCAACGAAAGCGCGCCGACTCCGCCGCTAGCGTTCCAACGTTGTCGTGCTTACCGTGATGCGCGCAAGCACCTCTTCGTTCAAAACACAGCCCAAGCCGTATTCATGCCCCGGCCCATTGAGCTCGACATGGCCTTGGCGCAGCCCGAACGCAGGCTTTGCCACGTCCTGCGGGAAATACCGGTCGGAATCGCTCAAATCGCCCGGCAGCGCGCAGCATGGCAACGTTTCGAACGCCGCGTGCAGTCGCTTCGAAATGCCCGTGTCGTACATGCCGCCCATCCATACGCTCACTTCATGGCGCTCCGCCCATTCGCAGAACGAAAGCGCCGGGCCCACGCCACCGAATTTCGCAATCTTTATGGCATACCAGCGCAACTTCGGGAACGAAAGTGCCAGTCGCAAGTCATCGTAGCTGGTCACGGACTCATCCAAGCAGAGAGGCACGCGCACGAGCTCCTGCAGTCGCGAAAGACGCTCGAACAGGTCGCGCAATCCTTCGCCCTCGCGGGGTTTGAGCGGCTCCTCAACGCAGCGCACGCCGAACGCTGCCAGCTCGTCGATGACGCGCTCTGCTTCGCGCGCATCGTCGTAACTTTGGTTGGCGTCGACCATAAGCTCGACGTCCGGGCATGCCAACCGCACTGCACGCACCGGCTCGACGTCCTGACCAGGAGCAATCTTGAGC
This sequence comes from Candidatus Aveggerthella stercoripullorum, assembly GCA_018712955.1. Taxonomy (GTDB): domain Bacteria; phylum Actinomycetota; class Coriobacteriia; order Coriobacteriales; family Eggerthellaceae; genus Aveggerthella; species Aveggerthella stercoripullorum. The sequence goes on from DVGB01000012.1 coordinate 4,127, forward strand.
TTCGCGCGCACAAATCCTTGCGCAGCCGCAGACTCCACGGCGCGGACTAGGTCGTCCGTCGGCATAAGGCCGAAAACCGCACCGCCCGGCACGAGCGTGCGCGCGGGCTCGTGCGCGTCACCACCGGCAGCAAAACCAGCATGCGCCTGCTCTCTTGCGCCAATAAAGGCGCCCTCAGGAAGCTCTGCAAAATCGCCCTGGCGATCGCCTTCCAACGTCGGCTCTGTGTCGAACGGCATAGCATGCTCGCCTGTAAGCACCTCCGGCGCATCGTCCGTCTCAAACTCCATGACCGGAGAGGCGCTTATGCTGCCAGGAACGTGGGTTTTGCCCGCATCTTCCTCGTCGGCGACTTCCGTCTCGACCACGCGGCCGCCATAGGGAGCCCCGCCGATCAGCTGCCACAACGGCTTGCGCACAATCTTCCCGTACAAATCCCAGAGCGCCGGCTCGAGCGCTCCGCACGCCAACGGATGTTCATGCGCGCTCGGGCATTCCAAGAGCGCATCTATGACCTGGCGTGGATGCGCGTACGTGCCCGCAAGCACGCAGGGAATCAATTCCTCGCGAAGGATGCGCTCGTCCTCATCAAGCGTCTCGGGCAGATACCAGTCCGTCGAGAATGCGACGCCCTCCGCTATGCCGGTGCGGCCTTCGTGGTCGGTTACCCGCACCAAAAGCGATTCGCGCTCTTCGAGCGTCGTCTTCGCCGTGTGGATAGGCGCCTGAAGCGGCTGCTTCACGCGGAAAACTTCCACCCGCTCCACGCAAATGCGCTCTTCGTACGCACGGCGGAGCGCCGCACGGTCCACTTTGCCGATACCGGTGCGCGGAAACTCCTCCACCACCAGGACGTCTTCGGGCAGATACACCTTCGAAAGAGACCCCTCAAGTGCCGCTTTCACGCCTTCCGCGAAACGCCGTACGGACGCTTCGGGAGCAAGGCGCTCGTCGGAAGGCGCGTCCACTCCGCCCGAAACGGCAGACGCCAGAGAATGCGCGCGAGGGAACGTGCTGTTTGCGCCCTGCGCACGAAAAGCGGAGAGGCGACCTGCCGTCCCCGCCGCAAGACCAGGACGCACGCTCAAATCAGCCAGGTCGCCGTACGGATCGCGCAAGCGCTCTTCGCTCGCGCGAAGCACGCGCTGAACCGCCTGGCGCGCAGCGCGCGGCGACCGTTCCACGATGGCAACCGGACGGCGCCCCCATGTCGAATCGAGCACGCCGAACACGTACGCATCCGTCACCCCTGGCACGAACAGGAGCTTGCGCTGAATTTCCGCCGGATAGACGTTCTCTCCACCGGACACGAACATGTCGTCCGTGCGCTCGGCAACCTGCAGCGTCCGTCGACGAACGCTGGCGCGGTCCCCTGTCAAGAAATAGCCGTCCACGGTAAACGCAGCGCGCGCATTCAGGTAGCCTGCGCACACGCCCGGCCCGCTGACCGCAAGCTGCCCCATACCGTCGGCATCGGGCGCCACCACGGTAGCGCGGTAGCCCGGCAATAGGTCGAGCTTTCCGGAAAAGTCTTTCGTGACAAGCGTTGAAGCAATCTGGCTGGATGTTTCGGTCATGCCGTAGCTCGCATACACACACGCGCCCGCCGCTACTGCCGTCTGCAACGTCCGAGGGTTGGGCGCAGCGCCGCCAAGCAGGATGCAACGATACCCCGCCAGCACGTTCGCCGACTCCGCGACCGTTCTAAAGCGGCGAAGGCGATCGGCGTCTTCACGGCTTGCATGCAAGGCAACCGCCTGCGCGTGAGACGCATGGCGACCGCGCAAGGAGGATAGATGCCTCACCGACGCAAGGTCGGCGGCGCCTTCGTCGCACGCGCCCCTATCGCCTGAAAGTTCCCCTTCGGCAGCATGCCCGGAATGCACCGTTCGCTGCGTCCCGTTCGCATGGCGAGCGTGCGCGCCCACCACTTCCGCATCGTCGTCTTCTGCGTCGGCATCCGCCCAGGCCAACATATCCTGAAGCATTTTGTCCACGACGGAAATGTGCGTCACGGCATAGCGGGCGGCGTCCGTCATAACCCGCTCGACTTCAAAACGGCGGTAGAGCACAAAGGAGCATCCGGCCAGAATCGAGCGGACCATAATCTGGAAACCGCCTATGTGATAGAGCGGCAGCGCAAGTTGCCAGACATCCGTCGGCGAGGCGGCAAGGTGTTCGTTCGAAGCGTTTGCAGACCCCACCAAGTTGCGCCAGGTCAGTTCGACCGCTTTCGCGCGCCCGGACGTGCCGGAAGTGAACAGAACCATGGCACGGTCATCCAGATTGAACTGCGCAGCGAAACGCTCTGCGTGATGGCGCAGCACGTGGCGCGTGCGCTCGTCGCTTACCTCGTGAAGCATGCCAACGACGGTCGTTTCGTCCAGGCGCGCTGCCACGTGATAGCCGTTTCGTTCGAGGTCGGAAAGCCGCTCGTCCTTTTCCGCGTCGGTCAAACGCCTGTTAAGCGCCACCAGGGCAAATCCGCCATAGCCTGCCGCCACGGCCAGCAGCACGAGCGCAGGGCTGTTGTCCATATCGCATGCCACGAACGACCCGCGCCGCACGCCCTGCAGCTGCAAAGCGCGCGCAAGCCCCGCCGCCTGCAAACGAATCTGCGCGTTCACGTACGTACGGCCCTCGAATAGGAAGCACACCCCTCGCGGGCAGTTGCGGGTATTTCGCTCAAGCTCTGGAATCATTGTGCGTTTCAGCTCCGTTTATCTCGTTCGTTTTTTGCAGCGGCGCGTGGTCGGCATAGTCGCAACGATGCCCTTCGACGCCGCCCCATACCGCACTGCCGCCAAGACCGTCGCTGTCTCTTTGCGACATGCCCTATGCCAGCCTCATCGTTGCAGCTCTCGCGCCACTTTCTGGAAAGAATTTCGAGTACTGAACACCCTGTAGCTCGAATTCAACCGTCGTGACCGAGAAATAATCCCCAAATTGCTACATTTTGTCTACTTTTCGCCTTCGCTACACAACGGAAACAAGCTTTCGGACAAGATGACAGCCTTTTGCGACGCCCTACGGAGTTCAGTACTCGAAATTCTTTCCACTAACATTCAAAAGTACCTGCAAATCAACCGTCGTACGCCCAAACTATGCTTGCCCAGACGGTCTGCTCCTCCGTTCGCCAGGGCGGGCGATCCTACGGGAATTTAGGGAACTGGGTAAAGTCGGGCTTGCGCTTCTCCTTGAAGGCGTCGCGCCCTTCTTTTGCCTCGTCAGTCGTGTAATACAGCAAGGTAGCATCCCCTGCCAACTGCTGAAGGCCCGCCAAGCCGTCAGTCGCCGCATTGAGCGAGGCCTTCATGAAACGCAGGGCCGTGGGGCTGAACTGCATCATCTCTTGCGCCCACTGCACGCATTCGGCTTCCAGCTCTTCGAACGGAACCACGGCGTTGACCAGGCCCATGTCGAGCGCTTCCGCCGCAGTGTACTGACGGCAGAGATACCATATCTCGCGCGCCTTCTTTTGGCCGACGAGCGCTGCCAGATAGCCCGCGCCGTACCCCGCATCGAAGCTGCCCACCTTCGGCCCTGTCTGGCCGAACTTAGCCGTCTCGGCTGCAATGGACAGGTCGCAGAGGATATGCAGCACGTGCCCACCGCCGATCGCATAACCATTCACCATAGCAATGACCGGCTTCGGCACAACGCGAATAAGACGCTGCAGGTCAAGCACGTTCAAGCGCGGAATATTGTCTTCTCCCACATACCCGCCATTGCCACGAATCTTCTGGTCGCCTCCGGAGCAGAACGCTTCATCTTCATGACGGCCACCATGGTTGGCACCCGTCAGAATGATGACGCCAATCTCCGCGTCATCACGTGCAACGGAAAAGGCATCGTACATCTCGTTCACCGTCAGCGGCGTGAACGCGTTGCGTCGCTCCGGGCGGTTGATAGTAATCTTTGCGATACCGTCGTACGTTTCGTACACGATCTCCCGATAAGCCTTGCCAGGCTTCCAGGGAAACTCCTTCGACTCCCCCATGGTGCCTCCCATCTTTTATGCTCCACGCCCTGCGCCAAAAGGAAGGCCGCAAAAGGCACCCTCCCTCCGAATCGCAAAGCCGTTCGTTCTATTCCGCCTTGACGGCCTCGCACTGCGCCAAGAACGGACGCACGTGGTCGCACAACGATGCCGGCTGCTCAAGATGCGGGCTGTGACCGCACGAAAGAAGCGAGCATACGGCATCTCCGCGCGCCGCCAATCTCAGGGCAACTTTAGTATATTTCTCGTCCTGCATGCCTGCGACATACAAAATAGGCATGCGGAACGCGCGCACCGCCTCTGCAAAATACGGCATAGCGTGCTGCCCGGCGCCTTGAATGCAGCGAGACAGTACGTCGACATCGCACGAAAGCCGTATTTCGCGGATGAGCGAACGCGCCGCAGGGTCCATGTCCTTCTGGGTGGCAAAGAGCGGCAGTCCTTCCCAGTGGTCAACGAATTCTTCAACCGTGCAGGTGCGCAGCCGCTCAATCCACGCTGCATCGCGCGCGTTCACGCTCGCACGCGCCTCGGGCGTGTCCGCCCCCAGGCCAGCGCTCTCGAGGATGAGCGATGCAACACGCTCCCCCTGCGCCTGAACAAACGCAAGCGCCATGCGTCCTCCCATGGAGTAGCCCATCAGGTGAACGCGGCCTCTCTCGTCGCCCACAAGGTCAACCAGATCGCGCAAGGCAGCAACCGTCTCCTCCACGCGATACGGCAGCGTGCCCGCGGGGGCATCGCTCTTCCCAAAGCCTGCAAAGTCGAGAGCGTACACCGGGCGATCTTTGGCAAGCTTGTCCAAAACAAACGCCCAAATGCGCGAATCCTGCATGAAGCCGTGCAGGAGCACCAGCGGCGTGCGGCCCCTCTCGTCTTCGTCCGCAGACGGCAACGACGAGACCCCCGCCGTTCTCACGAAATGCCGTATTCCGTTCAGCGTGCAATAAAAGCCGCCTTCAGCATGCTCGCATTCGCCCATGCGGCTTCTCCTTCCCTGACAACGAACCTCGCAATCCAACCAACGTCATGCAGCTCCCTACTGATAGGGCGCGTACCGCTCCTTGAGACCGGCAAGCGGCACGTCCACTTCCAGCACGCTCATGCCCGGACGCCCTACGAACGACGCGTACGCCGTCTTGAAATCCGCCACGCTCATCACCCGCGCGTACGGCACATCGAACGCCGCGGCCACTTGCCCGAAATCCGCATGTTCGGGCGTGAGGAACAGGCGCTCGAAGTAGTCGTCGTCGGACTTTTGCGGAAGCATGTCGAAAATGCCGCCGCCATGGTTGTTCAACAGCACCACGATAAAGCTTGGCGCAAGTTCGCCTGCCTCACGATGAACCCTCATGAGCTCCGCGTTGAGCGAAAATGCCGGAAGGTCGTGCAGAAGCGCTAGGTCGCCCGTGAGCAGCGTGGTCTGACGATAGGCCTGCGCCGCGCCAAACGCCGTGGACAGCGTGCCGTCGATACCGTTCAATCCTCGGTTGCACAGGATGTCGAACTGCGCCCCTTTGCCGCAGAATCCGTCAACCGCACGAATGGACATGCTGTTTGCCGCGAACAACAGCGAATGCTCCGGCATCTCGTCGAGCAGCGCGCGCACGTACGAACCCTCGAAGCCCGACTCCACTTCCCGGACTTTCTCCACGCGCGCGTTCTCCTCCGCATTGCGGCGTACCCACGCTTGGGCAAAACGCTCCTGGTCGTGCTCTTTGAGCACCTGTCCGCCCGCGCGCTCTGCCGCCGCGTTCAAATCTCGCACGAAGTCGCGCGGCGCCATGCGCACGAATAGGTCGGTGCCTGCGTTGAAATCGCGCGTTTCCAGCTGGTCGACCACAATCTGCACCGGGCGCCGCCGCTGCACATACTGGGTCGCGCGCTTCGAGACCGGATAGCGCCCGAAACGCACCAACAGGTCGAAATCGGGACAGTCGGCAGAAGCAAGCACGTTGTCGTAGCGGTCGATAAGCAGATCGTCCGACCGTTTACGCAGGTTAGAAAGCGGATCGGCCAAAACCGGAATAGCGCGTTGCTCGGCAAGCCGCAGGAGCGCCGCTGCATCCTCGTCCGTTTCGACCGAGCCTTCACCCGCCATGATAGCGACCGTATGCTCCGCGAACAGCGCTTCGATGGTCGCCGCCGCCTCGTCCGAAAGACGCCCGTCGGCACGCACGCACGCCCCGATGGAGGAAAGCCCTGCATCCTCAGGCGCCCCGCACCACCGCGAACGGGCAAGCACGAACAAGTCCGGGTGGTCCAGGTTGGGTTTGAGCGGCTCTTCGAACGGGAAGTTCAAATGGACCGGACCGCCCGCGCACGGGCCAGCCGCGCCCACTGTGCGCGCAAACGCTTCGCGTGCAGTTTGGCGCGCGAACGCGAGCGAAGGCGCATCCTCGCTCGGCAGCGGCATTTGCATGAACAGGCGCACGTGGTCGCCGAACAGCTTCTCTTGGTTGCACGTCTGCGGCGCGCCAAGCGACTGCAGGCGCGGCGGGCGATCGCCCGTGAGCAGCAAAAGCGGCACGCGCGAAGACTCCGCCTCCAGAACGGCAGGATAATAGTTTGCGCCAGCCGTCCCTGACGTGCAGATAGCGCATGCCGGCACACCTGTCGCCTTCGCCAGCCCAAGCGCAAAGAACGCTGCTCCGCGCTCGTCGACGTCCACGAACAAGCGCACGTCGTACTCATCGCGCCTGCTCATTTCGTACGCAACCATGGCAAGCGGCGTCGAGCGCGAGCCGGGGCTCACCACCACGCTGCGCATGCCCATGCGATAAAGCTCGTCGAAAAAGGCCGAAAGGAACAGCGCTGACGAAGTCGGGATATCCTCGCCAGAATGCCTCGCCTCTACGCGCCGTCGCTCGGAACGAAGGCTGTCCGCGTTCTGGGACGAAGCGTCGTGCATAAGCGCCGTCTTCGCGGCGGCAGACTCCGCCCCGTCCCTCGCAGGCGTGCTGGCAAGCTGTGCGGACGCATTCGTCGACCCTGCACTCTTGCCCGTCTTCGAGGGTGCAGCGTTCGATTCCTTTTCGCTCTCCTTGCCGTTATCCGCGCCAGTTTTCGGCATCACCATGGTACTGCCCGCCTCAGGAAAAGCGGCGCTCTGGCTGCTACCCGCCATTCCCCGCACGCTCACGTATGCCGTCACGTCGGGATCCGCCACGCTCGGCGTTTCCGTTTTGCCCTCCGCCGTACGCGCGTCTGCATCTGGCGAACCTTCGACGCTCGCCAGGCTCACCGCAGCATGCGGAACGGCCGCGCGGCCCTTCCCTTCAGCGCGCCAGCGGGCAGTTGCCTCCGAGCCGTTCGCATCGCCCGCGTCGTCGGCGTCCCGCGCGAACTCGGCATCGATCTCCGCCTGCGCAAGCGCACGCTTCACGGCTGCCGCGTCCATGACCATCGTGCCGTCTCCAGCCGGAACGGCAGCTCCCAGAGCCATCGTCTGCTCTGTTTCAGGCTGGTCGGCCTCTGCCACTACTCCAGCAATCACCGGCAAAAGGCGCAGGTCGGTAATTCTCTTTCGTTCGGCCTCGGCGTCCGTCTGCTCGTCTTCGTTCGAAGCATCGGTCGCAAGGGACGCATCGTCCGCTTTTCCTCCGTCAGCGTCCGCGCCCTCTTCCAGCTCAGGCTCTTCCAGCTCGAATTCAAAAGCATCGTCGTCGGCATTCGACGGAACGGCCGACCGAGCACGCTGTTCCGCACCGTCCGTCGCCGCGCCTTTGTCCTCCAGCTGGTCGGCATCCGCTTCGGCTGCTTGCGCCTCTTCGCGCTTCTTCTCGTCCGCCATGCCCTATGCCTCTCCGTTGAACGCCGTCAGGATTGTCTGCAGCTTCATATCAATCTCGTCGAACTCCGCCGCCGCGTCGCTGCCCTCCACGACACCGCAGCCTGCGTAAACGTAGCCTATCTCCCCATCGAACACGCCCGAGCGGATAGCCACCGCAAACTCACCGTTGCCGCTTCCGTCCACATAGCCGCACGCGCCACCGAAAAAGCCGCGGTTGTACGGCTCGATCCGGCGCAGCAGCATGAGCGCCTCTCCCACCGGCGCGCCCGCAAGCGCAGGCGTGGGATGCAGCTGACGGCACAGGTCGAGCACGCTCACGCCATCAAGCACGTCGGCCGCAGCTGGCGTGTGCAGGTGCTGAATGTGCTGCAAGGGCATAATGCCCGGCTGTCGCGGAATGTCCACGTTGTAGCAGTCTCGCTCGAACACCGACCGGATGAAGTTCACCACGTGGCCGTGCTCGCGCAGGTTCTTCTCGTCGTGGAGCAGCTCGTCAGCGAACTTCGCGCGCTCTTCGTCGTTCGCGCCCGCCGGACACGTTCCCGCCAGGCACATGCTCTCCACCCGCGAGCCCTGCTTGCGCACGAGAAGCTCAGGGGTGCACCCGCAGAAGAAGACGTCGCCGTAGCGGTACAGCAGAACGGTACCGCGCGCAGGCCCGTCGATAAGGTTCACGAGCAGATCTTTCGAAGAGAACGGGCGCGCAGCACGAAGCAGCTTGCGGCGCGAGGGAACCACTTTCACCAAGCGACCCGCCCTGATAGCATCCAGGCTTTCGTCGACGATGCGCTTCCATGCTTCGCGCGAATCCGGCTCCAGAGAAAACGGGATGGTCTCGCGCACGCGCGGGCGCGCCGATTTGACCATTTTCAGGAAACGCGCCACGCGCCCTTCGTACACCGGCCCCAGGCTGTTCACCTGCAAGTAGGCACCCGTTTCGTTCTCCGAAAGCACAATCTCCGGCAACATGAGCGCCACCTGGGGAAAGGCTGAAAACAGCGGGTCGCACGGGCTCGGATTGCCCGCATCGAAGCGGTTGAAAGAGAAAAAGACCGGCTGCAAGTCAACCGGGCCTTGCAGCGTGCAGTCTGCATCCTCGAGCGTTGGAATAGCGATGCATCGTCCAAGCCCCATATGGCGGTTTGGACGCCGTTTGTCGTAGTAGACGAATTGGTCGGTAAAGCCTTTCTGCACCACGCAGAACGCATCCACCATATCCCCTTCGAGAGGAACCGTGTACGAGTAAATCCTGGTCACGAAAGCCTCCGTTCGCACAGCGATACCAGAGCGTAGATAGTTCGCTCAATTGTAGCATTGCCCCTAAACGCGCCTGGGGAAGCGCCGCCCATGGCTCAAGCGCCATGCGAAACGGACGCTCGAGGCATGGCACGTCCGCGCAAAAGCCACGCCGACACACAGTCCAAAGCCACATTGGCAAACAAACCTCGAAAGCCCTGCATGAAAAAGCGAGCGTTCCTACGAACGCCCGCTGCACGGCGCTATCAGCAATCGGCGCGTCCGCCTTACCCTTCGTAGGTCGCCAAGAACTCACGCGTGCGCTGGTGCTGAGGATTGTTGATGACCTCGGCTGCCGGGCCTTCCTCCACAATGACGCCTTGGTCCATGAAAATAATGCGGTCCGCCACGTCGCGCGCAAAGTTCATCTCGTGCGTGACGATGACCATGGTCATATGCTCGGCGGCAAGCTGTCGGATGACTTTCAGCACCTCGATGGTAAGCTGCGGGTCGAGCGCGCTTGTCGGCTCGTCGAAGAAAAGAATCTCGGGATTCAAGCAGAGTGCACGCGCAATGGCAACACGTTGCTGCTGGCCGCCCGAAAGCTCGCAAGGAACCTTCTCTTCATTGCCCTCCAAGCCCATTTTCTTGATGAGATCGCGCGCTTGCTTTTCGACTTCGGCCTTGTCGCGCTTCTGAACGTTGATAGGCGCGTCCATGATGTTCTTCATCACGCGGTAGTGCGGAAAGAGGTTGTAATTCTGGAACACGAGACCGAATTTCGCCTTCGCCTGGCGTAGCACGTCCGCTTTCCCATAGGAAGCTTTGCCCGAATCCCCCGTGGTTGCAACCGCGATATCGTCATAATGAATCTCGCCCGCGTCAATCTGCTCGAGCAGGGTCGCACAGCGCAAAAGCGTTGACTTACCGCCGCCCGACGGGCCGATGACCGCCACGACCTCGCCCGGATGCACCGAAAGCGAGATATCGCGCAGCACGTCGTTGTTGCCGAAGCTCTTCTTGATATTCTCCAGTCGCAAGACCGTCTTTTCCATGTTCATAAGGAAAACCTTTCCTGAATGCAAATGCCCAAGAGTATCCGAAAGGAAGAACCTGCGCTCTTCTGCGTACCTGCCTAAGCCTTCCCTGGTAAAACGAGCGCAACCTCTCCTTTACCTGCCTCGTGCCCGCCTCGTGCTCCTAGGAGCATTTCTTACCTCGCACCCTTAAGGAACACTTCCCGCATCACGCGAGGGCCGCCTTTGCCGCGAAGACCCAAGCGAACAAATCGTTTTGTCGCCCCGGTCGTTCAAAACGTCAGCGAGGGCTTTCCTGGCGAGTACGATTGGCGTGAAAGCCTGAGGAAGCGTATGCACATACGCGACGAAGGCTTGGAGCGCCAAGCGTGCCGCCAGGGGAGCCCGCAGCGTCGGCTTGTTCCGCTGTTCGACAGAACGGCGGAACGTGAGAGTCCGCAGCGTCGGCCGGTTTCGCCGTTCGTAGAACGGCGAAACCCTTAATCGTGGTAGTAGTCGAGCTTCTTCTCGACGCGGTTCAGGACCCATTCGACCACGAAGTTGAAGCACCAGTAGATGGCGCCTGCCAGCACGTAGGGAATCATGCTCGCTTCGCGGGCGACCAGCGCCTTCGACGTGCTCATGAGCTCGGGGATGCTCAGTACGAATGCGAGCGAGGTATCCTTCACGAGCGTGATGATCTCATTGCTCATAGCAGGCAAGATACGCTTGATGACCTGCGGTAGCACGATTTTCATGAACGTCTGGAACCGCGTGTACCCCAGCACGTTCGCCGCCTCGTACTGACCGCGCGGAATGGACTGGATGCCGCTGCGGTAGATTTCGCCAAAGTACGCAGCATAGTTCAGCACGAACGCAATATAGGTTGCCATGTACTTCCAGTCGGCATCCGTCTGGATGCCGAACAGACCCCAGGGGCCAAACTGGATAGCGAGCAGTTGCAGCATGAGCGGCGTACCGCGCATGACAGAAATATAGAAACGCACGAGCAGCGCCAGCGGTTTGAATTTGCTCATGCGCCCAAGCGCCACCAGCACGCCCAGCGGAAGCGAGCCTACCAGCGCAATGCAAAAAATCTGCGCGCTGACAAGCAGGCCTTCGCCCAGCATGCCAAGCATGGTCGAGAGTTCCATCGTCGTCCTTTCGTTTTCCGGTCTGCATCTCCGTTCGTGCCGGAGTGCTGCGAAGCAAAGGCGTCCCTTCGGGAGGGAACACGCCGAAAAGCGCCCCATACTTCAGCTCTCTTTCGACGAAGGCTCGTTGCCGTAAGGCACCTTCGTCCATCCGCGCCTTCAGAGCGTATGCCCCTATCGCACGGAAAAGCGGACGAGGGAACGCCCTCGCCCGCTTACATCCTTTCGTTCGGGCTTTTGCCCTTGGAAGGCACGCCGCCCGCAGCGTTTGCTACTTGATGAGCCAGTTCTCGTAGCTGATGCCGTACTCGGCGTACTTGTCGCACAGCTCCTGGACGGTGCCGTCCTCGTTGAGCTCCTTGAGCGTTTCGGTCACCTGCTCGGCCAGAGCCTCGTTGCCCAGCTTGAAGCCGACAGCGTAGTGCTCGTCAGAGAGGGTTTCCTCGAGCTGCTTGTAGGTGTCCGGATTGGCAGCCATGTTGTACTCGGCGATGGAGAGGTCGCACGCCACGGCGTCAACCTGGCCGGACTGCAGCATCATGAACGCAGTGTTGTACTCGGCGATGGTGTCGAGCGAAGCGAAGGTGGCGGCGAGGTCAGCCTTGTCGCCCTCGAGCACGTCAAGCGCAGCGGAGTCGACCTGGGTGATGACGGTCTTGCCCGCCAGATCCTCGAGGCTGTTGATATCGCTGCCGGCGGTGGTCACGATGACCTGGCCGTTCAGCATGTACGGGTCGGAGAAGGTGTAGTTGTCCTCGCGGCCTTCCATGGTGAAGCCGTTCCAAATGCAGGTGATGGTGCCCGCGTCGATCATGGCGTCCTTAGCATCCCAGTCGATGGCCTCAAGCTGCAGGTTCCAGCCGTTCTTTTCGCAGACAGCCTGAGCGAGGTCCAGGTCGAAGCCGGTGAACTCACCGTCGTCACCCACGAAGCCGTACGGCGGGTAAGACTGGTCGAAGCCGACGATGAGGTCGGTAATCTCGGCGGAATCGTCCGTCGCCTCGGTGGAAGCAGCGCTCGAAGAGGTCTCTTCGGTGGCCGCGCTCTCCTCGGCGGTGGACTCGGCGGAAGAGCCGCCGCAGCCGGCCAGCAGGACGGCGGACAGGCACAGCATGCATGCCACGCCGATGATCGCGAGCAGTTTCTTCTTCATGTTCCCTCCTGTGTTCCGCGCAAAACCCTGTCCGGTCCTTTCCCGGCATGTATCCTGGCTCAGCGCTTTACTACTTTACTGAACTAAAGTAGCTGTAGTGTAAAACACGCTGCTTTCGCTGTCCAGACTCAATCAAGGCTTATCCCGTTGCAACACGCGCATGCCGGCAAGCGGCGTCTCGGCATAATCGGCCGCTGTTGCCACTACCGAACGATCGCACGACGGCGCTTGCGCGACGCCCCATCGGCGAGCGCCTTCGCGGTTTCCCGCAATCGCGCTCTCTACTTCCGGCCGCGCAGGCCTTTGCCCAGCATGTTGTTCTTCTGCATGCTCGGTATCCAGATTAGCCGCGGCTCGAAGCTCATGAGCTCTTCCGTGCGAACGACTGGGTCGACCGTCAGACACTTTTTCAAGCAAATGTCCGCGCAAGAATTGCACTGGACGCAATCAGCCGTGGAAAACTCCAGATATTGACCGCGCGCCGCCTCGCGTTCCTTTTGTGCCTTGGCGCTTTCGTCCTCCCCTTCGCTTGCTTCCGGTACAGGAGGCTTCTCTTTGCTGAGCACGAGCGCGCCCGTCGGACAGAAAACGGTGCACATACGGCAACCGCTGCAGGCGTCCGCATCAATCTCCACGCGCCCCCAAAGCCGCGTGAACAGCTCTGGTTCGCACGGTTCTCCCAGGCGGTCGAGCGCGTCAAGCGTCCGCGGACGACGTTCGGCCTCGAAATGCGGCAGCGCGCCGTCTTCCGCCACGCGCAAGCGCTCCCTCAGCGTGGGAATCTTCTCCCCTTGCCGGAGCGCCTTGAGCACGGTGGACTTTGCGCCCTCTTTTGCCTTTTCCTTGCCGCGCAAAAAGAAGGCGCGGCGCGATTCGCCGAGCGCGACCGTGTCGTCGTCGCGCAGGCGGACTTCGTCCGGCCATTCGCTCGCACGCTCAACGCGCACGGCAGCACCCCACGACTCCAGCAGAGAATTCGCCGAGTCGACCGTATCCTGCGTCCCCGCACTGGTATAGCGGTATTTGCACGTGCGGCAATTCCCGTCGACCAGGGTAATGGCAGCAGCTCCGTCAGCAGCCACGTTCAAAAGCAAACATTCTTCGATGCGACCTAGGCAAGGAACTTCGGCATACTTTTCAGGGTTCCCCTCGCCGTGCGACGACACGCGCGCGCAGGCGAACACCGCATGCCCTCCGGCATGCTCCATCGCAGAAGCGATGCCTTCGGCCAGATCGCCGTCTATCGGCTTCGTGGGCGCAAGCGCCTCTGTCGGGCAGACCGTGGTACAGGCGCCGCATTCCACGCAGAACGCCGAATTGAACTCAAGCTTGTTCATGCCGAGCTCGAGCGCCCCTTCGACCGGACACGCTTCCAAGCATTTACGGCATGAGGCATTTCGGTTGCGCACCGTGACGCAACGATCCGGCGAAACGAAGACCGCTTTCGTCTCCAGCAGCTCCGCCATTTCCATAATGTCGTTGAGATTCGGCACGCTTGCCCCTTACCGTTACCTATGCGTCCTGCGCGTTTCGCCCCTTCGCAGGCAAAACGCCTCTTGCCGCCAGCTTGAAGAGCGCATGAACCGCCGCGCGCTCCAGCCGCGCATCCGCTTGCTCCTGCAGAGCAATGCTCCTCGCGAGCAGACGTTACTCCTCCGCAAATGCTTTTTCCATCATTTTGAGCTCTTCGGGCGTGTTCACATTAATAAAGCAGCCGCCCATAGGCTCGGCCTGGAGCACTTCGGCCTGTGAAAGCTCGCATACGTTCACTTTGCTGAAAATGCCCTGCGCGCGCTGCTCGCCTGCCTCAACCGCCGCTTCGACTACCGGCAGGCAGGTCGACCGACGATAGAGCGCATGGAACGGCTCGAAGCCGTGCTTGTTGACCGGGACCACCACATCAGCGCGCGTTGCCGCCATAACCGCCGCCTCGCGTGCCACCAGCGCAGGCGAAGCGCACACCATGTCGCACGCCACGATGGCAACGTATTCGCTTTCCGCCGCTTTGAGCGCTGAATAGATGCCTGGCAACGCCCCGCGGAAATCATAGACATCGGGCACAAGACGGATTTCGCGGTGAGGAAACTCGTCCTTCAGAAAGCCCAGATTCTCCGCCTCGTTCGTCGTGATGAGCAGGTAGTCGGCCACCGGCGAAAGGCGTTCGACCAGCCTGCAAATAAGCGGGCGCCCGGCAAACGGCACGGTAGCCTTGCTGCGGCCCATACGCTTGCTTTCGCCGCCCGCCTGGATGGCGACCGTGATGCGCCGACGTACGTATTCGACCTCGAGAAAGTCGCAGAGAGGGGCTATGTCGTCGATGCCGAAGGCCGGGATGCCGTAGATGCGCGCCGCTTCCTGGGCGTCAGGAATATCCGTTACCACGGCGACCGTAGCCCCCGTCGGCATCTTGTGCGCAAGGTCGTCGGCATGCGCTTCCGGCACTGCGCCGGAATCCGCGCCGTTCGCGCTCCCTGCACCGCCCGCGCGGTCGGCGTGCATTTTCGCCCGCGCCATCTGGATGAAGTCCGTCCCCAGCGGCGCTTCGTTTCGCGCTGCCTGCAGGAACGCTTGTGCGACGGCAGCGTCCGCTGCGTTCGCTGCGCGCATGATCTCGATAGTAGGCAGACCGCTTTTCCGGTAGCCCTCGACCACGACGATATCGTGGCCGGGCATGGTCTCCAAGATTTCGGAGCACTCCATCTCGCCCTCGATGGTGCTGATGCGCGCCACCTGCCCGGGAGCTGCTATGACCGTATCGGTCGCCCCTGCCGCACGATGCCGATAGGAGTCCTTGCCTGGAATGTCGATGTCGAAACCTGCATGGGAATGGTGCTTCACGCTGCCGACGTCGAAACCGCGCGCGGTCATTTCCCCGATTACGCGCTCGATCAGCGTCGTCTTGCCTGAATTATGCCTTCCCACGAACGCGACCGCGGGAGAAGCCACCGCCGTACGGCGCTTCCACGGCTTGCTCGCTTTCGTCATGTCCCCTCCCTGCTTTGCGCCTTGCAAGACACTTCGCTTTGCCCCGGCGCTCCCCCCTCGCGCCGTCGATGCTGACGGCAATTATAGCGGAAGCGTCGAAACCGTAGGACATGCCCGCCGCGCCGCTCTGTATGCACGCTGCGCGGGCATGTCCACGATGCCTGCAAACCCATCCGATACAATGGAAAGACCGCGCCGCTGCCCGTGGCGCGCCGAAGCGCGAACCGATAGGAGATTCCCATGGCAAATTGCTTGGTTGCCCAGTCCGGTGGCCCCACCGCCGCCATCAACGCCACGCTGGCAGGCGTCGTGCGCGCCAACCAGCTCAATCCGCTCTACGAGCATGTGTACGGCGGCCTCAACGGCATCGAAGGCATCCTGCAGGATCGCCTCTACGACCTGACGAACCTTTCCGCCGCGGAAAACCGCCTGCTGCGCCAGACCCCCGGCTCTGCTCTGGGCTCGTGCCGCTATAAGCTCAAGCGCGGCAACGACGCAGACTACCTGCGCCTTGTCGAGGTCATGGACAAGCATGACATCGAAATCCTGTTCTATATCGGCGGCAACGACTCCATGGACACCGTCGACGCCTTGTCCGAATGGGCGCGCGAGAACAACATCGACAAGCGCTTCGTGGGCATCCCGAAGACCATCGACAACGACCTCATGGTCACCGACCACTGCCCCGGCTTCGGTTCCGGCGCTAAATTCGCCATCCAGGTAGCACGCGCCACGAGCATCGACCTGAACGTCTACACGCGCGAAGAAGTCTACATCCTGGAGACCATGGGCCGCGACGCTGGCTGGCTGGCCGGCTCCACCGTGCTCTCCGGCGTGGTCGACGTGCTGGTGCTTCCCGAAGTCGACTTCGACCGCGACGTCTTCCTCGAGCAGGTCAAAAAGTGCATGGACGAAAAGGGCAAATGCTACATCGTCACGAGCGAGGGCGCCCATTACGCCGACGGAACCTACCTCTCCGCAGGCGAGACGAAAAACGACGGCTTCGGCCATGCGGTCCTGGGCGGCGCGGGTGCTGCCCTCAAGCAGATGATCCTGGACGCTGGCATCTCGCCGCGTGCGAAAGTGCAGGACCTCTGCTCGTCCGCCCGCAGCGCGAACTTCGCGCAGAGCCTGACCGACGTGACGGAGGCGTACGAGCTCGGCATGAGCGCGCATGCCCGCAGCGGCAACCCCGCCTTCACCGGCCAGGTCGTCGCCGTGCAGCGCGAGGTCATCGACGGCGCCTACAACGCGAAGTTCATCGCCGGTCCGGCCGAGGATTTTGCCAACCACGTGAAGCACGTGCCCACCGAGTGGATCCTGCCGGATTACCAGGGCGTCACGCAGGAGTTCTACGACTACATCGAGCCGCTCATCCAGGGCGAGCCCGACCTGGTCATGGAAAACGGCCTGCCGAAGACCATCGTCCCGTTCAACATGCGCTAGGGACGCAGGCGCTTACGCGCGTTGCCAACATATTGCATGACGCAGCGAGCCACCCGGCGTTGGGTGGCTCGCTTTTCTTTGGTGCACAGGCGCTGTGAAAGGGGGCGGGCACTTTTCACAGCGTGGCCGGCACGCCGCACAACGGTTCTGCGTGCATGACTGCGCTTCGAATGGCCTGCTCCATGGCGTGCGTGCCCAGAACACCGACCGTATCCACAATGGCCTGGGAATCGCCCGCCGTCAAATCGGGTGCAATCTCCCCCGTCGCGACCGTGAAAATGGTGTCGCCGTCATTGGTGGTGTGCACGGGCCTGATAGCGCGCGCGTACGCGTCGTGCACCATGGCCGACACCTTCGTTGCCTGGGTTTTCGTGAGCGTCGCGTTCGTGATGACGCAGCCGATGGTCGTGTTGCCCGAGAAGGGACTGACCGCTTTGCCCGCCTCCTTCGCCGCATCCGCCGCATCGAGCATGCGCTCGAACGCCTCTTCCGGCGAAAGCACGCGGGCAGGGCGGGCTGATGCATGCATGCCGGAGGCCGCGCCTTGCGAGGAGTTCTCGGCAGCATTAACGTCGACAGGCACGGAAAGTCCTCGAGAGCCAGAATCCTTTTGAACGGAGCTGACGGGAGGGTATTCGCGCGCAACGTCCTCAGGATCGCGCGTCCCCGCCAAAGTCGCACCTGCTTCGTCCACCACATGACCCGCGGCGTTCACCGCCACGAGCGCCCCGACGTAAAGCTCGCCACGCTCGACAGGCGCATACCCCAGTCCTGCCTTCATGCTGAACTGCGGGCCGAGGAGCTTCCCGACCGTTGCGCCCGTTCCTGCCCCCCACGTTGCCTTGGGCCACCGGACGTTCGTCCAAGCAGGCTGCGTCTTCGCACGCCGCATAGCCCATCGCCGCATCCGGGCGCACATCCGCGCGTCCAATCTGCAAATCGAACAGCGAGGCCCCGCACACGAGAGGCACCTGCGCCACGCCCACGTCGAACCCGTGCCCGCGCTCCTCCGGCCAGCGCATGACGCCCGACGCGGCATCCAGGCCGAACGCGGACCCGCCCGACAGCACGACCGCATGTATCTGCTGCACCATGTTCTCCGGCCTGAGGAGATCGGTCTCGCGCGTGGCAGGACCGCCTCCGCGCACATCAACGCCAGCCGTCGCTCCTTTTTCGCACAGGATGACCGTGCAACCAGTCGCCGCTTCAACGTTGCTTGCATGGCCGATCTTCACACCGCGAGGAACCATACGACCTCCCATCTTTAGGCTGCTGCATCCCCTTCGAAGCATGCACGCCGCAGCGCCAAGAATGCTGTTCCCTCCGATTCTACCCTTGCCTTTCAGCGTCGCGCAGGAAGATGCGGCAACGGGTCGCACTTCGCCGAAAACGAAGGGCGAATACGCTTGCTTTTTTGCGTCCGCCACATCATCCTCCGCGGATGATTTCAATGTTTTACCTGTTGAAAACTATAGCCCTACGAAAGATAACCCCACCTGGATATATACGCCCCACCTTCGCGTGTGCTATGGTCGATCAAGCATTCTAAGGGGGATGGGGGTTTATGCCGCAAGGGAGGGGCGCGGTATGCCCGCATTCTGGAGGAGAATGAGGGGATATTTTATGGGCATTCGCGTACCGCGCATCACCATCAAAGCGGATTACGGCAATGACGCTTCTTTCGGCGAACTGCGTCCGCTCTCTATCGGCTACGGCCTGCACCAAGCATGGATCTACGCCGCCATGTTCGGCACCTCGAGCGTCTTCGGCGCGCCCGATCTTGCGGGAGGCGTCAACGCCGGCACTATATCGCTGGCCTTTCTTGTCTCAATCGTCGTGTATTCGATCGCGCTCCTGTTCGGCGCAGTGACCGACCAGAAATTCCTTCCGTTCTACGTTTCCCGCAAAACGACGGTCGGCGCATCAATCGCGATGGCATTCGGCACGCTGCTGCTTGTTCCGGTCATTTACGGACAAGCAGGCATCGCCGTCCATGTTCTTTCTGGCGTCATTACAGGCGTCGGGTCCGCCCTGCTTATTCTTCAGTGGGGCACCGCGTTCTCCCGCCACGAGCAGCCAACCATCGTCATCAACACCGCAGTCGCCATTGCGGTCGCAGTTGCCATATACGCCCTCGTGCTCCATCTTGCCCCCATTCCCTTGAGCGGGGTCATCGCCGCAGCATTGCCGCTGCTGGAAATGTTCTTCTTGCTCAAAGAGACGCCGCGGTCCTACCTTGAGCGCGAAGACCAACCGATCTTCCAACCGTTGCCCATCAACCGTGGCATGTTCTTCCTGAAGTTCGGCCTGCCCATCGCGCTGTTCGGCATTGCCATCGGCGCGCTGCGGCAGACCTCCGTCCAGACCATTCTTCCCGCTGCGACCGGCAGCGAGCAAGCGCTTGCGGTCCTTGCTTCTTGCTGTGCGCTCGTGCTCGTGCTCATCACGCTTCTCGCGCTTAACTCCGCCGACGGCTGGAACCGGCTCTTCCGTCCTTTGGTTCCCTTCGTGGCAGTCGTCGTGTTCTTCTTCCCTGTTTCAGGCATGGCCGAATCGTCCATGCCCGGCTTCGTGCTGCTCGTCGGCTACATGAGCTTCGAAGCCATGCTCTGGATCTGCTTCGGCGAATTCTCTCAGCAATACCGCCTCTCCCCGGTGTTCGTTTTCGGCATCGGCCGTGGCGTGCAGGCGCTCACATCGCTGGTCGGATCCCTTATGCCGCTGTTCGCGACCGCATGGGCGAACACCCTACCCATGGGCAGCACCACCATCATCGTTATCCTGCTGCTCGTCATGGTGATTGCCTACGCGCTTCTGCCGAACGAGGCGGAAATCCGCAAGCTCGTACTGAACTGCCCGCTGACGCGCATCGTGGCAGACGGCGGCTTCGACCATTTCGAGGCAGCGACGAAGACCATGCGCCCCGCAGACTCCACCGTGCCTGCCGTTGCGCCGATGCCAGGACAGACAGATGCAACAACGTCCGATTCTGTCGATGCGGCACCTCAGCACGACTCTGCGCAGGAAGGATCGTCCGCGCCCTCCGCGGAAGATTCCCTTGCAGCTGCGGCGAACGACGCGGCAGCGCACGTCGAAGCGAACGCTCCTGCATGCGACACCCCTCAGAACGCCAGCACGGATGCACGACCGTCGGCAGCTTCGAACGCAAACCCCTCGTCCAACGGCAGTATTTGGCCGACCGAAAAGCGCGGGCGCTTTAAGCGCAAATGCGAGGCGACGGCAAACCGCTACCTGCTTTCCCAGCGCGAGACGGAAGTACTGTTCTTCCTGGCAAAGGGCCATAATGCGACGTCCATCCAAGAACAACTCTTCATTTCAGAAGGAACGACGAAGACCCATATTCGCCATATTTACCGTAAACTGGACGTGCATTCCCAGCAGGAGCTCATCCAGATGGTCGAAAGCGCAGAGGTCAGCTGATGTCGCCCTCTGAATAGCGCCTTCGCAGGCTCGATTTGCGGGGATTTTGCCGTTCGAACCTTGCCGCGCAAGCCCGAACAGCAATCGAGGACGACGCACGTACGGCATTCCACACCTGCGTGCCTTATGTGAAGCGATCGTCGCTCCGCGCCGAAAGTCGGCACGGAGCGTACGTTTGGAAGAAGGGCCTATGAGCGAAACGAACCGCCAGAAAAATGAAGCCCCCTTGCCCGAAGACGGGCAGGAGGCTCAAGTCAGCACCCCGGCAAAAGACGAGGGAAGCAAGGCCGCACACGAGCATTCGGCCTCCCCGGCAAACCCTCCGTCCGAAAGCAAGTTTGCCGACAGCTCGGACGCGCCCTCTTCCGGGAAAAAGCTGAAGCCCGAAGACCTGCCCACGCCGCTCGAACCTACGGACTTCGAGAGCGCGCATAGCTCCTTTACTTCGTTCGGCTGGGGAAAGGTGCTTGCCGTCCTTATCGTCATCCTTGTTGCGCTTGCGGCCGCCGCATGGGTGCTCGTTGGAAACACACTGCATGAAAAGTATCTCCAACCTGCGGCGGCAGACCTTGACGGACAGCCCGTGGAAGACCGCGAGCGCACCGCCGACCACCAGGCGCTCGAGCAGGAAACGACCCGTTTGCTCGATCGCATGAAAGACCAGAACGAGGCCTTCGTTTCCCGCATATCGCGCATGCTCGACGAAGGCTTCTACGACACGACCGGATATCGCCATGCAGACCTCGGCGTAAACCCCGAGGACGTCAGCCGTTGGATGCTCGAGAACTTCGACTACCGCATCCTCGACATCACCCCAGGCAACGACACCGGGACCGTTTCGGTCAGCATCCAGCACCGCGACGCAACCGCCCTGGTCAGCGCTTTCTATGACCGCGCGTACGACTTCTTCAATTCCCCCGACGCGCTCGGCATGGACGAAACCGCCGCGCGAGCGCGCATGGGAGAAATCTATCTTGATGCCATGGGCGAAACCGATGCCATGGCGAGCCTTTCCACCACGCTCACGTTCGAGCGCGAAGAAGGCGCCTGGACTGTTGACGAAGAATCGTTCGAGCGCATAGTCAAAGAGCTGTTCGACGTCTACGCTGCTTCGTCCTCTACGCCTTCCAGCAGCTCATCAACAACCGAAGAGTCCTCTTCAAGGTAGCCCATTGTAAGCTTCGCAAGGCCCTGGTAGAACTTCGTCTGAGAGAACTTCTCCATGTCGGCCACCAGCATAGGCAGCCAGTTCAGCAAATGGTCGCGCATGAAGATCTGCTGCGTGCGAAGGTGCGCGATGGCAGCATCCTCATCGCCCGCCTCAAGCGCTTCGCCCGCGCGCATGCTCATGCGCTGCATGAATTCGAGCTCGAGGGCAACATGGTCTTCGCCCTCGGTCCAGCTTCCGCGCTTCAGCCCGTTTTCACGCAGCGTCTGCAGCACCTCCGCACGCGCCTCTTGCATGAGAAGGCGACGCTCGGAGGTGTACACGCTTTCGAACGGGTACGCGGCAGAATAGCCGTTCACCCCATGGCCGATGAACGTGCGCACATAGTCGATCGCTAGTTCGCGCACCGTGTCATCCCACGACAGTTTCAGATATTCGAACAGCATGCGATAGCCTTCGTCGACGTCCTTGTTGCCCGTCGCCGTCGGGAACCTCATGCCGCACAGCTCTTCGAGCGTCTTCTCGTCGACTTCCTTGAGAAACAACCGGGACAGCATTCCGTACGTTCGCGCACGCAAGGTCATGAGCGCTGCCAGGTCCACGCCTTCTTCGTTTCCCTGCACCGTTCCACGTCCCTGATTCTGCATCTCTTTTTCCTCTGCCATGCTCTATTCCTCCCCCGCAGGCGCCGTCAGGGGCAGCAGCTCACGCCCCAGATCGGTAATGGTCCACGCACGGTTCTTCCATTCGATCGCATCGGCGCGCTCCAGAATGTCGATAAAGTGCCCTCCGAAGCGGCGCGGCTTTTTGACGATGTCGAACGTATCGACCAGTTCGTCCACCTCGCCTTTCGAACGAGGCTTTTCCGCAAGCGCCTCCATCACGGCGCGGTAGACTTCCAGGTACTTCGAATCTCGGTCGAGCACGATGTCGCGGAACACCGCACCTTGCGAAAGCTCTTCGCAGACAGCAAGGCCTTCCTCCGTCGCATGCCAGATCGGATCGATGCGCTCTTTGATCTCGAGGTACTCCACGCCTTCTTCGATGTCCTCGACTTCCTCATGCGTTTCGGGCATTTCGAGCGTGAGCGCCCCTGCACGCTCCAGCATGCGGCACAGCGTCATTGGCGCGTACACCGAGCGATTGTCCTTCTGCAGCTCGTCAACGGACGCGGCAACAGCGCTTGCCGAAGCGCCCTCTTTCCCGCACATTTTGACGATGTGCATGAGAATAGGACGGCGCCCCGGGTTGTGGTCGAACAGCTCCATGATGGCCTGTCGAACGCTCCCTTGCGTCTCCGGCGTGTAAACGCCCGCACGGTGCATGCTTTCGGGCATGTTGCGCATCGTGGGATAGTCGACCGTGTCCAGCGGGTTGTCGTCGTCCATATCCTCTTGGTCAATCTCCAGATCGTCCACCGCGAGAGGATCGAACTCTTCCTCGAAGTCGAGCACATCCTCCATGGTCTGCTTGGACATGCGCACCTCCTTGTTCGTGCTTTATCGCTGCCCATGCCCACTGTTCATGCCCGCAAGGTCTTGAGCCGCATGTGCAGGCCGCAAGCATTCGGGCGCGTTTGCATGCCGCATGCGCGGGCACGCCGTGTGCAGGCATGTTCGCTTCGCGCTCGTGCGCAAGGCGAGGACAGCCCCTTTCCCTTAACGCCTTCCAGTATAGGAACCGCCTGCGTGCCACCATCATCCCCTCAGGATGGTCTTGCATCATACGGGAAGGCTGGAATTGAACAACACGCTTTTGAACTGGTGTTATGCAAAGTCGGTCGTTTGACCCGCCTCACCTGCGGTCCCTATAATCTAGATGCGTTGCGAAAGCGGGGTTTCCCGGAAAGCGCCTTGCATGCTGCCCTTGCCGTGCAGAGCGCAAGGCCTTTCAGAAAGGAAGCGCTATGACCAACGCGAAACGCGGCAAGATGCTTCTTGCCATCGCGATCGTGGCCTGCCTGGCAGCCGCCATGGTCGCTGCTCCCGCTGCGTACGGCTTCTGGTATGTGCACAGCGAGGAGAATGTCGCGCAAAGCGGCAAAGGCGTAATCGAGGTCTGCTGCACCGTCGATGCATCGGCCCTCGGCGAGGCTCCGCGGACGGAGGTCGCTTACTTGCCAGAAGGCAGCACCGCTGCCGACCTGCTGAGCGAAGTGGTCGAGTCCAGCAATAGCCAGAATGGCCTGGAAGCCATTCACGACTACAGCTACTCCAGCCTGGCAGAGCTCACGGCAAACAACACCGTGACGTTCACCACTTACAAGGCGGGGTCGCAGGAGCCCGGAACGCACACCACGCACGACGGCGAAGGCACCGAGGGGGCGGACACCCTGCTTGAGCGCTTCGACAACGTGGTGATCACCGTTTCCTAGGACGTATCCAGGAAACGCACGGCCGACGGCCCGACCAGCCGTCGGCCGTTTTGTTTACCCTAAGTACAGTACAATGCGAAAAGAATGCAAACCGACCCGAATCGAGCATACATGGCGGAAAACAACCTCAACGCCCGTCTGCGGGCATTGCCGAAAATCGACGAAGTGCTGCAGCACGTCACACTGCCCGCCCAAACGCTGCGGTCGCTCCCTGACGAAGTAGTGACGCACGCCGCACGCGAAGAGGTCGAAGCACTCCGGCAGCGCATTCTGGCAGACGAAGAGCTTGATGCCGACGCCCTGCTGCCAGAGCAGGTAGCCCAGGGCGCTGCCGTGCGCGTGCTCGCCTTTGCGCAGACGTCTTTGCGCCCCGTAGTGAACGCTACCGGCGTTGTCATCCACACGAACATAGGACGCAGCCCGTTGGCGCCCCAGGCCCTCGAGGCCGTTGTCGACGCGGCACGCGGGTACTCCACGCTGGAATACAGCACGGACGCTATGGCGCGCGGCAGCCGCCATGACCATTGCGAAGCACTGCTCTGCGCGCTTACAGGCGCCGAAGCCGCCCTTGCCGTGAACAACAACGCCGCCGCCGTGCTCATGGTGCTTTCGGAGTTCGCCGCAGGGCACGAGGCTGTCGTCTCGCGCGGTGAGCTCGTGGAAATCGGCGGGTCGTTCCGTATTCCCGACATCATGGCCGCCTCTGGCGCGCGCATGGTGGAAGTAGGCACCACGAACAAAACGCACCCGGAAGACTACGAGCGCGCTATCGGCCCCGATACCGCCATGCTGCTGAAGGTCCACACGTCCAATTATCAGATCGTCGGTTTTTCGGAAAGCGTACCGGGCGTGCAGCTGGCAAAAATAGCTGCCGCCGAGAACGCTCGCCGTGAACGAGCGGGCGAATGCGCGCGAATGCTCGTGTACGAAGACCTGGGGTCGGGATCGCTCGTGCCGCCGTTGCTTGCACGCCCCGATGCCGAGCCAACCGTCCGCGCTGCGCTTGAGCGTGCATGCGACCTCGTCTCCTTCTCGGGAGACAAACTGCTTGGCGGACCGCAAGCAGGCATCGTCGTCGGGCGCAAGGACCTCATCGACCGCCTGAAGAAAAACCCGCTCGCCCGTGCGCTTCGCCTGGACAAGATGACTCTTGCGGCGCTGGAAGCCACGCTGCGCCTGTATTTGGACGGTTCTGCCTACCGAACCGTCCCCACTTTGCGCATGCTCAACGAACCGGTCGAGTCCATCGAGCAGCGTGCTCATGCACTGGCAAAACTGATCGAGCAACGCGTTGATGCCGCCTGCGCACAATGCAGCGTCGTGAAGACCACCGCGCGGGCAGGCGGCGGCTCGCTGCCTTTGGAAGATTTGCCGAGCTTCGCCGTGAAAGCAGCGCTCGTTCGCGGCTCCGCCGCTGAATGCGAAGCGTTCCTCGTCAAAGACTGCGCTATCCCCGTTATTCCGCGCGTGCAGAAAGACCACCTTTTGTTCGACGTGCGCACGGTCCAGGACGGCGAGGGTGAAGTCATTGCGTCGAATCTGGCGAGCTATTTCGAAAGCGAGGCGGATGCATGAGCGAAGCGAGCTACTCCCAGCCTTCGGTCGTCCTTGGCACAGCAGGGCATATCGACCACGGAAAATCCGCGCTGGTTCGGGCGCTGACCGGCACCGACCCCGACCGGCTGGCAGAAGAAAAGCGCCGCGGCATCACGATCGAGCTGGGTTTTGCGCGCCTTGACCTGCCGGACGGCACCTCCGTGGGCGTGGTGGACGTGCCCGGGCATGAAAAGTTCGTCCGCCACATGATCGCGGGCGCCACCGGCATCGACGCTGCACTTTTGGTCATTGCCGCAGACGACGGCATCATGCCGCAAACGCGCGAGCATCTGGCCGTCCTGCAACTGCTGCACATTCCCACCTGCGTGGTAGCACTGACAAAGACCGACCTAGTCGACGAGGAATGGATCGCCTTCGTGACCGACGAGGTGAACGACCTGCTTGCAACAACTCCGTATGCGCAATCCGCCATCGTGCCCGTTTCCAGCCGGACGGGCGAAGGACTCGACGAGCTCAAAGCTGCTTTGCAGAAAGCGCTCAAGGGCACCGCACGCGCGCACCGAGATGAGCGGTTGCGCATGCCCGCCGACCGCGCTTTCGTGGTCAAGGGCGTCGGCGTCGTCGTGACCGGCACTCTATGGAGCGGAACCGCCCATGCTGGCGATGTCGTGCGCCTGGAGCCGTCTGGCCTCGAAGCGCGCATTCGCTCTGTGCAGGTCCACGGCACCGGCCTCGACACGGTAGGCGCCGGGCACCGTGTGGCGTTAAACCTGACCGGCGTAGAAGCAGGAGAAGTTCACGCGGGTGACTTTATCGTAGAACCCAGCCTCCTGCCCGCAAGCGACCGCTTTGACTGCGAGCTCAGGTACCTTGACCCCGACCGTTCGGGCAAACCGCTCAAGACCGGCGTGCGCGTGCGCATTTCCCACGGCACGCGAGAGACGTTCGGACGCGTTCTGCTCATGGACGGCAAAGAGCAGCTCAAGCCGGGCGAAGAGGCCTGGGCGCAGATTCGCCTGGAAGAACCGCTTGCCGTCGAACGCAACGACCGCTTCGTCATTCGCTCGTATTCGCCGGTTCATGTGATCGGCGGCGGCCGCATCCTGGAAGCGCGGCCGCGACGGCGCAGCATCCTTCGCGGCACCGACCATGAAGTGCTGGCAGCGCTAGCGCAGAACGACGTGTCGCGCGCGCTCGAGCAGTTCGTGGCAGAGCCGGGAGCGTTCCGCACGGCGGAAGACGCGGCAGGAACCGTCGGCGTAACGACCGAAGAAGCGCGACGCATGCTGGAAGACCTTGCCCAGCACGGCAAGGTATGCGCGCTGTCCGCAGGCCGTCAAACGTTCTATGCTTCGCGTGCGACCCTGCAGAAGGCGGCAGGCGCGCTCGAGAACACGCTGCTGAAGTTCCATGCCGCCCATCCGAACGAGACGGGCATGCAGAAAGCAGCGCTGCGTCATGCCGCACTGCCGTCGCTCGACGAGTCTTGTTTCGAAGGGGTGCTTTCGCATGCCGTACAAGCAGGAACCGTCATGTCGGAAGAAGGCGTGATCAGCCACGCAAAAGCAGGCGCTGGGGCGAAACGTCAAGCGGAAGCGCGTGCGAAGGCAACGCTGGAGTTACTGAAAAACGGCGGGCTCACACCCCCGTTCGTTGCCGAAGTGCAAAAGGAGCTGGGGTGTTCGTCGAGTGAGGCGTACACAACGCTCGTGACGCTGGAAAAGAACGACAGCGCGGTGCGCATCGACCGCGACCTGTATTACAGCGCTGAAGCATTTGCACAGCTGAAAGATGCCGTGACCTCTTGCCTGGAGCGCGAAGGGGAAGCAAGCGCCGCCACGCTGAGGGACGCCATGGGCGTATCGAGAAAATTCGCTATTCCGGTGCTCGAGCGAATGGACGCACTGGGCATCACGAAACGCAAAGGGGACGTCCGCACACTGTAGGCCGCATGTGGAGAGGCGCGGAGGGTAGTCTGCGCGCCTTCACTGCACGTCGCATTTTGCGCTCTGCCCCGAACATTTCCAGAACGCTCTGTCGCGTGCATGCGCTTAAAACGCTGCGAAGCGCCCAGCGGTGAGACGTCTCACCCCAAAATGGAGACAAAAATGCCCGCGCTTAACGGCAATATGGTGACAGACAGTGCGCAATAGTTCGCCTACAATAACACCCATGCGGAGACGGGTAGGTTCCTGGTGGACCTCGCGGCCTTCAAAGCCGTTGCGAGGCGTGCAGAGCGTCTTGGGTGTGTTCGATTCACATACGTCTCCGCCATTCTGGCCCCCGCAGGGCTCCCGCAGTTTGGCATCCGGCCGCT
>DVGB01000013.1 GCA_018712955.1 Candidatus Aveggerthella stercoripullorum
ATCACGGGCACAAGCTTTGATTTCTCCGACCTGGCGACCACGAGCGACGTGTCGGCCGACGAGAACGCTTTTGCCACCGTATGCGGCTCGGTGGGCTGGTACCGGCTGCAGTACCAGGACGTCCTTTCGGACATCCTCCAGTACGCCAACACGAAAAACGCGCTCGAAACGGGCACGGACGTGTCCAAGATGGAGAAGATTGCCGGCCTTGACCATATTGACCTTGACGGCGTCGGGGGCATGGCGACCATCAGCACCACGTGGGTTGCCGCCAAGGCGGCAACGTCGATCGTCATCGGTGTGCTTGGTGCCGACGTCGATTCCGACGAGCTCGTTCCGTACGTGACCATCGGCATGTTGCACGGTTTGACGCCTGACGTTGTCGGGGTCCTTCTTCAGCTGGCCGCTGGCATGCTGCCAGGCCTCTCGATGGACGGCTTGGCGGAAGGACATTATCCCGAGGTCTACATGTCGCTCATGGAATACTTCGACGAGGCGGACCTTCAGGCCAAGCCAACGCAGCTGAAAGACAAGGTCGCCGTATCTGGCCTGCCGTTCGGCGACGTGGCGCAGGGTGCGTACTATGCCGATCCGGTGGCGTGGGCAGTCGCGAACGACGTCACGACGGGCATGTCCGCGACGACTTTCTCGCCTGATGCCTCATGCACGCGCGCGCAAGCGCTCACGTTCTTGTGGCGTGCATGCGGCTCTCCCGAGCCGCTGCCGGGGGACAATCCCTTTATCGACGTGCCGGCAGAAGCGTACTACCGCAAGGCGGTCCTCTGGGCTTCCCAGAACGGCATCACGACCGGCACCTCGGTTCGCACGTTCTCGCCCGACGACGTGTGCACGCGTGCGCAGGTGCTCACGTTCCAATGGCGTGTGCGCGAAAAGAGCGGGGGAGCATCCGGCGGTGTGACGAGCCCGTTCGGCGATGTCGCAAGCGGGGATTACTTCTACGACGCAGTGTCCTGGGCGGTTGGCAACGGCATCACGGTCGGCACGTCCCCGACGACGTTCTCGCCGCACGACCAGTGCACGCGCGGACAGATTGTGACGTTCCTTTATCGCGATTTCGTGTAAAGGCTGAAGCGCTCGGTGGCTGTCAAGGCGCTTTTTGCGGATGGCGAAAGCTCGCTGTTCGCAGCGTAGGACAGCGGGCTTCCGAACAGCGTGTTCGAGGGCTTATCGCAGGCAAGGAAGAAAGGGAGGCGTTATGTCCATTCTTGCAGCGTACGCGGTTCCCCATCCGCCGCTCATCATTCCGACGGTCGGTCGTGGCGAAGAGCGCGGCATCCAGGACACGATAGATGCCTATCGGAACGTGGCGCGCAGGATTGCGGCGCTGCGTCCAGAGACCATCGTGGTCGTCTCGCCGCACGCACCGCTCTACCGGGACGCGTTCCATGTGACCGACTCCGCTGCGCTTTCAGGCAGCATGGCACCGTTCGGCGCTCCCCAGACACAGGTTGATATCCGGACTGACGGCGAGTTCGTCTATGCGCTGGCGCAGGCGGCGGAGGCTGCGGGCATTCCCCTTGCAGGCAGCAAGCGGCGCGACGGCGGCATGGACCACGCCACGTTCATCCCGCTCTGGTTTGTGAACGAGGCCATCCGCGAGGCGGGCGAAGAACCATCGTATCGTCTTGTCCGCGTTGGTCTTTCGCTGCTGGCGCCTGACGTCCATCGAAGGTTGGGCGCTCTGGTGGCAGGGACGGCGACGGCGCTTGGGCGCGCCACTGTGCTCATAGCAAGCGGCGATCTTTCGCACAAGCTGAAGGCGGACGGGCCGTACGGATTCGCTCCCGAAGGCCCGGTGTTCGACGCGCGTATTGCGGAGATCTTCTCGTCGGGGGATTTGGACGGGCTGTTCGCCTTCGACGAGGATTTTTGCGAAGCAGCGGCGGAATGCGGGCTGCGCTCGTTCCAGATCATGACAGGTGCGCTGGAGGCGGAAGCGGCAGGCGTCGATGGCGCCTGCAGTGTGGCGGGGGATGACGGTGCGTTCGGTCACGAACTGCTGAGCTGTGAAGGTCCTTTTGGCGTGGGCTATGCCGTTGCGGCGTTCGAACGGCAGGGCGCCTCCGCGAAAGCGTGCGCTTTCGCGGAGGATGGAGACGCTGCAGCCGCGGCAGGTGTGGACGGCACGGCGGACGACCGCCACGGCGAGCGCGCCGATGTCACGGGCGCCGAACAGGACGTTGACCCGTACGTGGCGCTTGCGCGTGCGAGCGTGGAAGGATTCGTGCGCACGGGGCGTCCTATCCCGCGCCCGGACGGATTAGCGGACGAGCTGCTGACCGAGCGTGCAGGGGTCTTCGTGTCGTTGCACGAAGACGGCGAGTTGCGCGGTTGCATCGGCACCATCGGCCCGACCGAGCCATGCGTGGCTGACGAGATTATCCAGAACGGTGTGTCCGCCTGCTCGCGCGATCCGCGCTTCCCGGTTGTGCGGCCTGAAGAGCTCGATTTCCTGGAGTACAGCGTGGACGTCCTGTTCCCGGCCGAGCCTGTTGAAGACGAAAGCGAGCTTGACCCGGCACGCTACGGCGTTATCGTGTTGAAAGGCTGCCGTCGTGGGCTTCTTCTGCCGAATTTGGAAGGGGTCGACACCGTGGCGCAGCAAGTCGGCATTGCCAAGCGGAAAGCAGGCATCGGCCTGGGCGAGACAGGCGTGCAGCTTGAGCGCTTCGAGGTCGTGCGCCATAATCGCGGCGGGGAGGCACGTCGTGTGCGGTAGAGAAGACTGCGACAACGGCATCTCGTCAAGCGATCATTGCGCGGAGTCTATCGAGGACGTGCGGCAGATGGACATGGCAGGCGAAGCACGCATGGGGCGCGAAACCGGTGAGGCTGCGCGCACGAACCAGGCTGCCGTCGACAGCGTGGCTGTCTGCGAAATCTGCCCGCATGCGTGCCGCCTGCGCGAAGGACAGCGCGGGCGCTGCAAAGCCCGCATTGCACAGAACGGCCGCGTGGTCTGCGAGAACTATGGTCGTGTGACGGCGGCAGCGCTCGATCCGATCGAGAAGAAGCCGCTTGTCCGTTTCATGCCCGGCTCCTTCGTGCTTTCGGTCGGCTCGTACGGGTGCAATCTAGGTTGCCCTTTCTGCCAGAACGCATCCATTGCAGCGGTGGGGGCAGAGAAGTCTTCCTGGCGTGAAGTCTCGCCGGAAGAGCTGGTCGCGGACGCCGTGCGCCTGCGCGACCGCGGTAATGTAGGCATTGCCTTCACGTACAACGAGCCGCTCGTAGGCTTCGAATACGTGCGCGACACGGCGCGTTTGGCGCACGAGGCAGGGCTCGTGAATGTGCTCGTCACGAACGGCATGGTGAATCCTGGCCCCTTGGCCGAGCTGCTGTCGCTCATCGACGCCGCGAACGTGGACCTTAAAGGCTTCAGCCGGGGCTTCTACGACTTCGTCGGCGGCGACCTCGAGACGGTTCGTGCCACCATCCGCACCATGGCAGCGTGCGAGACGTGCCATGTGGAAGTGACGACGCTTATCGTGCCGGGCATGAACGACTCCGAGGAGGAGGTCGACGCGCTGTCTGCATGGCTTGCGTCGCTTGACCCGGAGATTCCGTACCACGTCAGCCGATTCTTCCCGTGTCACCGCCTGCTCGACCGCGGTCCGACGCCGGTGCGCACGGTCTATCGCCTCGCGGACGTCGCGCGCCGTCACCTTCGGCACGTGTTCACGGGCAACTGCTGACG
>DVGB01000014.1 GCA_018712955.1 Candidatus Aveggerthella stercoripullorum
AGCACTACCTTGACACGGTAGGGGTCACAAGTTCAAATCTTGTACCGCCCACCACGCGGACGTGGCTCAGCTGGTAGAGCACGACCTTGCCAAGGTCGGGGTCGCGGGTTCGAACCCCGTCGTCCGCTCCACGAACTCTCGCAACCTGCAGAAATTCTGCAGGTTGTTTTCGTTTTCGGCCCCGTAGCGGGGCTCGAACCGATGAGGTGGGTTTCCGTCAAGAAAACTGCCCAGCGGGCAGTTTTTAGGAAACCGCCCGACCGAGCCTGCGAGGGAGGGGTCGAGCGTCCCGCAAGGCGGGGCGCGGGAGTCCCCGACGGTCCACCATTCGAATCCAAGGCCCCTGCAAAGGGGCTTTTCCTTTTTCGGAAGGCGCGCAGCCCAGCCGTCGGGGGCTCGGACCGACGAGGTGGGTTTCCGTCAACTGGCGTGCGCCGTTTTCGCGTGCGTTTCGGCGAGCGCATCGCA
This sequence comes from Candidatus Aveggerthella stercoripullorum, assembly GCA_018712955.1. Classification (GTDB taxonomy): domain Bacteria; phylum Actinomycetota; class Coriobacteriia; order Coriobacteriales; family Eggerthellaceae; genus Aveggerthella; species Aveggerthella stercoripullorum. The sequence continues at coordinate 469 of DVGB01000014.1, forward strand.
ATTCAGGCAGTTTTGTGTCGCATCTTCACAACTGCACATCTGCAGGCACTTTTGCTATGATAGGCAAGTTAGTGCCCGAGAGGGCATGCTGCATGCTCTGCGGGTGTGGCGGAATTGGCAGACGCGCCAGATTTAGGTTCTGGTGGGGAAACCCGTGAAGGTTCAAGTCCTTTCACCCGCACCAGCGCGCTAGCGTGCGCAGCGAGAACGTTAGATGGAGGACATACGTGAAAACCCAAATTGAAGCCTTGCAGGACAACCAGGTAAAGCTGACGGTCACCGTCGAAGCTGCCGATGTTGACGCGCGCATCAACAAGACCTACAAGGACTTCGCCAAGAAGTATCGTTTCCCCGGATTCCGTCCGGGCAAGGCCCCGCGCCCGATCATCGACAACGCGCTGGGCTCTCAGGCCGTCGTCGCTAAGGTGACCGAAGACCTCGTGAACGAGACCTACCCGCTCGCCGTCGACGCCGAGGACCTCTACGTTGTCGGCCGCCCCGAGTTCACCGACGAGGAGCTGCTGGCTGAAGAGGGCAAGGACCTGACCTACGATGTCGTGGTGTCGGTCTCCCCGTCCTTCGAGCTGTCCAGCTACGAACCGGTCGAGATCAAGCTTCCTGCCGAAGAGGCGACCGAGAAGGAAATTAACGACCAGCTCGAGCAGCTGCGTGAGTACTACTACGATTTCAAGGATGCCGCCGCCAACACGAAGGTCAAGGACGGCAGCTTCCTGGAGATGAACGTCGAGGCCAAGAACGCCGACGGCGAAGTGGTCGAAGCGCTGTGCGCTGAGAACCGTGTCTATGAGATCGGCGCGGGCATCTTCCCGGCATCCTTCGACGCAGAGCTCATGGGCTTGAAGAAGGGCCAGGACAAGGAGTTCACCATCGACATGGCCGCGGAGCCGTCCATGATGGGCCAGGGCCTGGGCGACAAGGCGGGCGAAGTCACGTTCCATGTGACCGTGAACGTCCTGAAGAAAAAGGTCCTTCCGGAGGTTGACGAGGCATTCGCCACGGAGACCCTCGGCTTCAAGAGCCTGGACGACCTGATGGAGAACGTGAAGAACTCCATCACCAACCAGAAGAAGGACATGCTGCCGCGCCTGAAGGAGACCGAGTGCCTCTACGCGCTGCAGGAGCGCCTGGTCGGCGAGGTTCCGGACGAGATGTGCGAGCAGGAAGAGCGCATGCTGCTCCAGAGCTTCTTCCAGCAGCTGCAGCAGCAGGGCCTGACCTTTGACTTCTACCTGCAGAGCCAGGGCCTGACCTCCGAGCAGTTCAAGGAGGACATCAAGAAGCAGGCTCGCGACGTCGCTACGCAGGATGCCGCGCTTGACGCATGGGCGCGTCACGCCGACTACACGATCACCGAAGAGGAGATCACGGAGGAGTTCGTGAAATCCGGCGCGAAGGACCCGGCCGCCATGGAGGCGGAGTGGCGTGAGAACGGCCAGATGCACACGCTGCGCCGCTCCATCAAGCGTACGCGCGCAGTCATGGAGATCATGGACACCGCCGTCGTGACCGAGCGCGAGGAAGAAGAGGCGAAGCCTGCGAAGAAGTCTTCGAAGAAGGCCGAGGCTGCTTCCACGGAGGAAAAGGCCGAATAGCCTCAGCGCGCGAACGCCGCGCTCTCGCGCACGAGAACTGAAATGAAGCAACGCAGGCGGGCCCTCTATGGGCCCGCTTGAGAATCGAGGGAGACAATGTACGAAAATCGCACGAAATCTGCGCTCATCCCTTACGTCATTGAGCAGTCGCCGCGCGGCGAGCGCAGCTTTGACATCTATTCTCGTCTGCTCAACGAGCGCATCATTTTCCTGGGGGAAGCCATCGACGACGCGGTCGCGAATTCGGTCGTCGCGCAGCTTCTGCACTTGGAGTCCGTTGACAACGAGAAAGACATCTCGCTTTACATCAATTCGCCGGGCGGTTCGGTAACGGCCGGTCTTGCCATCCTGGACACGATGAACTTCATCAAGCCCGACGTTTCGACCATCTGCATCGGCGAGTGCGCGTCCATGGGCGCCGTCCTGCTGTCCGCTGGTGCGAAGGGCAAGCGTTTCGCGCTGCCGAACTCCATGGTGATGATTCACCAGCCGTCCGGCGGTGCGCAGGGCCAGCAGACGGAGATTGCCATCATGGCCGAGTTCATGCTGAAGACGCGCCAGCGCCTGAACGAGATTCTGGCGGCGAACACGGGGCAGGACCTCGACACCATCCAGCGCGACACCGAGCGCGACAATTTCATGACCGCTGAGGACGCGCTTGCTTACGGCCTGATCGACAAGATCACCACTTCTCGTTTTGCGGGCGGCGAAGAAAAGAAGGACGCGTAAATGGCAGACCGCAATGACGGGCGCTTCGGAAAGCGCTCCGACATCGTGTGCGCATTCTGCGGAAAGCGGCCGGAGGACGTCGCGGCCATGATCTCGGGACCGAACGGCATCTACATCTGCGACGAATGCATATCGTTGTGCGCAGATGCCATGATGCGCGATCTGGGGATGCAGGCTGCGCAGGACCAGCGTTCGCATGGCGTCTACGATGCCGTGGACGCGCAGGTCGAGCCGGTTGATGCGGTGCCGAATCCTGAGGAAATCCTTGAGAACCTCCCGACTCCTCACGAGCTGTACCAGCAGCTTTCCGAGTACGTGGTGGGGCAGGAGCCGGCGAAGAAGGCGCTTTCCGTTGCCGTGTACAACCACTACAAGCGCATTCAGATGGGCGCAGAGGCCGAAGAAGGCGACGTGGAGCTTGCGAAGAGCAACATCATGCTGCTCGGGCCTACCGGCTCCGGCAAGACGCTTCTCGCGCAGACGCTTGCGCGCACGCTGCGCGTGCCGTTCGCTATTGCCGATGCGACGACGCTGACCGAAGCGGGCTATGTAGGCGAAGACGTCGAGAACATCCTGCTCAAGCTCATCACGGCAGCGGACTTCGACATTGGCCGCGCAGAGATAGGCATTATCTACATCGACGAGATCGACAAGATCGCGCGCAAAGCGGAGAACCTGTCCATCACGCGCGATGTGTCCGGCGAGGGCGTTCAGCAGGCTTTGCTGAAGATCGTCGAAGGCTGCGAGGCGTCCGTGCCTCCGCAGGGTGGGCGCAAGCATCCCCAGCAGGAGCTTATCCACATCGACACCACGAACATCCTGTTCATCCTTGGCGGTGCGTTCGTCGGCCTGGCAGACATCATCGCCCAGCGCGTAGGAAGCAGCGGCATGGGATTTACCGTCGAGCTTCCCGAGAACCGCAAGGCGGCGGAGGCCGAGCTGTTGGCGAAGGTGCTGCCGGAGGACCTGAACAAGTTCGGCATGATTCCGGAGTTCGTCGGACGCATCCCCGTGGTCACCTCGCTCAACGAGCTGTCGCTTGAGGACTTGGTCCGTATTCTCACGGAACCGAAGAACGCGCTCGTGAAGCAGTACACGCGCATGTTCGAGTTCGAAGAGTGCACGCTTTCGTTCGAAGAGGAAGCATTGCGCGAAATCGCACGCGAGGCGGTCGATCACGGAACCGGCGCGCGCGGTCTGCGCTCTATCTGCGAGCGGGTGCTCATGGACGTGATGTACGAGCTTCCGGAGACGGACGGCCCGACGCGCGTTACCGTCCGTCCGACCGACATAACGGGCGAGACCGTTCCGGAGATCGTCCCGGACGATGAAGCCGCCGCGTTGCCTGAGGGCACTGAGGTGGCATAGCGCGGACCGGAAGTGGTCTGCGCACTAGTAGGCAAGACGGCCGCACGGTGCTTTGCGCCGTGCGGCCTTGGAACGCAGGGCGGCGGTGCGCCGCAGGCTGAGGAGACGACTGTGAGCGAACAGAAGAAGAAGGTCGACTACGACTTCGCAGCCCATGAGAAGCCGCTGATGGACGCTTGGTATGAAAACGGGTACTTCCATCGCGGTGCGGGCTTTGGAAAGCATGCGAACGATTGCTACACCATCACCATTCCGCCGCCAAACATCACGGGCGTTCTGCACATGGGGCATGCTCTGGACGACACGATTCAGGATACGTGCATTCGCCGTGCGCGCATGCAGGGCTATCGCACGCGCTGGATTCTCGGCACGGACCATGCGGGCATCTCGACCCAGACGAAGGTGGACAAAAAGCTTGCCGAGGAAGGCATCTCTCGCCTGGAGATTGGGCGCGAGAAGTTTATCGAGGCGTGCTACGACTGGCGTCGTGACTACGGTACGACCATCGTGAGCCAGATTCGCGGCATGGGCTGCTCGTGCGACTACGACGACGAGCATTTCACGCTCGATCCTGATTACGTGACGGCGGTTCGCAAGCTGTTCGTGGACTGGTATCACGACGACCTCATCTACAAAGGAAAGCGCATCGTCAACTGGTGCCCGCATTGCACGACCTCCATTTCCGACGACGAGGCGGAGTACGTGGACGAGGCGGGACACCTGTGGTACCTGCGCTATCCGCTGACCGAGCCGGTCGACGGCCGCGAGTATATCGTGGTGGCGACCACGCGCCCGGAGACCATGCTGGGCGATACGGGCGTTGCGGTGAGCCCGAAAGACGAGGACAAAAAGGCGCTCGTGGGCAAGACCGTGAAACTGCCCCTTGTCGACAGGGAAATTCCCATCTTCGAGGACTACCATGTCGATCCCGAGTTCGGAACGGGCTTCGTGAAGGTCACGCCCGCCCACGATCCGAACGACTGGGCGATGGGCGAAGCGCACGGCCTGCCGAAGATCAACATCTTCGACGAGACGGCGCATGTGGTCGAGGGATACGGGAAGTTCACCGGCATGGACCGCGACGAAGCGCGCCAGGCCGTGCTGGACGAGTTCGAGCGCTTGGGCCTGCTGGACCATGTGGAAGACCACGACCATTCTGTCATGACCTGCTACCGTTGCCACACCAAGCTCGAGCCGTGGTTGTCCGAGCAGTGGTTCGTTGCCGTTGACGGCCTGAAGGAAGACGCAGCTCGCGTGGTGCGGGACGGCCAGATCAAGTTCTATCCGGAGCGCTGGAAGCAGGTCTACCTGGATTGGCTTGAAAACCTCAAGGACTGGTGCATTTCCCGCCAGCTGTGGTGGGGCCACCGCATCCCGATGTTCTATTGCGACGAATGCGGCTGGGAAGACGCGTCCGTCGAGGACGTCGATGTCTGCCCGAAGTGCGGTGCGAAGGTCCGTCAGGACGAAGACGTGCTCGATACGTGGTTCTCTAGCCAGCTGTGGCCGTTCGCCACGATGGGCTGGACCGAAGAGGGGATGGAAGCGCCTGAGATCAAGGCGGCATATCCCACGAACGTCCTTGCCACGGCACGCGACATCATGGGACTTTGGGTGGCGCGCATGGTCATGGCGTCCATGTACTGCTGCAAGGAGATTCCGTTCCACGACGTGATCATCCATCCGACGGTCATGGCCGCAGACGGCAAGCCTATGAGCAAAAGCCGCGGCAACGGCGTCGATCCGCTGCGCCTCATGAAAGACTATGGCGCTGACGGCATGCGCTTCGGCCTGCTCATGCAGGTGACGGGCGCTCAGGACCTGAGGTTCAACGAAGCGAAGCTGGAGAGCAGCCGTAACTTCGCGAACAAGATCCGCAACGCCGCCCGCTTTGTCATGATGCACCTCGACGGTTTCGAGCCGGGGGACCCCGAGCCCACGACGCCTGCCGACAAGTGGATTTTCTCCCGCCTGGCGGGGCTCGTTGCCCGTGTTGACGACTGCTTTACGCGCTATGAGTTCGGCGAGATCACGCGCGAGTTGTACGGCTTCTTCTGGAATGAGTTCTGCGACTGGTATATCGAGTTCTCGAAGAGCCGCCTGTCTTCCGAGGATGCGGCCGATCGCCTTGCGTGCCAGCGCAACCTGGTGTTCGTGCTTGACCAGGCGCTGCGCCTGCTGCACCCCATCATGCCGTTCGTCACCGAGGAGATCTACCAGGAGCTGCCGGGCGAAAAGGATGCGAAGCATCTGATCGTTGCCGCGTGGCCTGATGCCGCTCGGCTTGCCCGTTACGCGGACGTGGACGCTGAGCGTGCTATTCAGCTGGTGACCGAGCTTGTTTCGGGCATCCGCTCGATTCGCGCGCGTTACGGCATTTCGCCGAAGCAGGCGCTCTCTGCCGTCGTGAAAGCGTCCGGTACCGATGCGGCGCTGCTCGAGGAACAGCGCACGCTGTTGCAGGGCATGGCCAACCTGGACGATTTGGCTATGGGCGAAAACGCCGAGAAGCCGACCGAGTCCGTTGCCGTGCTGGGCGCTGGCGTGGAGGCGTACGTGCGCCTTTCCGGCCTAGTGGACTTCGACGCAGAGCGTGCTCGCCTTCAGAAAGAGCAGAAAACGCTCGCTGCCGACGTGGCAAAGCTCGAGAAGAAGCTTTCGAATCCGGGCTTCCTGGCGAAGGCGAAGCCGGAGATCGTGGAGAAGGACACGGCGAAGCGCGACGAGCTTGCAGAAAAGCTTGCGCTGGTGGAAGCACAGCTGGCAGACTTGGGCTAGCGCAGGGGATGGTGCGGCCGTCCGGACGGGTCCGGGCGGCCGCTTCGCTGCCTGCACGGTATGCGCTTGTAGCGGTTTGCGGCTGTGCCAACGGCCGTTTCAACCAGATAGACGCGTCGCGTTTTGCCGAGGAACGCATCTTTGCTACAATCGTGCACAGTCCGTTCACGGCGGACTGTTACCCGAAAGGCGGCCGAAGGCCCCAATCGACACGACGTAAGGAATCGACATGAGTGAATTGCTGTCCCAGCTGTGGACGCCTCAGATGCAAGCAGCATCGGTGGTCATCATCGCGCTTCTTGTCATCTTGTACGTGCTGTCCATCGTCTGGGTCGTGCGCGATGCGTACCGCCGCGGCACGGTCTGGTTCATTTGGGCTATCGTTGCCCTTATCCCTCTGGTGGGCGTGATCGCCTATCTGCTGATGCGTCCGCCGCTGCTGCAGATCGACAAAGACGAGCAGGAGTTGGAGGTAGCCCTCAAGCAGCGCCAGCTGATGAAGTATGGCGAATGCGCCACGTGCGGCTATCCGGTCGAATCGGACTACGTGATTTGCCCGAACTGCCACCAGCGCCTGAAGAACCTGTGCTCTACCTGCGGTCATGCGCTCGATCCTTCGTGGACGGTCTGTCCGTACTGCGCAACGCCCGTCAACGGGCAGCGCCGTCGTGCCGTGCAGGGCGCGCGACCGAATGCCAACCAAAGGCTCACTACCGCGCCGCGTCAGGCGGCCCCCGCTCAACAGCAACGTGCTCTGCGTCCGCAGGAGGATAACGGCGCACGCTAATGGTGCTGATGAGGCCGCCAGGAACTTCCCGGCGGCCTTTTCATATTTTGACCGTGCGCGAGGAGCAAGCCCTCGCGCGACGACCGCGCAGGCGTGTTTGTATCCGCCCGGCGCAAGAAAGGAACGAACATGGAAATCATTCTCCCCGACGGCTCGAAGCGCGAGCTGGAAGCTGGGTCCACGGTTGGTGACGTGGCCGCCTCCATCGGCGCGGGCCTGGCGAAGGCTGCTCTTTGCGGCAAGGTCGACGGTGCGTTCGCCGACCTGACCACCGAGGTGCACGACGGCGCCACCGTGGAGATCATCACCGAGAAGAGCCCGGAAGCTTTGGGCGTCATGCGCCATTCGTGCGCGCACGTTATGGCGGAGGCGGTGCAGACCCTGTTCCCAGGTGCGCAGATTGCTTTCGGCCCGGAGACGGAAGACGGGTTCTTCTACGATTTCGAACTGTCCCGCAGCCTGTCCACGGACGACTTCGAGGCCATCGAGGCACAGATGCAGAAGATTATCGACCGCGACGAGCCGTTCGTGCGCGAGGTTGTAACCCGCGCGCAGGCGGAGGAGATATTCGCCGACCAGCGCTTCAAGCTGGAGCATGTGCGCGAACTTCCCGAGGCCGAGGAGATCAGCGTCTACCGTCACGGCGACTTCGTAGACCTCTGCGCCGGTCCGCACGTGTGCTCCGCGGGCAAGATCGGTGCCTTTAAGCTTATGAAGGTTGCGGGCGCGTACTGGAAGGGCGACGCCGAGCGAGAGATGCTGCAGCGCGTCTACGGCACGGCGTTCTTCAAGAAGAAGGACCTGGAGACGCACCTCTACAACCTGGCGGAAGCCGAAAAGCGCGACCATCGCAAGCTTGGCCGCGAACTGGGCATCTTCATGATGGATCCCATGGCGGGCGTAGGCCTGCCCATGTACCTGCCGAAGGGTGCGCGCGTTATCCGCATCATGCAGGAATGGCTGCGTCGCGACCTGTACGAGCGCGGGTACGAAGAGGTCATCACGCCGCATATCTACAATGCTGACGTGTGGAAGACCTCGGGCCACTACGGCTTCTACAAGGAGAACATGTACTTCTTCAACATCAACGAAGGGGACGACGAGCATCCGCGCCTGTCCGAGTACGGCGTGAAGCCCATGAACTGCCCGGGCCATGTGATGTTGTACAAGAACGATATTCATTCGTACCGTGACCTGCCGCTGCGCTACTTCGAGTTCGGCACGGTCTATCGTCATGAGATGAGCGGTGTTGTGCACGGTCTCATGCGCGCTCGCGGCTTCACGCAGGACGACGCACACGTATTCTGCACGCGCGAACAGGTTGTGGACGAGGTGGTTGCCATCCTTGATCTGGTGGACCACATCATGACCACGTTCGGCTTCGAGTACGCAGCGGAGATTTCCACGCGTCCGGAGAAGTCTATCGGAACGGACGACATGTGGGATCATGCCACGAACGCGCTCAAGGAAGCGTGCGCCCGCCACAATCTTGCCTACGACATCAACGAGGGCGACGGTGCTTTCTATGGCCCGAAGATCGACATCAAGGTGAAGGACGCCATCGGCCGTACGTGGCAGTGCTCCACGGTTCAGGTCGACTTCAACATGCCCGAACGTTTCGGTCTGACGTACCGCACGGAGGACAACACCGAAGAGCGTCCGTGGATGCTGCACCGTGCTATCTTCGGCTCCATCGAGCGTTTCCTCGGCATCCTGATCGAGCATTACGCCGGTGCTCTGCCGCTGTGGTTGGCTCCGGTGCAGGTGGCCATTCTGCCTATCGCCGATCGCCATGCAGACGCCGCGGCCGATTTGGTGAAGCAGCTTAAAGCTGCAGGCGGCCGTGTCGAGGTCTACGACCAGAACGAGCCCATGCGCGTGAAGATTGCAAAGGCGCAGAGCCAGAAGATTCCGTACATGGTGGTTCTGGGGGACAAAGAGGTCGAGAACGGCACGGTGTCCGTCCGCGACCGCCACGAGGGCGATTTGGGCTCCTGGCCGGTCGAAAAGCTCGTGGAGACCATTCGCGAAGCGGCGCTGTAAGCACGTGGGAGAGCGCTTTTCTCGGGAGACCGTGGAAGCGCCCCCCTGTGTTGAACATGACGGGATTTCACCAAAGTCCCGTGCATTGCTGAACATACGGTGGAAAAAGCAAGGCTCCGAACAATTCGGAGCCTTGCTTGGTCTGGGCCGTCGAAGCGTGAGAGGACGGGTTCCGGTGTTTACCTGCCGTCGTCCTCTCGCTGCTCCGGAGGGACGTTCTCGTCGTCTTCGGAGGAAAGCGAGCCGCTCCAGCGGCCGCGAATGCGCTCGATGGGATGGGCTTCTACCACGCGATAGGTGATGGAAGCCAGCAGCGGCATGATGAGCACGGTCAGTGCGCCGGCGGAGACGAAGACGGAAGCGGTCGAAGCCTCCATAGCGCCTGCGTTGACCGCAACGGTGGTCACTGCGACGATGAGCGGGAGAGCGGTCGTGCAATAGATGGCAACCGTCAGGTGATTGCGCGGTCCGAGCTCCACGACCTCAGGATCTTTGTCGCGCATCATGGACACCACGATCGGTACGGCGCGGATGAGCAGCAACATGAGGATGAACCCGACCAAAAGCATCGGCTGCGAGGCAACGGCGGTCAGGTCGATTTTCGCGCCGGAGATGACGAAGAACAGCGGAATCAGGAACCCGTACCCGATGGCGTCGAGCTTCGATTCCAGGCGATGGTCTCCTTCCGGAATGACGTAGCGGAGAATGAAGCCTGCAGCGAACGCGCCCAGCACGATGTCGAGGCTGAAAAGCGAAGAAAGCGCAACGAGCACGATGAGCAACAGCATGGTCACGCGCACGAACGTCTGCGAGGTGGTCTCGCGCCCTTCGAAGAGGATGCGGTAGACACGGCCGTCCGACTGGGTGGTCTGGTGGCCGAAACGCGCGACCAGAACGGCAATGGCCACGAACCCGATGAGGATAGCGACGGTCTGCCATGCAGCGCGCGTAGAGAGCAAAAGCGCCATGGCAAGCACAGGCCCGAGCTCACCCCAGGTACCGTAGGAGAGAATGGAGCTTCCGATGCGCGTTTCCAGCAGGCCGCGTTCTTTCAGGATGGGCATAAGCGCGCCGATGGCGGTCGTGGTGAGCGCAATGGTGACGGCGAGGCCGTCCATGCCCCGCGCGGAGACGCCGGTGAACGCGTGCACGGCAATAAAGGCAAGCCCAAGCGTAACTGCCCAGGTGGCAAGCCCGCGTTTTCCTTCGCGTCCCGTGATGGTCTTGGGGTTGATTTCGTAGCCTGCGAGCAGGAAGAGCATAGCGCATCCCAGTTCGGAGAGCAGCTGGACGCTTTCGTCAAGCCAGATGACGTTGACCATTGACGGGCCCAGGACGGCGCCTCCGACCAGGAGGAGCACAGTTTCAGGCACAGGCTTGCGTGGAATGAGGTTTGCAACGATGGGGGCCAGCGCTGCCACGAGGGCGATGATGGCAAGTGAGATAAAGTCGTGGGTCATGAGGATGTTGTCTTTCGCCGGGTACAGTGCAACCATTCAATATACCGCTCTTTGCCGCGGTGAAGGCGGCGACAAAGAAAGATTGAAAAGGGACATGCGGATTGCGCGCAAAGCACCGTCGCCTCCAAGCCGTCTTGTTTGCCGGTCGGTAGGACGAAACGCTGTCCAGGCACCTGCTGCCTTAGTGTTGGCGAAGGGGCGTTCGCCCGCGCTTAGGGGCGATATTGCGATGTTGCATCGAGCGGGAATGCAAGCGTGGCGGAAAAACCACGCCCTTTTCCTTCGCTTGCAAACAGTACGGTACCGCCATGGACGCGCGCGATCCCGCGTACAAGCAGGAGTCCCAGCCCGTGGGACGCAAAGCCATCGCCGCACTGCTGTGCCGCATCGCCAAGGCTGGCGGGTCCATTCTGAAGTACCACGAGCTCTGCGGCATCCACGCCAACGCCGTCGTCGGATACGCGCACATACCATGCTGTTGAGGCGCTACCGTATCCTGACGAACATCCATGCTGCCATGCTTTCCGCCCTGCGCAGTTCGGTTGGGACGCGTTACGGGGCGATGCAGGGAAGTCGATGCCGGACGCGTCTGCTATGCCAAGCGAAACTACGATGCTGCAGCCTTGAGGATTGTGCGAGACCGCGTTCTGTAGCAGATTGCGCACTGCGCGGCCGAGCAGACGTCGGTCTGCCTCGAAGACGACGTGTTGGGCGCGCGGGTCGACGTCGACGTCCAGCGAATAAAGGGCAGGGTCTGTCGCATCCATGAATTCCGCTGCCGTCGCGCGCACCAAAGCGGCGGGGGAAAGAGGGTCGGAGCCTACCGGCTGCAGATCGTATTCAAGCTTGGACGCCAGGTTGAGGTCCTCTACGAGATCGCGCATTTTCATGCTTTGGGCGCGAATGATGGATGCTTCGGTCCGTGACCGCTCGGGAACCGCAGGGTTTTCGGCAATGCGGTCGGCGTAGCCCATGACCATGGAAAGCGGCGTGCGGATATCGTGAGAGACGCCGCTGATCCAGTTGGCGCGTGCAGCGTCTTTTGCGCAGATGATATCGGAGGCAGCATTCACATCGTCGGCGATGTCTGCCAGGTCGCCATGCGCATCGAGGCGCACCGGTTCTCCTTGCGCAAGCTTTCCGATGCCTTCCGAGACGGGGCGGATTCCGCGGAAGATAGAACGGCGGGACACGACGTAGGCGATGAAAAGAATGGCAAGGTCGACGAGCAGGATGACGGCGATGCACAGGCCGATGGCGCCGAAGGACGAGCTCGAGAACGAGGTGGTGGGGAAAATTACACGGCTGCCTTGAGGATAGACAAGCACCAGCAAGGTGTCCGTACCGACGTTCTCAATCCCGACGAGCGAGTCGTCGCTCGGAAGGGACTCTGCACCAGAGCTTGATATGAGGTCGTTGTTTGCAGGGGTGTAGACGAAGGCGGGGTTCGACCCGAGCGTGCCGTAATGCGCAACGAGCGCGATGTCCTGGGCTGAGTCTGGCAGCACGGCATCGGCGGGCGTTCCTTTGCTCGTCCAGACGACACTGCCGTCTGCGGCCATGAGAAATCCCCAGACGCCTTCACGGTCGAGGCGCTGCTCCATTTCGGGCGCAAGGTCGAAGCTGCCGTCTTCTTGCGGTTCCAAGGCAGAGCAAATGCGCGTGGAAAGCTGTGTCGGGCCGGTCACGTCGTCTGCTCCTCCCTGCATGGCGTACAGAGAGATGGCGACGTAGAGTACGAAGTCAACGACGACCATGACGACCATAAGGGCGCTGAACAGCAGGAAGTATTTGCCTATAAAGCCCGCAAGCCCGCTGCGCCCCCTTCGCCGGCGCCTGCGTTCGCGCGCGTCGGTGCGCGCTTGAACAGGGTTGACAGGCGTGTCCGTGCGTTTCATGCGCGCTTCTTCACGGCGAGGCGGTAACCAAGCCCTTTAACGGTAACCAGGCTTTCGGGCTTGGAGGGGTTCGCTTCGATCTTTTCGCGCAGGCGGCGCACATGCGTCATGAGCGAATTTTCACATCCGAAGTACGCAGGCCCCCAAAGCTCTTCGCAGAGGGCGTCCATCGTGACGATGCGTCCTGCATTGCGCGCGAGAGCGGAAAGCAGCGTGTGCTCTTTAGCCGTGAGCTGGGCGGTCGTGCCGTCGGAACGAATGACTTCGGCATTATCGAGGTCGACCGTGCAGGCGGCGAGCGAAAGCTCGTTCCCGCCCGCGTCCTCCGGATAGCATCGCCTGAGAATGGCGCCGATGCGCAGAAGGAGCTCCTGGGGCAAAAACGGCTTTACGAGATAGTCGTCCGCTCCCAAGGTAAGCCCGGAAAGGCGGTCTTCAGGCTGATCCTTTGCCGTGAGGAACATGAGGGGGAGGCCGGGGTCCATCGCGCGCATTTCGCACGCGAGCGTAAATCCGTCCCCGTCTGGAAGCATGACGTCCAAAAGCGCAAAGTCGGGACGGAATTGCTGGAATTGCGCCAAGGCTTGGGCGTGGTCGGCGGCGAACGCAAGATTCGTGTAGCCAGCATCCTCCAAGACCGAGCGGACAAGCGCGCGGATTTCAGGCGCGTCGTCTACCACGAGCAGGCATTTTTCGTGTATGCGGTCATGTCTTTCCATGAGCCCATTCTTGCAGCCGAGAACAGACCCATCAAGTATCCGCGTAGAAAAGTCAGGCAAACGTAAGGAGCGCGCCAGGCTGCCTCAAAGTACTGTCGCCATGGTGGAAGCAGCATCGAACACGGCAAGCGCCGTGCAAAGACGCCACACCTTGGCGGTGTGCGGAATGGCAGCAAGGGAAGGAGGCCGAACATGGCAAGCAGCGACGCGCTCGATGTGCGCAATGTCACGAAAGTTTACGGAGGGCGCGGCAAGCGCGGTGATGCGGCGAAGACTATCGCGCTCGAGAACGTGAGCATGCGCGTGGGGGCGGGGGAGTTCGTGGCGATCATGGGCCCTTCGGGGTCTGGCAAATCCACGCTGCTCAACTGCATCAGCACCATCGATGTTCCCACGAGCGGTCAGATCGTTATCGGAGGACGCAACGTCGAGGCGCTCTCGCGGCGCGAGGTCGCGAAATTTCGCCGTGATGAGCTGGGGTTCGTGTTCCAGGATTCGAACCTTCTCGACACGCTGACGGCGTACGAGAACATTGCGCTGGCGCTCACGATCAAGCATACGCCAGCGCGCGAGGTCGACATGCGCGTGCGCGAGCTCGCGCGCATACTGGGCATCAGCGAAGTGCTGGACAAATACCCGCACCAGCTGTCCGGCGGGCAAAAACAGCGCGTGGCAGCGGCGCGCGCAACGGTGGGCAACCCGACGCTCGTTTTGGCCGACGAGCCTACCGGCGCGCTGGACTCCAAGAGCGCAAAGGTGCTGCTCGAGACGTTCTCGCTGCTCAACCAGCGTGGTTCGACCATCGTCATGGTCACCCATGACAGCTTTACGGCAAGCTGCACCAATCGCGTGGTCTTCATCAAGGACGGCCGCTTCTGGGGCCATCTGGAGCGCGGTAGCAAAGACCGCAAGGCGTTCTTTGCCGACATCGTATCCGTTACCACGAAGCTGGGAGGCGATCAAGATGATGTTCTGTAAGCTCGCATGGGGAAACGTGCGCAAATCGGCACGTGATTTCGCCCTGTACTTCATCACGCTCGTGTTCGGCGTGAGCGTGTTCTATGCGTTCAATTCCATTACCGACCAGAAAGCGGTCTTAGCGCTCGAAGGGCAAAGCGGCGGGCTTTTGGAGATCTTGGGCATCCTGATTTCGGGGGTATCGGTCTTTGTAGCCGTTATCCTTGCATTTTTGGTGGTCTACGCGGACCGCTTCCTTATTCGCCGTCGCAAAAAGGAGTTTGCAATCTACCTTACGCTTGGCATGCAGCGCGGGCAGTTAGCGCGCTTGGTGGCGCTCGAGACGGGCATGATAGGCGCGGTCTCGCTTGCGGTGGGCATCCTGTTGGGCCTGGGGCTTTCGCAGCTCCTCATGCAGGTGACGGCATCGTTTTTCGGGGCGGACGTGCCTGGATTCACGTTCGTGTTTTCTCGCGATGCCCTGGTAGGAACGCTTGCGTGCTTTCTGGCCATCTTCGCCGTCACGATCGTGTCGAATTCGGGCGTGGTCATGCGTGCGCGGCTTATCGACCTTTTGGCGGCCTCGAAGGCGAATGACGAGATGAGGCTTCGCAGCATTCCGCTGTCGTTCGCACTTTTCGTTGTGGCGTGCGCGCTCATCGCGGTCTCATACTGGCTCTTGCTGAAAACCGGCCTGATGTCGCTTTCCCCGGAATTCTACGCGGCGACCGTCCTCGTGTGCGCGGGGACGCTGCTGCTCTTCTACTCTCTGTCCGGGTTCTTGCTGCGGGCTGTCCAGGCATTTCGCCCGCTGTACTTGCGCGGCCTTGCCATGTTCACGCTGCGGCAGCTGAACGCCCGCGTGAATTCGACCTTCCTGTCCATGGCGGTCATCTGCATGACGCTGTTTTTGGCGCTCACGAGCGTCTGCGGCGGCATTGGCATCTGCAACACGCTTCAGGAGAACATCGAGCGGACGACATCTTACGACGCGACCGTTTCGACGTTCTGGGGCAATCCGGGCGGAACGGACGAGGGCGGCAACGATATTACGCTCTACGATTCGACGTACGGTTCTTATGCGCGCGAAGTCGACTTTGACATGGCGCGCGGGCTGAAGGAGTCGGGCGCGCTGCTTGGGGAGGATTCCTGGGACGATGCCGTCGCGCGCACGGTGCAGGTCGACTACCTGGGTTCGACGACGCTTGCGTACGAAACGCTCGATGCGCTCGCGGACCAGAAGCTCGCCTCGCGCGCCGAGGGGCTGCTTTCCTCCGACTGGGGAGCGTCGCCTTTGTTGTACGTTTCGCTTTCGCAGTACAACGCCGCGCTCGAGCTGGCAGGGCGCGAGCCGCTTTCGCTGGAAGCGGACGAATGCGCGCTGGCGTCTGATTCGGACATCACCATCGCCTGGTTGCGCGATGTGGCAGATGCGAACGTCACGCTGAACGTGGAGGGCGCGCCCCTGCACGTGATCGGCGACGTGCAGGAAGCGTGCGTCGAGACGGCGAGCATTCCTTTGCAGTCAGGTGCGCTCATTGTGCCGGACGAGGTCTTGCCGGAAGGGCTCATGCCGTACCGGTCTATTCTGGACGTTGATTTCGCGGATGAGAATCCAGATGCAGAGCGCCAGTTCACGGAATTGTGCGCGTCCATTCAGGATTCCGTCGAACCGCATACCTGGCCGGTTTCAAGCTCCCTGTCGCGTGACGAGGTATGGGAGCAGAACATGGGATTGACCGCTATCGTCGGATATCTGGCGGTCTACATCGGCTTCATTCTCGTGGTGGCGTCGGCGGCCATTCTGGCCATCCAGCAGCTGTCCGGTGCTTCGGACAATGCGGAGCGGTATGCGCTGCTCTCGAAGCTGGGGGCGTCCGCCAAGCAGATTGCGGCTTCGGTGCTCGTACAGGTAGCGGTGTGCTTCGCGTTTCCTCTGGCGTTGGCCCTTGCGCATACGGCATGCGCGTTCCAGGTGGTGGCAGACGTGGTCTCAGCGTTCGGGCATTTGGACATTACAGCCGCTGCGGGGATGACCGCATTCGCGTTCCTGGCGCTCTACGGCCTCTACTTTGCGCTGACGTGCGCAGGCAGCATCGGCCTTGCGCGCGGTGCGAAATGACAGTGCGATAGCGAGCGGTAAATCCTGCTTTCATGCTCGGAAATAATCGGGGACAGAATGAGGCGCTTGCGCTACAATTTTGGGCGTTTTTTGCGCATTATTCGTCAAGGAGCAAGCGATATGGCAGACATCGAGCAGTCTAAGCAGGCGGCTGCAAAGGCAGCGGGGCAAGCGCCGCAGCGCGAGCATTTCGCGTCGCGCATCGGCTTTATCCTGGTGGCGGCCGGCTGTGCTATCGGATTGGGCAACGTGTGGCGCTTCCCGTACATCACCGGCGAGTACGGCGGCGGCGCGTTCGTGCTTCTGTACCTGATCTTCCTGGTTATCCTAGGCCTTCCCGTCATGGTGATGGAATTCGCCGTCGGGCGCGCCAGCCAGAAAAGCTGTGCGCAGGCGTTCGACATCCTCGAGCCGAAGCGCCGGTTCCACTGGTTCTCGTGGTGGGGCTATATCGGCTGCATGATTCTTATGATGTTCTACACCACGGTTGCCGGCTGGATGGCCGCCTACATTCCGAAGATGGCCTCCGGCGCCTTCAACGGCGCCGACGCTGCAGCGACGGGCGAGCTGTTCAATGCAATGCTCGCAAGCCCGGGCGAGCTGGTGGCGTGGATGCTTGCAGCCGTGCTGATTGGCTTTGTGATCTGCGCTATGGGGCTGCAGAATGGCGTCGAGCGCATCACGAAATGGATGATGGCAATTCTTTTCGTGGCGATGATCGCACTCTGCATCCGTGCGATGACGTTGCCGGGCGCGGGCGAGGGCATTGCATTTTATCTGGTGCCGGACTTCAGCCGTATGTTCGCAGGCGGATGGGCCACCTTTGGCGAGGCGGTCTATGCTGCCATGGGCCAAGCGTTCTTCTCGCTTTCGCTCGGCATTGCCGCGATGGAGATCTTCGGCTCGAAGGTCGGCCGCGAGCGCAGCTTGACCGGCGAGGCCGTAAACGTCACGGCCCTCAACACGCTCGTTGCCATTCTTGCAGGCTTGATTATCTTCCCGGCATGCTTTGCCTACGGCATCACGCCGGATTCCGGCCCGTCGCTCGTGTTCGTAACGCTGCCGGTGGTATTCGGACAGATGCCGCTTGGCAACGTGTGGGGTGCGCTTTTCTTCGTGTTCATGAGCTTTGCGGCGCTTTCTACGGTTATCGCGGTGTTCGAGAATCTCGTCAGCTTCTCGATGGACAAATGGGGCATGACGCGTACGCGCGCAGTCGTCTTCAACGGCATTCTCGTGGTTGTTTTGAGCCTGCCGTGCGCGCTCGGCTTCAACGTGCTGTCTGGCGTCACGATCCCTGGTATTGGCGATATCCAGACTATCGAAGACTTCATCGTCTCGAACAACATGCTGCCGCTTGGTTCGCTCATCTTCGTTCTGTTCTGCACGACTCGTTACGGATGGGGCTGGGACAAATTCTTGAAGGAAGCGGACACGGGCGAGGGCCTCAAATTCCCCGCGAAGACGCGCCTGTGGGTAAAGTACGGCATTCCGGCGCTCATTGTGGTCATCTTTGTGATGGGATACGCGCCTAAAGTGGCGTTCTGGCTTGGAATGTAGCTGACGTAAGACGAAGCGCGTCTGCAAAAAGCGTGCAGATCGCTTGCAAAAAGGACGGCAAAGCCGCTTGGTTCAAAAGCGGCTTTGCCGTCCTTTCGTTTTCGTGCGGCCGAGCGTCGTTTTCGCAGAATGCCAATGGTTCGCGCGATGCTTCGGCCGTACGGCGGCTGAGGGCAGGCTACTCGATTTCGAGATATTCCTTCAGGGCTGACCATGCCTTCGCGGCGACTTCGACGCCATGCTCGTAGAGCGCAAAGAGCTTTTCTTGGTCGTGCTCGATGTTCGAAACGCCGACGGGGCGTTCGGGGCGAATGACGAACGCTTCGCCTGCCTGCACCATGCGCTCAAGGCGGCGGATCGTGCGGTTGTATTCGTACGGTCGATGCTCGAGCCGCTCAAGGTAGTACGGGTAGTCTCCGTACACTTGCCGCTCGATTGCTAGCATCTTGTCGCGACCTTTGCGATAGCTGGCATCTTGGGTGAGCACGACAAGGTGCTTTGCGGCGCCGGTGGAACGGGAGTAATCGATCGGGATGCTATCGCAGGTACCGCCGTCGAGCAGGCGCTTCCCGTCTATTTCGACAATCTGGCTCACAAGCGGCATGGACGAGCTTGCCATTACGTAGGGCAGGTCTTTCTGCGGGTCTTCTATCACGTGGTAGTCGGCTTCTCCCAGATCAAGGTCGCTGGAGACGGCAACGAGCTCGATAGGGGAGCGCCGGTAGGCATCGTAGTCGAACGGCTCGATGCGGTTCGGTATCTCGTCGAAAGAGAAATCCCGTCCGTACGCGTTGCCGGTCTTCGCGAAGCTGCGCAAGGACAGATAGCGTGGGTCGGGCGCAAAGTTCACGTTGATGTAGCATGTGCGACCGGTTGAGCCCGCCACGTAGTTGTAGCCGCACAGCGCACCGGCCGACGTGCCGATAACGCGCTGGCACACCACGCCTTTGTCCATAAGAAAGTCGAGCACGCCAGCGGTAAACAGGCTGCGCATGGCTCCGCCTTCGAGCACAAGATTGCAGTCGAGCACGGGGTGTCCTTCCCACGCCGGCGTTTGCGCCATGACGGCGCGCAAGGCGTCGTCGGAAGGATTGCAAGTGTGCCCATCCTCATTTTGCGCGACAGGAGCCTTTTCCGCGTCGAAGCTGTCTGCATGCTCGCTTTCGGGGCAGGGGCTTTCAGGCGTTATCTCAGTGTCGGCAGTGCGTGCTTCGTCCATGTGAGGTCCTTTCCTTGTCTCAGAGCAGTATAGTCACGGTGCGCGAAGCCTTTGGGAGCGCGCCTTCGAGTTGACAACGTGCCGTAACAAATCGCCGTCCGCCGCTGAAATGGTACCGAAATAGTAACATTTAAAAGAGCATGCTTGGTATTGCTGCGCTGAACGGGTACAATGCACTCGAAACACAGACGAAGCCGGTTGGATGCATTTGGGCATTTCCGGCAAGAAGGAGAACGAACATGAGCGAGATCATCTCTTCCGCAGAATTCCAGTCGAAGGTCCTGGACGCAGAGCAGCCGGTGCTGGTGGACTTCTTCGCCACGTGGTGCGGTCCGTGCAAGATGCTGGCTCCTACGCTTGATGCCGTGGCGGCAGAGGTTGCCGACCGTGCAAAGGTCTACAAGGTGGACGTCGATCAGAGCCCGGATGTCGCCGCAAAATATGGCGTCATGAGCGTGCCGACGCTCATTCTCTTCAAGGGTGGCCAGCCGGCACGCCAGATGGTGGGCGCACAGCCCAAGCCGGCGCTGCTGTCCCTGTTCGACTAGGCACTGACGAGCGGCCCGCCGTTTTGGCGGGCCGTTTTGCGCCCTGCGTCCTTGCTGACGCTTACGGCAGGATGCGCGGCGGTGGTCTGCGAAGCCAAAGGCCATCTTCCGGTGCAGGTGGTAACATCCCCTCCCGTAGGCGGCGGCAGGGCGTTTGGGGCATTGCAAGGAGTCGAAGCGAGCGAGCAGTGAGGTTGCGGACACTGCACGTGCTCTGAAAGGTAAGAACCATGAACACGAACGAACCTTCCAAGACGTTTGACGTTGCCGTTATCGGGTCGGGCCCCGCGGGCATGACCGCTGCTCTTTATGCGGCGCGCGCAGGCCTTTCGGTCGCGCTCTTTGAGCGCATGGCGCCTGGCGGTCAGCTGGCGGAAACGGAGAAGATAGAGAATTATCCGGGTTTCCCGGAAGGTATAGGCGGCTTTGACCTCGCGTTTTCTATGAAGCAGCAGGCCGACCGTTTTGGCGTCGTGCCTTTTGACGAGGAAGTCACGGCGGTCGATTTTTCGACGGACCCCTGCACGCTGACTACGCCGTTCAGCACGGTGTGCGCCGTGAGCGTAATCGTGGCGACGGGCGCGCGTCCGCGCAAAATGGACCTGCCGAACAACGCCGAGCTGGAAGGCCGCGGTATCAGCTACTGCGCTACCTGCGACGGTAACTTTTTCCGCGGCAAAAAGGTCGTGGTGATCGGCGGCGGCAATACCGCGGCGGCGGACGCCATCTACCTTTCGCGGATATGCGAGGAGGTCACGGTCGTTTACCGACGTGACACGCTGCGCGCTACGCACGTGTACCATGCCATGCTGGAGGGTTTGGAGAA
This sequence comes from Candidatus Aveggerthella stercoripullorum, assembly GCA_018712955.1. Classification (GTDB taxonomy): domain Bacteria; phylum Actinomycetota; class Coriobacteriia; order Coriobacteriales; family Eggerthellaceae; genus Aveggerthella; species Aveggerthella stercoripullorum. The sequence continues at coordinate 21,096 of DVGB01000014.1, forward strand.
TGTGCGCTTTGAATGGGACAGCCTGGTCACGGAAGCGTACGCCGAAGAAGGCAAGCTGTCCGGCGTGAAGGTCGAGAACGTCAAGACGAAAGAGACGAAGGACCTTGCATGCGAAGGCATGTTCGTGGCAATCGGGACTATCCCGAATACGGAGTTCCTGGCTGGCGCGCTTGAACTGGACGAGCATGGCTACATCGTGGCGGGCGAGGACGGCAAGACGTCCGTTCCGGGCGTGTTCGCGGCAGGCGATGTGCGCACGAAGGCGCTGAGGCAGGTGGCGACCGCTGTCGGCGACGGTGCGAACGTGGCCGAGGAAGCTGCGGAATTCGTGGCGGCGCACCGCTAGCCTTCTTCGTCTGGTAACATATCCATTTGGCAAAAAACGTCCGCTCTGCGCAAGGGAAGCTTCCCGCTGCAGGGCGGGCTTGTTTCGTGATGCGACGAAGGATAGGCGATGCAAGAGACCGGAATGCGCGAAAAGCTGGAGAAGATCATCAAAGGCTACGAAGACCTCCAGGCGAAGCTGGGCGACCCTGATGTCTTGGGCGACCAGAAGGAATACACCCGTCTTTCGAAGGAGTATGCGAACCAAGGGCCGCTCGTCGCGAAAGCGCGCGAGTACCTGCAGGCATGCGCGGACATCGACGATGCGAAGGAAATGCTCGACGATGCCGACATGCGCGATTTCGCCCAGGAGACTATCGCGTCCGCCGAAGAGAAGCTTCCTGCGCTTGAGGAGGACATCAAATTCATGCTCATCCCGTCCGACCCTGCGGACGAAAAGGACATTATCGTGGAGATTCGCGCTGCCGCTGGCGGTGACGAGGCTGCCATCTTCGCGGGCGACCTGTACAAGATGTACATGCGCTTCTGCGAGCATCAGCACTGGAAGGTAGAAACGATGGATGCCTCTCCGTCCGACGAGGGCGGCTACAAGGAAATCCAGTTCAAGGTGAAAGGCGACCACGTTTATTCCGTCATGAAGTACGAGTCGGGCGTTCATCGCGTCCAGCGCGTTCCCAAGACGGAGAGCCAGGGCCGTATCCACACGTCGACCGCAACGGTCGCCGTGCTGCCCGAAGCGGACGAGATCGATGTCGAAATCAACGAAAACGACCTGCGTATCGACGTGTACCGTGCTGGCGGTCCGGGCGGCCAGTGCGTTAACACGACGGACTCCGCTGTGCGCATCACGCACTTGCCGACCGGTTTGGTCGTGCAGTCCCAGGACCAGAAAAGCCAGCTGCAGAACAAGATTGCGGCTATGGCGGTCCTTCGTGCGCGCCTGTACGAGAAGATGCTCGCTGAGCAGCAAGCTGCCGAAGGCGCTGAGCGTCTGGCACAGATCGGCTCAGGTGCGCGCGCGGAGAAGATTCGCACGTACAACGGTCCTCAGGATCGCGTGACCGACCACCGCATCGGCTTCAACAGCACGTACAGCGGTGTGCTCGAAGGCGACAACCTGGGCGACATCATCACGGCGCTTCAGGCGGCGGACCGTGCTCGCAAGCTGGAAGCGGCCGTCGAGTAGTTCTCGACCGGAAGCAGGATTTGCACGAAAAAACCGCCGTGGCCGACAAGGCTGCGGCGGTTTCGCCGTTTGGAGGGAATCGCATGGAAGCTGAAGAAGCTATGACAGAGAAGGGGCATGCAGCGGCAGAGAACGAAAGAAAGGATGCCGTCGCACATGAGCGCAAAGACGCATTGTCCCAGCTCGAGGCGCTCTCGAAAGAGCAGCTTATCGAGTTGGTGCGCGTGTACGCAAAGAACGCGGTCGCACTCGACGGCGTTTGGTTCCAGGCGGTCGAACGCGAGGAAGGCATGAATGCTGCCATGCGCTTTAATAATGCAGCATGGGAGCGTTTTCCAGTGAGCGACGCCCGACGCCTCAAGGCATTTCTCGGGCTCGGAGAGCACCCAGGGCTTGAGGGGCTTGCGGCCGCGTTGCCGCTCAAGTTCAATTCCATCGCGAACCATTACGACTTGACATGGAACGACGGTGCGCTTGTGTACCGCGTGCTCGATTGCCGGGTTCAGACGGCGCGTACGCGCAAAGGCATGCCGCTTCACCCTTGCAAGGAAACGGGCGAGCGAGAATTCGCGAGCTTTGCGCGGACGATCGACGGGCGCATTCGCGTTTCGTGCGAAAGCTGCCATCCGGACGTGACAGATGGTTCCTGCAGCTGCTCGTGGAAGTTTACGGTGGAACAGTGAGCGGGGTTGTCTGGACGGTAAAAAGCGCGCTGGATTGGACGGAAGGATATCTGGCGCGCAAAGGCGACGAAAGCCCGCGGACTTCGGCGCAGTGGCTGCTATGCGAAGCGTGCGGCCTTTCTCGCGTGGAGCTTTATACGGAGTTCGAACGGCCGCTTTCGCGCGAAGAGTTGGATAGACTGCATGGATGGGTAGCGCGGCGCGGCGCCGGCGAGCCGTTGCAGTACATTACGGGCGAAACGGCGTTCCGGTATCTGACGCTCAAGGTAGCGCGCGGCGTGCTCATCCCGCGCCCTGAGACCGAGGTTCTTGTGAGCGAGGGCATTGCGGCCCTGCGCGCCGAGCAGCGTCGTCAGGAAGAGGCTGCCTGGGAGGCGTTCGTCGCTTTGGCGGCGGAACGAGCGCGCAAAGCGCGCGAAGAGCATACGGGCGCGCAAAACGGTACGGGCTCCGACGTCGGCTTGGGCCGTGGCGTTAACGCGGGCGTCGACTCCGACGTCGACGCCGATGCGGTGGACGGGATCCTTCTTGACATGGAGGCATTCGAGCCGCCTTCGTTCGAGCCTCTTGTGGTGGACTTGTGCACGGGCTCGGGCTGTATAGCCTGCTCGGTGGCGACGGAGGTTCCCGGCGCGCGCGTGATCGCGACCGATATCGCGCCCGAAGCGGTTTTGCTGGCACGTGAGAACGTTCGTGCAGTCGGCGTGGAGGAGCGCGTGAAGGTTTTGGCCTGCGATCTGGGCGAAAGCGTTCCCGAACGCTTCGAGGGCAAGATTGACCTGGTGATTTCGAACCCGCCCTATGTTCCGAGCGGCATTATGGAAGATATACCTGCCGAGGTGCGGGATTTCGAGCCTTCGCTTGCGTTGGACGGCGGCGCGGACGGTTTGGACGTTTTTCGGCGGATTGTGCCGTTTGCGGCGCACATGCTGCGTCCGAAGGGGACGCTTGCGGTCGAGCTGCATGAAGAGGGCATGGACCGTGCGGTCGCTGTTGCCGAAGCGGGCGGGTTTGACCATGTTCGCGTCGTGAACGACCTGGCGGCAAGGCCGCGCGTGCTCGTGGCAGAAAAGCCTGCTGCCCGCTGAGTGGCTTCGCGCTTGCTCCGACGATGCTACAATCCGAACTAAGGTTGCCGGGCGATGCTCGGCGTGGCAGTCGACGCGCAGGGGGAATTGCATGGTGGAGCGAAACGAACTGGCGGAGAGGCTGAACCGTGCAGCGGACGCGCTGCGGCGTCGTATAGGCGCGCGTCGTCCGACGATTGGCATCATCTTGGGCTCAGGGTTGAATCCGCTGGCGGAAAAGATAGAGGACGCAGCGTTCGTGCCGTTTCGCGAGGTGCCGTTTATGCGCCAGAGCACTGCGGACGGTCATGTAGGCCGCTTCGTTTGCGGTGATTTCGCGGGCGTTTGCGTGCTCGCCATGCAAGGACGCCTGCATGGGTACGAAGGCTGCTCGGCGGTCGACGTGGCCTTTCCGATATGGCTTATGAACAGGCTGGGGATTCGGCAGCTTGTCACCACGAATGCGGCGGGCGCCGTCAATGCCGCCTACCAGGTAGGCGATTTCTGCGTCATGAACGACCAGATCAATTTGACGGGGCGTAATCCCATTGCGAACTTGGATGCAGCGGGGCTTGCAGAGCGTTTTTTCTCCATGCTCGATTGTTTTGACCCTCGACTGCGCGCTATCGCGCGCGAAGCAGCGCTGGAAACGGGCGTGCGCGTGCAAGAGGGCGTCTATCTGGGCGTGCTCGGCCCAAGTTTCGAAACGCGTGCGGAGATTCGCGCATTTCGCACACTGGGCGCGGACACCGTGGCCATGAGCGTGTGCGAAGAGGTCATTGCCGCACGCCATGTGGGCATGAGCGTGCTCGGCATGTCGCTCATTACGAACATGGCGTGCGGTATTCAGGGCTCTTCTCCCAACGAAGAGGAGATTCGCGATGTGGGCGCAAGCCGCGAGGACGCTTTCGAGGCCCTTATGCGCGCGATTGTGCCGCGTATGGCAGGCGAGGCCTTCTGCGCTCCCGGCGTGTAGCCTGTTCGCTGCGGCCGACAGCGCGATAGGCTGCGATTGCCTTTTCGAGCATCATTGGCAGTGCGGAGCGTTCGTGTTCCCGAGCGACACTCCTCAGTGGGTTAAAGACCAGGCGAACGACACGGGCATTTTCCCCGAAGGCTACTGGTACGAAGTGTTCGGCGGCTGCGGTGCGTGGTCGGACGAATCGAAGGACGCCATCCAGCATACCGAATACTGCCCGGGCCGTAATGGCGGGACGGTGTGGATTGCCGAAGGCTCTTCCGATCCGACGTGGGTCAGCCTTGACGAATCGACGGGAACGGTCCGCGAGCGAGTCGCCCACGCACTGCGAGAATACGGTCTGCCTGAAGGGTGGTATGAGTGGAAGTAGCGTGTTTGCGAAATGTTGACCGCGTAGCATGGAAAGCCAATAAGTAGAGAAATCCCCGGTCGCTGCAACAACGGCCGGGGACTTTATGTGCGCACTCTGCGCAATATGCTGCCGTGTTCGGGGCTACTTCATAATCCCTAGGTTGAAAGCGTTGCTCAGAACCATGGCCGTGCGCTCGCGCGTGGCGTTTTCAAGCGGGTTGAGGTAACCGTTTCCGCCATTCACAAGACCTTGCGACACCGCCCAGGCCATGCTGCTTGCAGCCCACCCGCTTACCGTATCGGCATCGACAAAGCGATCGAGCACGGAAACGGGCGCGTTCTGGGAGGCGCCGTTCGAGGTAAGATTGCCCAGAATAACAACGAGCTGCTCGAAGGTGACCGGATCGTTCGGACCGAATGCGTACGGCTTTCCGTCCGCGCCGCTGTATCCGTTGATCACGCCGTTCTCGACAGCCCAGTTCGCTGCTCCCGTATACCAGGCATAGCCTTCGACGTCGGACATGCCGGTTTCGTTCACGGTCTGCGCTATCTGCTCATCGTCGTAGAGCATGGCTTCGTTCGGATTGGCGTAGCGCCAGAGGATGGTGGCAAGCTGGGCGCGGGTAAGCGTGTCGCCGACGCCGTAACGGTCCGTGCCGCCATAGCCTGATATAAGGCCCTTTGCGGCAATGTAGTCGACGGCGTCAGAGTACCATTGGTCGTTCGGCACGTCCGAGAAGGGGCTTTTCTGCGGAATCCAAATCGAGGGAGTTTCGACGGTCTTCTGGTAAGTTGTGGCCATGTTGCTGTACGACGCCGGGATGTCCGCAGGGAGCACCCATGCGCCAAGGGCGGTCGAATACCAGTCGGTGTAGTAGTAGTTCGCGGTGTCGCCATCGGGGAATACACACCAGGTATTGCCCGACCCCGTGAACGAAAAGGCGGGGCCGACGTCCATTCGAACAAGGCGCACGCAACCTTCGAACATATTGTCCATATTGTCGCACGAGCGTGTATTGAAGCTCGAGAGGTCGATACGCTGCGTGTACGTGCACCAGCGGAACATGCCATGCATATCGCGCACGTTGCTCGTGTTGAACGAGGTCAGGTCGAAATAGGTCACGTAAGGGCAGGCGAAGAACATTTCTGCCATGTTCGTTGCGCGGGCGGTGTTCCAGCCGGAGACGTTGAGCGAACGCAAGTTTTCGGCACCGCGGAACATGTTCGAAAAGTCCGTCACGTTGCTCGTGTTGAACGAAGAGAGGTCAAGAGAGGTGAGCGCGGTGCAGCCGCAGAACATATAACTCATGCTTGTTGCGCTGCGTGTGTTCAGGTTCGAGGCGTCGAAAGCGCGCAGCGAGCTGCACCCGTTGAACATGTCCCTGAACGTGGTCACGCGCGAGGTGTCGAGGCCGGCGAAGTCCACGTATGACAGGCTCGTGCACCCGTTGAACATACCGTCCATTGCGGTGACGTTGGAAGTATTCAAGCCCTTGAGGCCAACGGAAACAAGGGACGTGCAGTGTGCGAACATCTCGGCAAGCGAGGTGTTGCGAGACATGTCAAGCGGGGAGAGGTCGACGTATTTGAGGCTGCTGCATCCATAGAACAGATATCCCATTTTCGTCACGTTGGACGTATCGAATCCGGTGAAGTCAATGCTTTCGAGATTGGAGCATTCTTGGAACATTTCATCCATTTGGATGAGTCGCGGAGTATCGAGCGGGGAGAGATCGAGGCTCTTCAGCGATCGGCACCCGGTGAACATATTGTTCGTATTGATGAGCCTGCTGGTGTTCAACGGCGAAAGGTCAATGGAGGCGAGGCTCGAGCACCCGTAGAAGAACCAGCTCATCACTTCGGTCCCTGACGTGTCCAGGCCGTCAAGGTCAATGCTTTCCAGGTTGCTGCAGTTCCTGAACAGGCCGCAGACTACGATTGGCGCGACGACCCTTCCTTCGAAACGCACATGCTTGATGCTGTCGGCTACGTTCGACCAGGGGGCGCTGTCCTGCTCGTCCAGGCGTTCGCCCGACCCGGAGGAGACGATAAGCGTTCCTGCGCTATCGAGCGTCCAGGCGCAGGATCCCCACATGCCGCTTGCGGTGACGTCCCCGGGATTAACGGGAGTGCTCGGGTTGGGATCGGCTTCGTACGCAACGGGGTATTTTGCGTACACCGCGTAGATCTTGTTCTGGGAACGAGCGATTTCATCAGCGCTCATCCAGCTTTGCGTTGTCGAAGAGAACCAGTCCGCATGTCCGTTGACCGTGGCAGACGGCAGGAGCGTAAGGGTATTCGACCCCGATCCTGCAAACGAGAACTGGTTGCCAAGGCGAATGTGTTCAAGCGAGCTGCAGGATGCGAACATATCCGTCATGTTGACGGCGGCTCCCGTCCCCAGGTTTGAAAGATCAAGCGTTTTGAGGGAGGAGCAGTCAGCGAACATGTTTTGGAAGTAACTGCAGCGTGTTGACGCGAAGCTCGAAAGGTCGAGCGTTGTCAGCGACGTGCATCCTTGGAACATGTTTTCCATGTGGGAAGCGTTCGAGACATCGAGTCCTGAGGCGTTCAAGGACGTCAGCGACGAGCACCCCTGGAACATGCCCTCGAAGCGAAGGCCGCGGCTCGTGTCGAGGCTGCTCACATCAAGCGAGCGCAAGGAACTGCAATAGGTGCTACGGCCGTTGCATTTTGTGCACTTGCTCAAAGCGCCAGAGGCAATCAGTGCGCAAGGGCGATGGTGGGATGGTCGGCTGGAATGGAGTCTCCCCACATCATGAGGCCCGCTTCTACCATCTCGCCGCTTGCCTGCGCGTACTCGTCGGCGTCTTTGCGCAGGGTAGCTATCTCGTCTTCGGTCAGCGTGCGACGCACGCGCGCTGGAGAGCCGAATGCTACCGTGCCATCGGGAATCTCCGTGCCTTGCGTTACTAACGAGCCTGCGCCAATAAGGCAGTTCGATCCCACGCGCGCATCGTCCAGGACGATGGCTCCCATGCCGATAAGCGTGTTATTGCCGACGGTGCATCCGTGCAGGATGGCGCCGTGCCCCACCGTCACGCCTTCGCCAACGATGAGCGGAGAGGTGGCATTGACATGAAAGATACAGTTCTCCTGGACATTAGTGCGCGCGCCGATGGAGATGGACGATCCCCAGTCTCCTCGAAGGGCAGCTCCGGAGAAAACCGATGCTTCGGCGCCAATGTCCACGGTGCCGATGATACTGCAGTTCGGCGCAATGCGCGCAGTGGGGTGAATGCGAACGCAACGATAGCCCATGGACGCTCCTTATCCGACATGGAACGTGGTGGAGGATACCTTTGCGACCTTCGTTCCCAGGTCGTCGGTCACGTCTACGGTGAAAAAGCCCGTACGGCGTCCGGATTTGTCAATGTGGCCGGTGGCAACGAGCTTCGTTCCTTTGGCGGTTCCGAGATAGCGGATTTCGCTTGTGAGCGTGACGCTGGGCGGGTTGACGATATTGGACATGACGGCTAGCACGAAATCTGCCAGGGTGAAGGTGGCGCCGCCCATGACTGCGTTGTGGGCGTTGAGATGCACGTCTTCGATGGGCATTTCACAGACGACATGGTCAGCCGTCGCTTCGACGATACGGCAGTGTGCTGCCTGAGTGGCGAAACGGTCGTTGCGGTAGGTCTCCTGCAGCTTTTCAAGGCTGGGAACGCAAGGTTTGTCCATATGCAGTCTCCTTTCGGTCGTGCGCTCAGGCGTCTGCAGGATCGCACATACGATTATCTGCAGAAAGGCCAGTCTCGAGGCGGTTTCGCGGTGCCTCTCCCGGCTTGACGGAAGGGGGAGCGGCTGCGATAGAGCGTATTGCCGAGAAGGAGTATACCCCGAGGAAGTGTTTGCCAGGTTTCATCGCGGTTGCGAGCCGCATAAGCGCTGCGCTGCGGGGCAGCGCTGCGCACAGGCTACTATCCATGCGCACATTTGGCTTCCTTTTGGTCAATGTCTCTGCGCTTGACCGAGGAAGCAGGTGCTGGAAAAGGGATCTGACGCAAAAGCACGTCGTGGGGTTTCGGAAGGCGTGCCAAAAACGAG
>DVGB01000015.1 GCA_018712955.1 Candidatus Aveggerthella stercoripullorum
GCCTGCGCCGGACACTGCTCGATGCATTTACCGCACTTCGAGCACTCTGGAATGGACAGGGTATGAGGGTCGACCTCTTCGGGGCATACGGTCACGCACACACGGCAGTCGACGCCCTGGGAACGTAGGCACTTTGCTTCGTCGACCTCCGGCTTAAAGGTCCGGTTTTTCGATGCGATGAGCGAAAGCAGGGCAGAAATCGGGCAGAGCGTCGTGCACCATTTCCTGAAGACGACGAGCTCGAGCACAAGGATGGCCGGGAACAGCAGCAGGCCCCAGGTAGTCTCGTTGAACTGGAACAGATGCCAAAGGCCAATGAAGGTTGCAATGGTCAATCCGACCGGGCACACCAGGCAAAACACGGGGAACCCGAACACCGCCGCTGACAGGATAGTGCCGCCCAAGACCACATGGCGACCATCAAGGCGAAAGCCGTCACGTTTGCCGCCGACCTTTTCGAGCGCTTTCGCGCAGCCTGCGCACGCAGGCATGTCGCCGCACTGGGGAATGGACACGCTGCAGTCGTCCGTCGCTGCTTTGCCGACAGCGTCTTTGCCGTCAGCATGCTCCGTCGCATGCCCTTGCTCCTTTTTATGCTTGCCGCCATGGAAAAAGCCTTGGATAAGCTTGGTGGGGCACGCCCACGAGCAGAATGCTTTGCCGAACACGAACGTCAACACCACCACTGCTACAAGCAGCACCACGCTGTGCACGGCGATGCCACGGCCGGAAACGGCGGCTTCCACAATGCCCAGCGGACAGACTGCCGCAATAGACGAGATGCCCAATGCGGAGAGCGAGCCGCCTCCCGTATGCCAAATCAACGACGCAATAATGAACAGCGCGATAGCGCCCATGAACAGACCGCGCGCCCGCGTCCACGTCTTCCGGACTTTGTTCGAGCCGTCAGAGGCGGCCGTATGCTCTTCTTTCCTCATCGTCAGCCCCTTGCCTCAACGTTCACGCCGCGCGTGCCCGAACCGGAATAGCTTCCGTAGGTCGCAGACGGGCACACGTACTCGCACACGCCGCATCCGTTGCAGACGGCCTCGTCCACGACAGGACGCCCTGAACCGTCGACGCTGATTGCCTGGTAAGGGCACGCATCGACGCACACGCGGCAACCGCCCTGACGAAACGCGACGCATTCGCTCTCGTCAATGACGGCAACGCCGATCTTCTCGCGCGCCTCGTCGAACGCGACGATGGCGGAAGTCGGGCACACTTCAAGGCACTTCCCACAGAAATCGCAGTAGCCACGATGGAAATCGAGCAGAGGAGTGCGCGCTTCGGCTAGGCCGTCCTCGACCAAGGCGGTCACGATCGCGCCCGTCGGGCAGACGCTTCGGCACCTGTCGCACTTGATGCAGTTCGCGAGCAAACGCACTTCGTCCTGTGCTCCCGGAGGACGAAGCAAGGACCTCTCCTCCGGCGCGTCCAAGGCAACTGCCGCGCCGCCGACAACGAACAATCCTGCGGCACCTGCGGCACCGATCAGGAACCCTCTTCTGGTGATAGGATCCATGTTCTCCTCCCCTCACGCCCTACGCCTCATCGGTCACGATTGCCGACCAGCAGTCGGCGATCGCCCTGGCAGTCGTTTTCGACGGCGCTACAACCGTTCTTCGATCTCTTCGATGACCGCAACGTTTTCCTTTAGATACCCGACCGTCAAATCCATGATGGCGGGATAGAACCGCAGTTCGGCAATCTCGCGCACGCGGTCGCGCAGCTCCGGCACCCAGTTGAGCAGATGTTCTCGAACGAACTGCTTCTGCGTTTTCAGCAGTTTCGCCACTGCACGGTCATCGCTCGCCTCCTCGGCAATGCGTTCGCACAAATGCGCCATGAACTCCAGCTCGAAGCCCAGATGGTCTTCCGGAACGTTCAGGTCGGGGTCGACGGCAAGGCCGTTTTCGCAGTAGATGCGAACGACCTCGTCGCGCGAATCCTGCATGAGAATCTTCTCGGGCGACGTATACACCGACTCGTACGGAACAGCAGTATCCCCCTCGTACACGCCCGCCGCCAGGAACACGCGCGCGTAATCGACCGCCAGGTCTTGGCGTGCGTTGCCTCCGCGACGGTTGAGGTAGGTGCGAACGCCCTTCAAACCGCGGGCAAGATCGCTGCCGTCGTCTTCGCACTCAAGGGATATGCCGGTGAGCGCCTCAATTTGCTCTTCGGTGAGCTCGCGGACGAATACGCTTCCCAAAAACCGATAGAATGCGGCGGATTGCGCAAAGTAGTCCGTAAACTCAGGCGCACAGGCATCACTCTTCACGTCGAGCGTCTCTGACATGACAGGTCTCCTCTCGGTTGTCGCGAACGCGCAAAGCCGTCCGCGAAGGCGTCGACAGGACGCGCCGGGCGGGGGTTGGGAGGGGTGCAGGCCCGGCACGCCACTGTTGAAATAGAGCCGACGCACAGCGGCGTCGGCGATGTCGGGACGTCCGCTCTCAGCTGACGTCCCGACGTTGTGCCCACCGTTGGCTTACCGCCGACGGCAGAAGCGAAGATTACATCGCCGCGAAATTGGTGATGTAGGGAGCGCCCACGGCAGCAAGCGCAAACACCTGCCACATGATGACGCGGAAGCAAGCGGAACCAACAAGGCCGCCCACCAGGGTGACCACGCCGAACGTCGCCGTACGCTCAGGCGTCTTCATGCCCATAACGCCGCACACGACAGGCACGACGCCGCCGCACAGGACGCAGCCAGCCCACAGCGGAGCCATTGCGGATGCCGGAAAGCCCGTCACCGCAACGTACGCCAGGGAGGCGACAGCTGCAAGCACGCCGCCGACGATAGTGCCGATCGAAAGCAGGCGCGCCGAGTCGCGGTCGCCCGCGCCCACGACGGCCAAGTAAGCGCCCAGGCCGCCCGGGATGGACGTGCACAGATAGCCGATCGGCAGCAGGACGGTGTTCCACGTCGAAGTGGAGCTCATCATGTAGGACGAGCCTGCCATGAAGGACAGCACGATGCCGAAGATGGCGCCCAAAACCGCGAAGACCTTCTGCGCGCCGGCGGAAGCGCCGCGCTTTGCCAGAATGATGAACACGATCATGCACACGCCCGCAAGGCCGACGAGGACAGCCTCGACGAAAATGCCCGATGTGGGATGCGACAAGGCCGCAAGCATGCGGTCGGGGTGCGAAAGGTGCGTCACCGAAGCGATGCCGCCGACCGCCATCACGATCAGCGCGATGAGCCCGGCAAGGAACGCCTTGGGCTGGTTCTTGCCGCGCAGGCTATCGAACGCGACGCCTGCGAACATCCAGCCGGCGATACCGGTCAACACCGTGAACAGAACGAGAGACCACTGGATTGCCATGCTTAATCACCACTCTTCCACTCAGCGAAACGCGGCGAGAGCACGTAGGCGGACACCGGACGGTTGCCGACATCGGTCAGATGATGGATATCGGCCTCATCGTAGGAAGCAAGCAGCTTGGAAGCGTCGCTTTCCGGGTCGTCGAGGTCGCCGTAGAAGCGGGCCTCTCCGCAGCATGCCTTGACGCACGCAGGAAGCTCGCCCTGCGACGTAAGCTGGCCGCACAAGGTGCACTTCTCGACGCACTTTTCGGCGGCGTTCCATGAGCGGACGCCGTACGGGCACGCCATCATGCAGTACTTGCAGCCGATGCACAGCTCTTTGTTGACGAGCACCACGCCCGTATCTGGGTCACGGTAGCTCGCGCCGGTCGGGCATACGTGGACGCACGGCGCGTCCTCGCACTGCTGGCACATGGTCGGCAGCCAGTACTCTTCGACATGAGGATGAGTGCCGGTCGGACCGACGGCCAAAACCTTGCTCCAATACTCGCCCAAGGCGACGTTGTTCTCTTGTTTGCACGCGACCTCGCAGCTATAGCAGCCAATGCAACGATTGAGGTCGATGACGATAGCGTTACGCGTCATAGACGGCATAACCTCCTCCCGTTTCATCGGAAACCTCAGGCAGCCACGGCGTGAACTGCTCGGGCTCGGTCCACACGCCCTCGGGCGCGCTGTCGGCCTTCGTGACCTTCACCTGGATGCCACGCAGCGTATACGTGCCGAACTCGGGATTGTACGGACCATCGTTTTTGGTCAACATGTTGACGTTCATGACCTTCCAAGCACGGCTCGGGTCGTCGCTGTCCAACAGCTCGGGATTCCAGAAGCGCTCCTGGTACACCACGCCCGGCGCAATGCCGTTCGTGACATGGATGCGACCCTGGATTTTGCCACGGCGGGACTCCACGAAGCACCAGTCGCCGTCCTCGACGCCGATCTCTTCGGCCGTCGTGGGGTTGACCCAAGTCTCGGGAACGGGATACAGCTCGCGCATCCACGGGACGTTGCGCAGCGTGCCATGATGGTAGAACGGCACGCGGCCTTCGGTCAGGGTGTACGGGAACTCGGTATCGTTCAGCGGAGACTCGGCAGGCTCCACGTACTTCGGCAGCGGCAGGTAATCCTGCGATGCCGCCGGAAGCACATAGCCGTCCCAGAACGACGTGCCCGTCGGACCGCCCGTGCGGCCAAGGATGGTCATGGCCTCGCCGTAAGGCTCCATCTTCTTGGAGTTCGTAGCGAAGCCAGCAGGCAGGCCGGTCGTCTCGTCAATCTTCTCGTAGCTTTCGTACGTGGACGTGATCCATTCGTCCATGCTCACGAACTCTGCCGGGAGCTTCTCGCAGCACTCTTCCCACGTCCACTTCTCGCCGAACGAGTTGCTCATGAACGTAGCGAGGTACTCCTTGTACTCGTCGTACGTACGCCAGTACGGACCCGCCTGGCCGCAGTTGGCTGCGTCGAACGCCATGGCGGCATGCTCATGACCGCGGTCGGCGATGGCAGCAGCGAACCACGACCAGATGAGCGTTTCGTCCACGTGCTCGAACGTATGCACCACATCGCGGCGAATGAGCCAAACGTTGCAACGGTCGGCGCCGTACGCGGTCTCCAGCCACTCTGCCGTCGGCAGGATGATGTCTGCCAGCTCCACGGAAGTCGTCGTCGGATACATGTACATGTGGACGATGAACTTCATCTTCTTCATGGCTTCGAGGAACGTCTCCGCGCCGCCGATCATGGCCAGCTTGTTGCCGGAACGGTCAATCCACATCTCCGGCTGGTACGGCTCGCCCGTGTTGAGCGCCTCCATGATGGTCGGAATATGGGACGCCATCCAGTAGCCCAGGCCCTTGTGCTCGATAAGGCCAAGACGACGCTCGACGACCTCTTTTCGTGGAGTAAGCGGGGTCGGGCCAAACAGGTTGAACGGAAACAGGAAGTACGTACCCAACGACTGGTTCTTGCGCGACTGGATCGCGTTGCCCTGATGGCATGCGTTGCCCATAAGGCTCTCGATGATGGTCACGCCTTCGGGCGCCTGCGCAGACTGCTCGTACTGGTCCGTCGCCACGCCGATGCTGATGCCAGAGTGCGGCGAGCCTTCGCAATAGATCTTGATGGCCTCTTCGATGGACGCGGCTTCGCAACGGGTAATCTCGGCTGTATGGTCGAGCGTCCACTCTTCGACGTTTTCCACGAGCGCGCGGAACGCCGTGCGGCTCATAACGCCGTCTCCGACATCGAATTCGCCGTCGAGCTCAGGATCGAGCGCGTCGTCCCACGGATACGGCATTGCCTTCGGGGAATTCGTCTTCTTGTCCCAGATCACGTAGTCCGCATGGTCACCCAGGCCGAGCTCGTCGGCATGGTAGAGCAGCATGGTTTCTTCATTGATGAGGAACGGCAGGTTGGTCCATTCAGGCACCAATCGCGATCGTACAGATTGTTGTCGATAATGTACTTGATCCAACCGTTCATCATGGCAACGTCGGTGCCCGGACGGATGGGCAGCCACACGTCCGCCTTCGCGGCGTCAGGCGTGAAGCGAGGGTCGACGACGACCGTCTTCATGCCCTTCATACGCAGGTCGTTCACAGCACGACCGCCCGAAGGGATGTGGCTCTGAGACGGATCGGTGCCCCACATGACGAGGCAGTTCGGAACGGTCTTCGTGTAGTAGATCTCGCCCACGGTAGAGTCGGCGATCGATGTGTCGTTGCAGCCGTTCAGGATTGGCTGGGTGCACATGCGCGGCAGGTAGCACTGGGCGCAGCCCGGCTCGAAGAAATTGCCGCCGTCGAATGCCTGCAAGAAGCGGACCAGGCCGAAGAACTGCGGGTTGCCACCGCCGCCCGTCGAGATGACGAGCTTCATCGGGTCCTTCGCGTAGATTTCCATCAGGTTGTCGGCAATGGTGTCGATGGCCTCTTGCCAACTGATGCGCTCCCATTTGTTCTCGCCGCGCTCGCCCGCACGTTTCATGGGATACTTCATGCGGTTCGGATTGTAGAGCGCCTGAATGGCCGCCAGGCCCTTCGGGCAGATGCGTCCCTTGGACATGGGGTCGATTTCGTCTCCCTCGACCTTCGTCACGCGGCCATTGCGCACGTGAACGAGCACGCCGCAGTTGGAAATGCACGCACGACATGACGAATGGACGATGGTCTCCTCCTCAAGGTCTGCTGCTTTCGCAGGGTCGACCTTGACGAAACTGCTCGCATATCCACCCACCGCGCATGCTGTCGCAAGCGCGCCGGTCGCCTTGAGAAAACCGCGGCGTGTCAGCGTTGATTGGCCCATGGACTTCTCCCTCCTTCTGTGTCAAGCAGTTGCGTCTTCCAGGTCGCCAGTAGCCAAGGCAGCGCTACCTTTTCCACTGGTGACCCACGTATTCCCATTCCACTCAAGCGCGCCGACGCGTTCCAGCTCGCTCGTGAAATAGCTCGGATAGACAAGCGGGAGCCCGGTCCGTTCGTCGGTCTCCCAAGCGCCCGCTTCCTTCAGGACGCCTTCAAGATCGTTCGTCGAAACGCCGTCCGGTGTCTCGCAAGCTTCGAGCACCGCACGGAACCCGCGCGTCCAGCGCGGGTGTTCGCGAACAAGGGAAGCGACGGAATACACGTCGTTCATGCGGTCGGCAACGCGCGCGCCCATGTCAGTCGTGTCCTCGAAGATTTCGACCTTTGCGTCCTCGGGCACGTCATCGTCAGATTGGAGCTCTTTGAGCGTTCCTTCGTAGATTTCCCCGTCGACCAGGATGGTCTGCTCCAGCATGCCGACAGACACGAGCGATTCGACCAGCGAACCGGCGCTGCGGATCTGGCTTGCAGAACGGCGCAGTGCGTCGATATGGGCAATAACTTCCGATTCGGTCCGACGCTCCCAGCAGAATTCGAGAGCAGAGAGATACAGCGTGCGGTATGCAGGGCTGTTCTCGAAGAATTCGAGCGCACGGGCAACCATGGCTTCGTTCGGCTGCATGACACATCCCCCTTCGCATCAAACATGCCTATTGTGGGAAGGGCGGTCGTCCTGTTCGCGCTTTGCGGCCCGAATTGCTGCGCCATAGGCTATCCCCTCCGGCAGCATGCCAAGCACACCGCGGGCCGGAAGCCCGTCCGCGCACCGTCGGGCACGCGCGCGAAACCAAGCCCCCTGCAGGGCCGTCCGCCGCTTCCGACAGCTCCTCCTCACTGTCTGCCGCCATTGTGCAGCGCGCTTGCTAACGGCGAATCGCGCATGGTGAGTGAATTACAAAAATGCCTGATGGGAAGGGCATAATCACCCATGGTGTAGTATGCGAAGACGAAGCGTCGGTCAAACGCCGACACGGGTATTTCGGGCGTTATTCCAGCAGTTCGAGCTTGCTGTTGTTCACCAGGTCCATGAGCTCGTGGCGACTGTGCACGTCCAGCTTCGTGTACACGTGCCGGATGTGCGTGCGCGCAGTGTTGAAAGAAATGAACAGCTCTTCGGCTACCGCCTGGGCGTCGCGTCCGCGCGCGAGGAGCAAGAACACTTCCGCCTCGCGCGACGAAAGACCGTGCTCTTCGGCGATCAGCTGGCACTTGATTTTGAACTGGGGCTTGCCTGTGCTCGCCGGAAGCGCATCGGCCTTGTCGTCTGCCGGAGCAGGCGCACCGTCCTGCCTGCCTGCCGCCTGCTCTGGCGAACCATCGCGTGTCGAGGCGGCCTGTTTGCCCTCGGCGCGTTCGCCGTCGGGCGTGCCGGATTCGCCAAGCTCCACGGGAACGACCACGTTTGCCATGTCCTCTTTGCGCAACAGCACCAACGCCGCAACCAAGCAGGCCGTCACCAGCGCATATCCGACCATCGCAACGCTCGTTTCACTTCCGACCGCGTACAGCCTTGCGCCCAGCACGAAACCCGCTGTCGCGGTCAGGCAGTTGAAGCCGAAACCGAAGCCAAAAACGCGCACGACCGGCGCACCGCTGCGATACGCAACGCGCGAAAGCCATGCCCAGCCGGTAATCATCGAGACGCCGAAAGAGATTGATCCCAGTACGCCTGCGCCTAAGGACGAAAAGCCCAGCACCGGAACAAGCACGACGGACAGCGTCGCCACGATAAGCATGCCGTAAAACAACGAACCGTACGAGGTTTTGCGCGGAACGAGAATGATTGCCATCATGCCGACGATGCCGATCGCGATAAGAATCAGCCCGACGATGGTGCGGGATACGGCAAAGGACCCCACGTCCGTCGCGTTCGGATAATAACCGCGCACCGAGCACAGCGCAAAAAAGAGGATGGCCAAAAATGCGACCAGCCGCCAGAACGACCGCGGCAGCGAAAGGGACGGGTCGAATTCGTCCTCTTCAATGTCGCCCGCAATGAGCAGCACCGCCGATGCGGGCACGAGCAGCCCGAGCGAAACGATAGAAAACCACGCGCCCAGATGAATGCGCGCAAGCGAGATGGTCCCGTACGCCATCACCGACACCACAAGCGCTATGAACATGCCCAGGACGGCGTCTTTGATGTCCAGGTTCGCCGTCCATTCGGCGCAGCGCAGCGCAATGACGGCAGTCGTCAGGCCTGTCAGCACCGTGCTCGCCACGAAAAGCGGCAGCATGCTCGACGAAAGGGAAGCTGCGACAGAAGCAACGCCGCCCACGCACGACGCAGCGATCAGTCCGCGCGTACTGCGGACAAGCCGACTGGCCTGCCGCGGAAAGCACGCTGCTGCGATCAGGCCGACCGACAGCGCGAACGTTGAAAGGATGAAAGCGGAGGACGAAGCATCGTAAGCCTCTTTCGGGGCAGCCAAGAACGAATCGCCGCTGTAGACGACCATGATCCATGCAAGCCAGCAGGCAGCACCCGCCGCCGAGGCGCATGGCGCAAAACTCCCGAACTTTTGCCGCATCGGCATCTCCCTCCTCAAGCTCGCCATTGTAGCAAACCGAGGGCAATGCCTCACGAGCGCCTCATAATTCTTCCCTTGCAAGATGCTCGATTTCAAGCTATTATATTCAGCCGATTTACTTTTCGGAGAGTTGACCGAGAGGCCGAAGGTGCTCGCCTGCTAAGTGAGTATGCCCCACAAGGGCATCTAGGGTTCGAATCCCTAACTCTCCGCCAGTATGCAATACTCCCCTGGAAGCGAAAGCTTTCAGGGGAGTTTTCGTTTCGAGCAGAAGGGATTCGAACCGATGAGGTGGGTTTCCGTCAAGAAAACTGCCCTGCGGGCAGTTTTTAGGAAACCGCCCGACCGAGCTTGCGAGGGAGGGGTAGAGCGTCACGCGAAGCGGGGCGCGGGAATCCCTAACTCTCCGCCAGTAATCTCACTCCCCCTGCGAGCCTGACTTGCGGGGGGAGTTTTTGTTTCGAGCAGAAGGGATTCGAACCGATGAGGTGGAAACGCGTGAAGAAAACGCGCTAGGGCATCCGCGACATGCACTCCCGCGCATGCCTTCTGAAGCATTTCCGAAGCTGCACGTCTTGAAATCCGTTTCCCCTCTTGAACAAGAACGTTTGCGCTATCACAATGACGAACACTGTTCGTAAAGAAACGCTTCGGCAGCAAAAGCGCGAGAGGCAGGAAGGTATGCGCAAAGCAACGCTCAC
Organism: Candidatus Aveggerthella stercoripullorum; assembly: GCA_018712955.1. Lineage (GTDB taxonomy): Bacteria > Actinomycetota > Coriobacteriia > Coriobacteriales > Eggerthellaceae > Aveggerthella > Aveggerthella stercoripullorum. Next base: position 9,938 of record DVGB01000015.1, read on the forward strand.
GTACGCACAAGGCCTGCGCGGGTTCGTTATCGCAACAGTTGCGTTTGTCGCGCTGTTCGCGGCGTCTGCGGTGCCGGTTCCGCTGTACTCCGCTTACCAGCAGCAGTTCGGCCTTTCCAACATGGACCTGACCGTCATGCTGCTTTCCTACCTGGGAGGCGTCATCGTGACGCTTTTGTTCTGCGGGCGCATTTCGAACGCTGTCGGGCGAAGGCCCGTCCTGCGCGCTGCGCTTATATGCTCGCTTGCAGGGTGCGTGCTGCTCATGGTGGCTGACGGCGCGCCGCTCCTGTTCGCCGGACGCCTTTTCCAAGGTATCGGCTGCGGCCTGGGCATGGGAAACGTCGCCACTTCCGCTATCGACTGCATCGCCGATTTCCACCTTTCGTGGGGCTCGACCGTTTCCGCCACCTGTCCGCAGCTGGGCCTGCTGGTCGGATCGCTGGGTGCGGGCGTCATATACGGGGCAATCCCTTCCTACACCGCCGTGTACGGCTGTATTATCGCGCTGCTTGCAGCCTCGCTTATCTCTACGCTCGCTTTGCCCGAAACCGTGGTCGAAAAGGACGCCCTCCGGCCAACTATGAAGCCCAATGCATCCGTACCTCCTGCAGCAAAAGTGTTCTTCCCGATGGCGGTGGTCGTCTATTCCGCCACCTGGACCGTTGGAAGCTTTTTCCAGTCCTATAGCGCGCCCATCGCCACCGTCAACCTGCATACCGACAGCACGGTCATTGCGGCGCTCATTCTTTCGTTCGCATCGCTTACGGTTCTGGGCGGGCCTTTGGCATCGCGCTTTCGTGCGAGGACGTCGCTCCTGATCGGTATGGCGTTGTTCGTGATATCGAACGCCCTGCTCGTTCCCTTCTTGTCTGCCGGATCGACCCCGGGAACGTTTTTCGCATGCCTGCTGTTCAGCTTGTCCATGGGCATCGGCACTGCCACGTCGCTTCGCCTGCTGCTGCGCACGGCGGTGCCGTCGGAGACCGCTTCTATCGTTTCGGCCGTGAACCTTGGCGCATATCTCTGCTCTACCGTAATGAACACGGGCGCAGGCGCGCTTACTGAATTGCTTCCTTTTCCTGCCATTTTCATGGTCTTCACAGTGTTCGCTGCGCTGACGACGCTCTATGTCGTCATTTTCCTCCGCATGCGGCAGAGCGCGGCCGAACCGAGCGCTGCGTGCTAAGGGCCTGCTTTCATCAGCAGAGCAAGCGGAAGCACAACTCCGTCCGCACCCTCGCCAAGCGCTCGCTCTGTGTGCGTCATATGTTTTATTAAGGTTCCTGACTATATTAGTTCGGAAACTGATTATTATAAGCGCGTAACACACGGGGCTTCAGTGCATGAGGCCCAGACCAGAAAGGACCGCTTATGGCTATCGAAAACGAAGAGCTCCTGCATCAACTCCAACGCGCCGCCATCCTCTCCCGCCGCAGCAGGCGTGCGCATGTAAAGCGTCGCGTCGATGAGCAGGGCGGCGAAAAGCGTCATGCAGAAGGATGCGGCTGCCATCATCACGGACATCGCGGCGGCCGCCAGGCTATGGCATTCGACGACCCTGACGGTGCCCACGGTTACGGCAACCACAAATGCCACGGAGGCTCCGGCCGTCATGGTCAAAACCGCGTGCTTGCCATCCTGATGATGCAAGACGGCACCAGTCAGAAAGACCTGGCTTACCTGCTGGGAATTCGTCCGCAATCGCTGTCCGAAGCGCTCGCCAAGCTTGAGGCGTCCGAGCTCGTATTCCGCAAGCACAACGAAGAGGACAAGCGCGTGGTGAACGTATACCTGACCGACGCGGGACGCCGTCGTGCCAAAAAGGTGGCGGAAGATCGGAAGAAAAGCGCAGCCGATGTTTTCTCTGTTCTGACCGAAGAGGAGAAAGAGCAGTTCGCTGCCATCATGGACAAGATTATCGCGAAGCTCGACGACGACCTTTCCTGCAAGAGCCGCTCCAAACGCGACGAAGAGACCGCTGGCTCGGAAGGCGAGGAGAGCGCCGAATAACGCGCTGAGCAGCGCTCCCCCGAATAAAGCGCCCGTGCAGCTCACACGGCCGCACGGGCGCTTCTTTGTGCTTCGCTATCGCGAAGCTGGCTCATCGGCCCTCCCGAAAACACGAGCAGGTCGATGCGTTCTTTTCACGCGAGAAAGCGCACCTTGCCGCAAAGCGGAAGTAACGCGCAAATCGTTCCCCGCACCCCGCTATCGTACGTTACGCGCGTTCGTCGATCGGCACGTAGTCCTTGTGCTGCCGAACCGTTGATTTGTACGCCGGACGGATGATGCGCTTGCCGCTCACCAGCTCTTCGAAACGGTGCGCCGCCCAGCCGGCCATGCGCCCGCACGCGAAAAGCGGCGTGAAGATGTCTTCGGGAATGCCCATCATGGAGTACACAAAGCCGGAGTACATGTCCACGTTCGCACACATGTCCTTCTTCGTGCCTTTCACGTTGAGGATGACCTCGGGCGCCAGACGCTCAATACGCTCAAGCAGCTGGTATTCGGCCTCGAATTCCGTGCCCTTCGCCATCTCCGACGCAAATTTCTTGCAGATAACGGCGCGCGGATCGGACAGTGTGTAGACCGCATGGCCCATACCGTAGACGAGACCGCTGTGATCGTACGCTTCCTTGCGCACGATCTTCGCCAGATAGTCGGCTACCTCATCGTCGTCTTCCCAGTTCTTCACGTTCTCTTTGATTTCGCGCTGCATGGCCAAAACTTTGTGGTTTGCGCCACCGTGCTTGCTGCCCTTGAGCGAGCTGATGGCCGCCGCGTACGCAGAGTACGGGTCGGTATCGGCCGAAGACAGCACGCGCGTTGTGAACGTGGAGTTGTTACCGCCGCCGTGCTCGGCGTGCAGGCACAGCATGATGTCGAGCATGCGCGCTTCCTCCGGCGTGAAATGGCGATCGGGACGCAGCATGGACAGGATGGTCTCGGCTGTAGACTGGCCAGGAATAAAGCGGTGCATGATCATGGACTCGTTGTTGAAACGCGAGCGTTTGGCGTAGTACGTGAGCACCATGATGCGCGGCAGACGCGAAATGAGCGAAAGGGCCGTCGTGATCTCGTGGTCGAACGAGCGGTCTTCGGCATCGGGGTCATAGCCGTAGAGCAGCAAGACCGAACGCGCAAGCACGTTCATGATGTCAGGCGGCGTGTTGCGCATGATCATGGACGCCGTAAAGCCGTCGGGCAGCTCACGGAAGCCGTCGATAACGGCAATGAACTCGCGCAACTGCTCCTCCGTGGGCAGTTCGCCCATCAGCAGCAGGTACGCGATCTCTTCGTATGCAAAACGCCCATCAAGCGGTGCGCGCTGCAACAGGTCGCCGATGCGGTAGCCGCGGAACGTGAGCACGCCTTCGTCAGGACGCTTGTCGCCTTCGGAAAGCACGTAGCCGTGCACGTTGGAGATATTCGTCACGCCTGCGATGACGCCCGATCCGTCGGCGTTGCGCAAGCCGCGCTTCACGCGATATTGCTCATAGAATGAAGGATCGATGGAGTTGACCTCGGTAAACCGGTCGAACAGGTCGATTTTCTCTTCCAGCGTCATACCCAGCCTCTCTTCCCTTGCGTGTAGATGCTCGTTGCCGAATAGTCGTCAGTGCGCCTCAGGCAGTTGCTTTGATTTCGTGCAGCACGCAAGCATGCCGAAACCAGAAAGGGCTTTTCCGTCCAACCTGCAAGCTCTTCAAGCCAAAGACTTGCATCGCGTTTTCAGCCGTTTGCTCGTTGCCTGCCTTGCGAGCCATGCCCTTTCATGAAGGCTGAGCAGCGTTCAGCGAGCTTTCGTGTCCTTTGTAATATTTGCTGCATTTTATCCGCTGAAATTCACGTGTGAGTTAACAGATTGGTACCTTTCGACCAGCGTCCGCAAAGCAGCGTTGCACGCGTTACAATAGGGCAGCTTTGCCCCTTTTCCGCACGCAGGGGCCTTCATGCTCATAGGAGGAATCATGGCCGAAGCCATAACCGCACAGACTCAAGCAGGCGTCCTGTCCGTCAGGGCAGCCTTGCCGGAAGAGCTGGACGAAATCCTTGGTTTCTACTACCAGCTTATAGACGACCTGGAAGGAAAAGCGGAAAGCCCTCGCTGGGAAAAGGACGTGTGGCCCTCGCGCGACATGCTGGCGAAAGCTATCGACGCGGGAACTCTGTTCGTCGGGCTGCTCCAAGGCGCCGTTGTCGGCGGCATGATTCTCGACCATGAGCGTCCCGATGGATATGACACCGCCCCCTGGCAAGTGAAAGCTGACGAAGGCGAGGCAATGACCGCGCATTTGGTCGCGGTATCGACCGCATGCCAAGGAGGCGGCGTCGGCAGCGCGCTCATGACAGCGGCTGCAAAACTCTGCCGCGAAGCAGGCGCGAAAGCGCTACGGCTGGACGTTATCGAAGGGAACCGCCCTGCCGCACGGCTGTACGAGAAGGTCGGTTTTGTCCATATCGCAGCCGTGAGGTTGTTCTACGAAGACACCGGCTGGGAGAACTTCGACCTGTACGAACTGCCTCTGTAGGCAAAGGGTTCCCGCCGCAGCCCCTGCGCCCTGAGGCGCAGGGGCGCAGCCGAAGACAGCCCCACAAGCCCGATGAACCCGCAATTCGTCTGCGCTGTTTTGCGCTTTCGAGAAACCGCTTGTATGTTGCTGGAATTTTCTCTGCAACCACCGCTTGACACCGCTTTGATGCAAGCGGATAATAACGGAGCTGCATTCGAGATGCGCCGTTACCTCAGCTGGATAGAGGGACTGACTACGAATCAGTACGCCGGGGGTTCGAATCCCTCTGGGCGCACCACTTCGACTACGGAGCCCGATCGGAGACGGTCGGGTTTTTTGCGTGGTGAGCGCGTCTGTGTTTTCGGACACGAGGTCCAAAAGAAGGCGGGGCTCCCTATCTCCCTATGAGCCAGTCGAGGGCGTAGATCTGCTCGATGCCCTCGTGCGAGACGGGGCGCACATCGTCGAGCGTAATGAGGGTTTTCGGGAAGTTGTCGCGTACCGCGGCAAGCGCGCGCAGTTC
>DVGB01000016.1 GCA_018712955.1 Candidatus Aveggerthella stercoripullorum
ATCTCGGTGCCCAGCTCATCGATCAGCATGTACGTTCCTTTCTGTACGAGCGCAAGGTCTGCGCCGACACGTGCCGCAAGACGAACAGCCCGTTCGGCGAAGACCCTGCGAGACAATCCTGTCTCAGTCAAGTCGCGCACAGGTATCGTTTCACGGAATGCAAGCAACAAGCAAAAAGATGCGGTTGCCTGCTTCTGCACGCGACGTATTTCATCCGTTTTCGTATGGTAATGCGAAAACGCTAAAGCTTGCACGCGTACCGGCAAAAGTGCGAGAAATTTAACCCGCGCCGGGTGCTGTGGCCCTGCGTGCTCCTGGCAGCAAGCATCGGTTTCCTCGTCACAGCCTCTTGCAGCTGAAACTCAGAGGGAAACACGAAGTCCGATGAGCGTGAGTGCTCGCAGCCGCGCCCAAAGGACTTTGGGCATAAGTTCTCAAAAAGGCCTTGAATTCGAGAGGTCGCTCGTTTATAGTATGTGTTCGCGTTTCCAGTGAAGCGGAGAGAAAACCGTGAAACGGAACGTATTTCGACGGTGGAGAGATGTCCGAGCTGGCCGAAGGAGCACGATTGGAAATCGTGTATGCGCCAAAAGCGTATCTGGGGTTCGAATCCCCATCTCTCCGCCAGAATATTCCAGGCCACGGCAACGTGGCCTTTTTCAAATTGAATACATGCGCGGCCCGGAATCCCGTGGCCCCATCCCATGCGGAGGGGTGGCAGAGTGGTTGAATGCGGCGGTCTCGAAAACCGTTTTACGCGTAACCCGCGTAACGAGGGTTCGAATCCCTCCTCCTCCGCCAGAAATGTTAAGGCTCCCTTGAAAGCACCGATTCTCAAGGGAGCTTTTCTTTCGTACGGAAGGAGGAGGGATTCGAACCGATGAGGTGGAAATCCGTTAAGAAAACTGCCCGGTGGGCAGTTTTTAGGATTTCGCCCGACCGAGCCTGCGAGGGAGGGGCAGAGCGTTCCGCGAAGCGGGACGCGGGAATCCCTCCTCCTCCGCCAGGAAAGACAAACTCCCCTGAAGGCAAGCGCCCTCAGGGGAGTTTTTCGTGCATGGCGTAGGAGGGATTCGAACCAACGAGGTGGAAATATCAGTATCTGCTCGACAGCGTATAGTAACCGCCCGCCTCCTGTACGGTCAGCGGCACGTCAAACAGGGCGCTCATGCGTTCGCTTGTCAAAAGCTCGCACTTCGGACCGTCAGCAAACACCAGTCCGTCTTTAATCATGACAATCCGGCCGATCTCCGGAATCACGTCCTCCGGGTAATGCGTCACCAGAATAAGCGTCTTTCCCTCCTGTGCCAGCGTGCGCATGCTCTGCCGAACGTAGTACATGCCTTGCGGATCAAGTCCTGTGCACGGTTCGTCGAACACCAAAATGTCCGGATCGTTCACAAGCGCCCGCGCAATGAGCACGCGGCGTGCCTGCCCCGATGAAAGCGTCATGACATCTCGTTCGGCCAGCTCTGCCACCCCGAGCAATGCCAGCGCCGCAAGCGCCCGCGTGCGCCCCTCTTCCGTCACCGTGTACTGACGCGGCACGCCGAGCGTTCCGAACAGTCCCCCACACACAATTTCGATCACGGGCACGTGGACAGTAATCTCATCCTGCATCGTGGCAGAGACGACACCAAGCGCTTGCTTTACCTCTTGCAGCGTGCAGCGCTCTTTTCCGCGAAACACGACCGGGGCCACATCGCGATGTAAAGGAAAGACCTCGCGCGTGATGAGCTTGACGAACGTGGACTTCCCTGCGCCGTTCGGGCCGAGCAGAGCCATGCTTTCACCTTCCGCCAGCGCGAACGACGACACGGCAAGGATATCCTTGCCCGCACGTCTGACCACTGCGTCGGTCAACTCCAGCATCGGAACCGCGGCAGAAGCAGACAGCGCGCTCAGAGCGGTCTTTTCCCCATTGGCATCGATCATGTTCATGCCATCCTTTCTACCGCGAACGTCGCCCGTCCTGCCGTCCACACGTTCGCCTGCCCTGCACGCAAAGAACCCGCTCGCAAAGAGCGGGTTCTTCATCGTTCGTTCTTTAGAGCCTCATACGCGGCGTGTTAGTTTGCCGTCGTCTCAGCAGGCTGGGAAGAAGAGCTGCCTTCGCTTGCGGAAGCAGTGCCCTCGTCCGTGGAAGCCGTGCTCTCGGAAGCGGACTCCGTCGATTCGGCGCTCGAGCTCGAAGCGGTAGACTCGCTCGCAGAGGCGTCCGCGCTCGAAGAGGACGCCGCGTCGGTCGCGGCAGAGCTGCTGTCCGTGGAAGAAGACTCGTCAGCCGTCTCGTACTTGCTCATGTCCAGGCTGTACGGAACGTTCTCCGGCATTTCGTTGATCTGAATGTCGGCGCTTTCCTCGTAGCTGGTGTACCAGTCAGAGAACGCCTGGGATTTGTTGGAGTTCTCGACCGTCGTACGAATGGTGTCAACAAACTCAGAGGGCAGCTGGTCGGTGCTGGTCACTTCTTCCGGAGCGGTGAACACGTCCGTGCACTTGATGATGTGGATGCCGTAGTCGCTCGTTACCAGGCCGCTGACCTGGTCCCTCTCAAGGCCGTTCAGAGCGTCCGTGTATTCGGTCACGAAGCTGCTGAGCTTATCCCAGCCCACATCGCCACCGTTCTCGGCAGAAGCCTCGTCCTGGGAATATTCGCGCGCGGCGTCGGCGAAATCAAGCTCGCCAGCGTTGATGCGGTCGAGCACTTCCTGCGCGGTCGCCTCGTCGCCTGCGTTGAACAGGATGTGGGACGAACGCTTTGCGCCATCATAGGCGGTGGCGTACATCTGCGCGTACTGGAGCATGTCCTCGTCGCTCGGCTCTTCGGCCTTTGCGACCGTTTCGGACAGCTTCTGCTCCAAAAGGCCAATCTCGACGGAGGAGCGATAGGTCTCCTCGTCCGTGCCCGCCTGAGAAAGCGCGTTCTGCCACGCTTCGTCATCCTCGTAGTTCGCCTTCATCTCGTTGACGACTTCGTCCACTTCGGACGTCTCGACGGAAACGTTGTTCTCTTTCGCTGCCTGGCGGATGAGCTCCTGACCCACGTAGTAGTCGATGACCTGCTCACGAACGGTAGAGGGGTCCATGCCCTGCTCTGCCATCCAAGAGCCCCACGACTCTTCGTCCGTATAGCCTGCGGACTCGCGGAAATTCTGGATGTAGGTGGTGACGGTGTCTTCCTGAATCTCCGTCCCATTGACCGTTGCGGCAACGCCGCCGGTCAGGCCTTCGACCGTGCTGGATTCGTTGCCGTTCGACGAGCAGCCCAAAAGGCCGAACGCCAGCGCGCCTGCCAAACCTGCCGTCGCGACAACTTGGAACAATTTCGAGGTCTTCATACAGCCCTTCCTCTTCTGTCTGCACTGTGCCGGAGCATCAGGAGTCATTCGGTAACCGCGCTATTTTCCCACAGCCATTTCGCACGAAAAACCCGCTCATAATATCCGCAAATCTCGTCCACCATTGTTTCGCTGTTCGGCTCTTGGACGGGGACAGAAAGGCAAAATGAAGGTCTGTACGCACCTCCTACGCAACAACCATACCCCGACAGCACGGGCAGGATTCCGCTGCAAGCTCTTTTTCAACCGCGTCTATGCAGAGAACGACGCACTGGCGGTAATAAACTTGAAGCCTGCCGCAGACAGATACCCACGGCAGGCTTCGATGCGTTTGCTCTCTTCGTCGTCCTCTACTGCTTGTTCGCCTTGCGACGGTCCGTCGCAGAGAGCAGGCGCTTGCGCAGGCGGATGTTCTTCGGGGTCACTTCCACCAGCTCGTCGTCCTCGATGTATTCGAGCGCCTCTTCGAGCGTGAAGGTGATAGGCGGGGTGAGCTGGATAGCCTTGTCCGCCGTAGAAGAGCGCTGGTTGCCCAGGTTCTTCGTGCGGGCGACGTTTACGACCATGTCGCCTTCCTTGGCAGATTCGCCGACGATCATTCCCTCATAGCAGTCATCGCCCGGCCCGACGAACAGGCGGCCGCGCTCCTGCAGCGTGTCGAGCGCATACGCCACGGCGCGCTCCGTCGTCATGGCGATCATGCTGCCGTTCTTGCGACCGGCCATTTCGCCAGAGAACGGACCGTATTCGCGGAAGCGATGGAACAGTACTGCCTCGCCGTGCGTTGCATTCAGAATACGGGTCTTCAGGCCCATGGTACCGCGCGACGGAATGCTGAATGTCAGATGCGTCATGGTCTCGTCGGACGCCATGCTCTCCATGATGCCGCCCGCATTGCCCATGACCTCGATGGCTTTGCCTGCGTAGTCGTTCGGCACGTCGATGGTGGCTTCCTCGACCGGCTCCAGCTTGTTGCCGTTCTCGTCGGTCTTGTAGACCACCTGCGGACGCCCAACCTGGAATTCGAAGCCTTCGCGACGCATAGTCTCCATCAGAACGGACAGATGCAGCACGCCACGGCCTGCCACTTTGATGCCTGTGCGATCTTCGGTCTCTTCGATGCGCATGGAGATGTTGCTCTCCTTTTCGCGCATCAGGCGTTCTTTGAGCTGGCGGCCGCCTACAATCTCTCCGTCACGACCGACCAGCGGGCTCGTGGAGGCCTCGAACACGACCGACATGGTGGGCTCCTCCACCGCGATCGGCTCCATCTCCACCGGGTTCTCCGGATCGGTGATCACGTCGCCGATATCCGCGTCCTCGATGCCGATGACCGCGATGATGTCGCCCGCGCCCGCTTCCGGCACTTCCACTTTGCCCAGGTTATCGAAGGTGTACACCTTGCGAACCTGCGCGCTTTTCTGCGTGCCGTCCGGACGCACCACCAAGACCTGCTCTTTTTCGTGCATAGTGCCGCTGCGCAGGCGGCCAACGCCGATGCGGCCCTCGTAGCTGCTGTGGTCGACCGTGCACACCTGCATGGCAAGCGGACCGTCAGGGTCGACTTCCGGAGCCGGAATCTCTTTCAGGATGGTGTCCAGCAGCGGAAGCATGTCCATGTTGCCGTCTTCGGCATCATAGCGAGCATACCCGTTGACCGCGGACGAATAGATGACAGGGAAGTCCAGCTGCTCGTCGCTTGCGCCCAATTCCACCATAAGGTCGAACACTTTGTCCACCGCGGCATCCGGGTCGGCATTCGGGCGGTCGATCTTGTTCACGACCACCACAATGCGCAGGTGGGCCGCCAGCGCGTGGGAGAGCACGAAACGCGTCTGCGGTTTTGGGCCTTCATAGGCATCCACGATAAGCAGCGCGCCGTCCGCCATATTGAGGACGCGCTCCACTTCGCCGCCAAAGTCGGCATGGCCAGGCGTGTCGATAACATTGATCTTCACACCCTTGTAGTGGATGGAAATGTTCTTGGACAGAATAGTGATACCGCGCTCGCGCTCTTGGTCGTTCGAGTCCAGCACGCGTTCTTGCACCTGCTGGTTTTCACGAAACACGCCAGCGGTGTAGAGCAGGCGGTCAACCAGCGTGGTCTTGCCATGGTCGACGTGCGCGATGATAGCGACGTTGCGAATGTTCTCTTGCTTCATGCTTTCCTTTTCTTCCGTGTATCTTTCGCTCGATGGCTGTACTGATTGAGGAAACGGGCGTGTATCTGCTCCGAATGCAGCAAGCCCGAAAATGCGGCGAGCGTGGCTCTTACAGAGCATCCAAACGTTCGAGCAGCGCACGCTTTTCCTTCGCAAGCGCACTCAGATGTTCGTTCAAAGTCATAACGTTCTTGTGGTATGTGGCTGCTTGCACAATACCCCACACGATGGCCGTCGTGCCAATGCCGATGGCCAAAGGCGAACGCCTGAAAATGCCTGCAATAATCAACCCGACCAACAGAATGACGAGTCCGTTCCGGCGTTTGTCCTGCGCAGCATCGCGTTCGGCGACGAACTGGGTGCGCGCTGCCGTGATGCCCGCCAAGCGCGCTTCGATTTCCTGCGCTGTCGCGTAGGTGTCGGCAGGACGAGCCGCCTCAGGACGCACACGACGGCTCGAGCGACTCTGTTTGGTAGGGTCCATGAGCACGTCGTAGGCTTCCTGCAGCGTTTTGAACTGCTCGGTCGCCCGGTCTTGAAGTTTTTTGTTGGAAGCGAAGCGGTCGGGATGAAGAATCTGCGCGCTCTCTTTGTACGCTGCCTTGATTTCGTCTGCCGTAGCAGATTCGTCCAAGCCCAGTATGCGCAATGCCTCTTCCCGGTCCATGCTTCCTCCTCTCTGCCCATGACGCGTGCCGAACGAATAAGCGCCGTCTCCCAGACATCCGATTCCATTGAAAGCGCATGGGGTGCGGAGCTCTCCGTATTCGAACCAACCAGTTATGGTAGCACGGTACTTTCTGCCCTAGAATCAAGGGATTGCAAAGAAGCGCGAAAGCACACGGGAACCCCCAACAAGAGGAGCTGCCAAAAGCGCCCGTGCAACAATTGCACGGGCGCTATCCTACGATTAGTGCATATGTTCGAACGCGTAATGGATGATGTTTCTTCGACCGAGGGACCCGACGGCTTTGCCGTCTGTAATGACAGGAACCTTCTTGATCTTGTGCTCCATCAAAAGGGCGCACGCTTTGTCCAGAGGCATATCCGGCGGCACCGTAATCACGTTCGTGGCAGCAACCTGCATCACATTGAGCGCAGCAAGGTCCTGGAAGCGCGAAAGCAGGTCGTCCTCGTCACGGTATGACGCCGACATACGCAGGATGGCGCTCGAAAGATCGAGATCTTGGCGTGCGAGGTACCGCGTGACGTTACCGTCGGTCACAAAGCCTTTGACCTGGCCGTCCGGCCCGGTCACGACCACACCCGTCGTACCGGTCTCTTCCATGATCTTCATCACGTCGCGCACGGAAGCGTCTTCGCCCACGCTGGCGACCACGGGGTTCATGGCGTCGGCAACAGTGATGGTGCCTGGCATCTGAGCCTGGTCTGCTCCCAGCGGCGTTGCTTCCTTTGCCGTCTCGCCTTTGCGGTCACGGACGAACAGCAAAATAATCGCCATGACGATCAGCAGCAAAAGGGCCGTGCCCGTAAAAGACGCATGATAGCCCGCAAACACCTGCGCCGTGCCTGACAGATTCGTTGCGGAACTGGAAACAAGCGTCGCAATGGACACAAGCATGGCAGTGCCGAACGAGCCAGCCACTTGGTTGACCGTGTTCGAAGTGCTCTGCGCGTAGCGCACGGACGCGTTCGGCAGGGAATTGACGCCCCAGGTGTTGAGCGGCGTCATGGTGAACTGCACACCGATTGCCACAATACCGTACGCCGCGCAGATCAGAAGAATGTTCGAGTCGCCGCGCAGCGAGAAAAGCCCGCATGCGCCGAGAATCATGAAAAGCGCGCCGACAAGTGCAGGCTTTCTCACGCCCACACGGTCGAAGATACGACCGGCCGTGAACCCGATGAGCGCGCCGATGACCGTGCCCGGAAGCAAAGTCAGACCAGAGACCGTAGCGCTGTTGCCCAAAACGCCTTGAATGTAGAGCGGCATGATGGTTTCCATGCCGATAAGCCCCGCTTGCAGAAGCGCAACTATGATTACGACCGTGCGGTACTGACGCGTGCGCAGGATATCCAGCTTCAGCATAGGCTCATCGAGCGTGAGCTGGCGGCGCACATAGAATCCCAGCACGAGAGCGCCCACCACCACGAGCACTGCCGTCTCGATCAGATTGTTCGCCGAACCGAACGTGGAAAAGCCGTACAGAAGGGAAATCAGGCCCACCGTAGAAAGCACCACGGAAGGAGCGTCGAACCGCGTTCTTTCGAATCCGCCGAAATTTTGCAGAGTTCGCGTTGCGCACGCGACCACCACGAACGCAAGGACGGTCACAATGGCGAAAATAGCGCGCCATCCGATATGGTCCACAAGGATGCCCGAAAGCGAGGGGCCGACAGCGGGAGCAAACCCGATGATAAGACCGATGATGCCCATCGCGCTTCCGCGTTTCTCGCGCGGGAAAATAAGCAAGATAACGCTGCTTACCATCGGCATGACAATGCCCGTACAGGCTGCCTGAATCATACGACCTGCCAGAATGAACTCGAACGAAGGCGCAAAGGCGGCAATAAGGCTGCCGAGGGCAAACAACGCTTCGCACCCGATGAAGAGCTGCCGGGTAGAAAAGCGCCCCATAAGATAGGCGGACAAAGGAATAACGACCGCTTCCACCATGCCGTATCCCGAGGTCAACCACTGTACCGTTTCCGCACTCACGCTCATGTCCGCCATGATGGTCGGAAGCGCAGGCGTCATAAGCGTAAGGTTGAGCACGGTCAGCAGCGTGCCTGAAAGCAACGTTGCCACCATGACCATCTGTTTGCGGGAAATACCCAGACCCATGCAATCTCCTATCTTTCGGCGTAAGAAAGCTGGAATTCGTGTGCCAGCATGCCGTTTGACGTTTATCAACCGTCATCCTATTATTCGTTTGATAAATGTCAATCTTTAGACAGGAGACACTGTCGCTATTCACGACAATTTCAAGAACGCCCTGTTTCAGGATCAGACTCGCACATCTTTGCTTCCTTCCAGCGAAAGCATTCGGATGTGAGGGTACAATCATTCGAAGAGACGCTATGCCCGCGAGGCTTGCAAAAGCGAAAGGGGTTCGCGCACATGGAACACGAAGAACTGGTTCATATCATTGCTGCACGGGATGCTTTCGACGACTTTTGCAAACGCTCCCTTATGAACCATCGCGATGACCTCACGAAATCTCAAGTGGATGTGCTCATTGGCCTGAAATTCGCTGGAAAGATGAGCATGACGCAAGTCAGCGAGCATTTGGCCGTGTCGAAAGAACAAGCAACCCGCGCGACAGCCCCGCTTGTTCAAAGAGGCTTCGTGAAGCGCGAACGACGCAAGGACAACTACCGCGTTGTCGAGGTCTCTTTGACAGACGAAGGCGAACAGCGGCTTGCCGACGGGCTTGCGGTCGTGCTCCGAGAAATAAACGGGAACCTACGCGGTATTTCGGATGAAGACCGAGCACGACTTGTCGAAGCGTCTCGAACCGCCGTCGAAATCCTAAGGGAGACCAAGCAGGTCGGTTTATAACGGCTTGCGCCAACGCCGACAATACCCTGCACGTTGGGAAAGATATAGGGTTAAGTTTCAAAAAGTGTGTATACATTGACCGCATATCTCCAGTTCACGCATGGAAAACATGCCCTGGAAGTTGATTCCCCCCAACTTCCAGGTGTTTCAAAAAGTGTGTAGGGATGCCCCTTGACGCGCCTGGTCAGGCAAGCTTTTCCGAGCAAGAAGTTGTCTGGCCGGGAGGGCGGGGAGTGAATAATCCAAAATGCAGCGTGTGCGGCGCCAAGATGAGCAAGAACGGAAGGACGAAAGCCGGCACGCAGAGGTGGCGCTGCCTGTCGTGCGGCGCGTCCGGCGTGCGCAAGATAGACAGCGCCGCCAAGGCGCTCGAGGCGTTCCTGGCGTGGCTGCTCTCGAAAGACGCCGTCGCCGACCTCAAAACGAGCAGGTCGACCTTCTGGCGCAAGACGTCGTGGGCGTGGAGGATCTGGCCGATCGCGCCGGCGACCGGCGAGGCGCACGACGTCGTGTTCCTCGACGGCATCTGGCTGCGCAGGAAGGCCGTCGTGCTCATCGCCGTGGCGGGCGGCCACGTCGTCGCGTGGCACCTGGCGCGAACCGAGCGCGCCGCCGCGTGGGCCGCGCTCATGGCGCGCATGCCCGCGCCCGCGATGCTCGTGTCGGACGGATCGCCGGGGCTCGCGAAGGCCGCGGCGGCCGTCTGGCCCGGCACGAGGATACAGCGCTGCACGTTCCACGCGGCGAACCAGGTCAAGAGGTGCACGACCCTGAAGCCCAAGCTCGAGGCGGGGGTCGAGCTCCTCGGCATCGCCAACGGGCTGAAGGACGCCAAGGACGCCGAGTCGGCCACGGCGTGGCTCCTGGGGTACAACGCATGGTGCGCCAGGTGGGACGGGTTCCTCAAGGAGTTCACGGTGAAGGACGGCAGGAAGGTCTGGACCCACGAGCGGCTCCGCAAGGCCAGGCGCGGGCTCAACAGGCTCGTGCGCGAGGGGTCGCTGTTCGCCTTCGTGGAGATGCAGCTGGAGCACGGCGGCGAGTGGCCTTCGACCAACAACGCCGTCGAGAGCGTCAACGCGAGGCTGCGCGACATGCTGCGCCACCACAGGGGCATGCCGCTCGTGCACCGCGTCAAGGCGATCTTCTGGTGGTGCTACCTGCACACGGAAAGCCCCCTTCCCGCAGCGGAGATCCTGCGGGTCATGCCTACCGACGACGACGTTGACGGGCTGCTCGCAGCCTCGCCAGGCGGCAGCGGCCGGGACGACGGGGCGCCCGAGGAATACGGCGCCGGGATCGTGTGGGGCGAGTTCCATATGCCAACGAAGTACAGGCAATGAACGATCGCTCGCTACACACTTTTTGAAACTTAACCCAAGATATAGGTAACGCAAAAAGGCCTGCAAACGCAGGCCTTTTGATTTCGATGGTGGTCAGAGAGGGACTCGAACCCCCGGCACGGGGATTTTCAATCCCCTGCTCTACCAACTGAGCTACCTGACCGGTTGCGCTAAGCGCGGATTAGAATATTATACGTTCGTCATGCTTAGGTCAAGGACTTTTGCGAGTTTCTTTTCACATGCGCTCAGACATGCATTCGGAAATGCTTCCTCCATCCCATCCTTGAAACATCCCCGGAAAATAAAATGCGTTCACCCGATCGTGAACGCATTTTTTGCGACAGACCGCTGCGAATAAGTGGGGTGGCAGCAACGGCCTGCCGCAACGGCCCGCCGCCGACGAAAAGGTCGGCGGCGGACATAACGGGCGTTCAAGCTGGCTGTACGTTCAGGGTAAGAACGCCCTGTACAAATGTCACGCCCGTTATGGTCGAAGCTACTCTTCGCTCCCCTCGGGCCGCACGGGGTCCTTCGGGCGCCTCACGAAGAACAGGAGGACGAAGGAGACCGCGGCGAAGCCGAGGAAGACGGCGAAGGAGGAGAAGTACCCGCCCGAGCTGTCGAGCAGCGC
>DVGB01000017.1 GCA_018712955.1 Candidatus Aveggerthella stercoripullorum
CACCAGCAAAGATCGAAGCGCTGCGTGCGAGACCATGCAAGCAGCGTCGCCCCAACTGCGGTTTCGACCAAATGGCCGCGCAATGCAGAGTCGGACAGCAGGTCATCAAGACCACCTTCCCAAGCGGCTGACATAAGCGACGGATCGTGAACCATAAGCCGCGGCGAGCTCGCGCGTTTCTCGGCAGCTTTCGGATCGTACTTTTTCAGTCCCGTCATAAGACCTGCTCCCGAAAGCAGTTCGAGATAATGGGCAATGGTGTCGGTGTTCCCCTTATCGTCAAGTTGACCAAGTAGCTTACGGTACGAAATCTCCTGCGTCGAAAACTGTGCACCTAAGTAAAACAGGTTGCGCAAAAGCGCCGGCTTCCGCACGCTTTCCATTTGAAAAACGTCCTTGGAAACGGTAGCTTCGATAATGGAATCGCGCATGTAATCCGTCCAGCGTTCGGGATTGTCGATCAAAGATGCGGCGCCAGGATAACCGCCGTAAAGCAGGTACTCGTTCAGCCCGTATCCAAACGCCTCGCGCATCTCTGCCAGCGCCCAATGCGTCGAGTGAAGGATTTCGAATCTGCCTGCGAGGGATTCGCTCAATCCTTCTTGCATGAGCAGGGACGACGATCCGCTTAACACGACAAGCAGCGGCAGTCCGCTCCATGAGTCCTCGTCCCAGAGACGTTTGACAACTTCGGACCACTGATCGATTTTTTGGACTTCGTCGATAACCAGCACCGCAGGCGCGCTACCTGAGCTAAGCGCTCGTGCCTGTCTCCATTCAGCCTCTAGCCATGCTTCGCCGCGCGGCGCTGGAGAGTCCGCGTTGGCAACACGCACAGGAATGCCCACCCGCTGGATAGCCTGCTTGATGGCGGTCGTTTTGCCCGTCTGCCGCGGTCCTGAAACCACCTGCATGAACCGGCGAGGCTCTTGCAGCCTTCGCGCAAGCTCATGAGACAACTCACGCTGATACATTTTGACTCCTTCCAGAATCTGAAAGAAGTATCTCATTATTTTGATAGATATAGCTATCATTTTTGATAGCTATATCTATCAAAAACAGAAAAGCCTGGCCTTTCAGCACGATGGCGCAGACAGAAGCCTTCGTCCGCATTCTGGGCACTCGTCCGCTTCGTCCGACATCTTGGCGCCACAGTTCGGGCAGGCATAATCCCCCGACGCCATGAGCAAGGCGTATTCGACAACCGTACCCTTCTTGTTGTTACCCACGCCCGTTTTTCCCACCGAAATCTCAAATGCCTCAGGAGCCTCCAGCCCAATAATCGCAAGAGGCGCAGGAAGCATGGTGCTCAATGGTTTAAGATACTGGACGTAATCTTCGTAGGTTCCGCAAGCGTTATCGAAACCGCCTTTTTCCTTCATTTTGGCCGTTGCCGCAATGATTACGCCACCGCTCGTCTGAATCGCTTTTTTCACGTGATTGAGCTCGCTTGCCAACGTCGGCTTGATAAGGTTCCAAGAAATGTCCGACCTATGGTTGAAAGCGACCTCAACACTCAGCACACCTTTTGCAAAATCAGGACGCCAAGTTCCTTTCGCTTCTTTCCCATACTCTTCGTCAGCGAAAATATAGCTTTCAGGAATCCAGTTGCGTTTCTCTAACTCCCGCTTAATCAGACGGTTAATTGCCTGGGAGATTGACTTCGCGTTTCGCGCTCCGTGCTCGAATTCCTCGATGACCATTCTGTCGGTAATGGAATCGAGGGCATCTTTGAGTTCGCCCCAAAGGCTTCGATACTCATCAAGATTCTCAAAAAGATAATCCGCATGTCGATGGCCATGAACCCTGTACTTCAAAGCATCCCCGTTTCAGCTTCGTAACACGGTATAGATGATTACTCCATTATACGTGGCGGTCTCCATGGCCTGGCGCCTTATTCTTCCGCTCGTCGCCAACAGCCTTCTCGCGCAGCGATGCCCCGTCTGGAGATCGTTTGAAGACAGAAATGGAAGCCGCTTCAGTCTTCTCGATGGTGTAGGATCTTGCAGCCGACGATTTATAGTCGAAGGAGGGAATGTGGACACCATCACTGTGGCGGAGCTTTTCGCCGGCGTGGGCGGATTTCGCCTGGCGCTTGACGGTTACCATAATCCCGACCATCCTGAATTCGACATGCCCGCCGCCGGCCCCTTTGAAACCATCTGGGCTAACCAGTGGGAACCACCAGGAACAAAAGCGAGGCAGTTCGCTGCGTATTGCTATGAAACGCACTGGCCGGACGGAACCCTTGTCAACCAGGATATCGCCGAGGTCATGGACCTTGCAGAAGAAGACCCTCGGTCTATTCCCGACTGTGACCTCGTTGTGGGCGGATTTCCTTGCCAGGATTACTCCGTTGCAAAGCCGCTTTCCCAAGCGGGCGGCATTGAGGGACACAAAGGTGTCCTTTGGTGGGAGATCTACCGTTTCCTTTCGCTCAAGGCGCCGAAATATGTCTTGCTCGAAAACGTTGACCGGCTTCTGAAGTCACCTGCCTCCCAGCGCGGCCGGGACTTCGCCATTATGCTGGCATGCTTTGCCTCGCTCGGCTATTCCGTCGAATGGCGAGTGGTGAACTCCGCTGAGTACGGCGCGCCGCAACGCCGCAAACGCGTGTACATCTTTGCTCAGCTCGACGCCCCGAAGTGGCACCTGAAAGAACGCCTAGTCTCTCATGGCATCCTTGCTGAGGCATTGCCGATTCAAGAATGCCTCGAAAAAGAAATCGAGTTCGACATTTCCAAAGACGCTTTCGAAATGAGCCGTTGCTTCGGCAAAGGCGAGAAGGCTTCCGCTTTCCGCACTGCTGGCGTTATGCAAGACTGCCGTGTCTACTCCGCGAACGTCACCGAGAAATACGATGGACCCCGTCGCACGCTCGGCAGCGTTCTCGTGTCCGAAGACGAGGTCCCTAAAGAATTCTTCATTCCCGAAGATAAACTGGACAAGTGGAAATACCTTAAAGGGTCGAAAAGCGAGGAACGGGTCAACAAAAAAACGGGGTTCGCTTATCGCTACTCGGAAGGGAGCATGGCGTTTCCCGATTTGCCCGAGAATCCCTCACGCACTATCTTGACCGGCGAGGGCGGAGCTGGCGCCTCTCGTTTCAAACACGTCGTGAAATGCGAAAGCGGACGTTATCGTCGCCTTGTCCCAGACGAGCTTGACCAGCTCCAATGCTTTCCGAAAGGATGGACCGACACCGGCATGACCGACGGACACCGTGCATTTTGCATGGGAAACGCGCTCGTCGTTGATATTCCGCACGCTATCGGCAAAGCGCTCGCAAGACGCGTTGCTGAAGGCACGGTATAGGCCCTACCCCAGCCGCTCCTTCAACGCGCCCAATATCTCGGCATCCGCGGGCAGCCAGTCGACCGAATCCAGTTCCTCGCGACCAAGCCAGCGTGCGTCACGATGCTCGAGCAGCTTGAACTTCCCGTTCGGCAGTGAGCATAGGTAGCAGTGCATGACGCGACGATATTCGTCATCGCCCCATGAAACGGTCTGGAAGAACTCGTCCACGCAAATGCTCGCAGCCAGCTCTTCAAGAATTTCACGCCGCAGGGCATCTTCTCGCGTCTCGCCCGGCTCCACCTTGCCGCCAGGAAATTCCCATCCTCCGGCAAGATTGCCATCGTCGCGCTGGGTAGCGAGCACGCACGAACCGTTTCGAATGATGGCGGCAACCACCTCGACCGTCCTCATGCGAGCCTCCTTGCGCGAAACACATTTCCTCATTTCACCTTACCATCATTTCCGCCCGCACACACCCATTCAAAGCTCCGCTCACTCCAAATGGCGGGAATGATTGTTCTGCCCTCAACACCGCAGCCACTCATCTTGCCTCAACTGTGGTACGGTGAACATAGGCAAGGGCGCGCCCATCGCGAGGCCTCAAGCAACGCAACGCTTCGCGCACTGCGCGCCACCAAAGGCAAAGCTTGGCCCACGCTGGGCGGAAAAGGCTTCGCCGGATGCTTGCCCCGCTTAACAACCGCAGGCTGCGAGAAAGAAAGGAGCCACCATGGCCTATCGCAATATTCTCGTTCCGTATGATCAGTCCGAATCCGCACGGCATGCCCTGCTCGCCGCCTTCGAAGCCGCCGGGCATGCAAAAGACGCCCGCGTGACCGCCCTGTTCGTCGCGCCCACTCCGGAGTTCGAATCCGGCTCTTTCATGGTGGCGGCCCAGGTATCCGGCGTCCTGCCGCTGTCCGCGAAAGACCAGAAAGACATGCTTGATGCTTATCTGGACCACAAGCGCGAAGAGGTCACCGCCGACCTTGACGACCTCTTGAAGGAAGAGGACGCCGAACTGGGCCTGGCCATCTCCCATGGCAAGCCGAGCAAGGTCATCTGCGACTACGTGGACACCCATGACGTCGACCTGGTCGTCATGGGCTGCCGCGGCCTCGACGCCGTTCGCGGCATGATCGGTTCGGTCAGCGCCGCGGTGCTCCGCAGCGTTGACTGCCCGGTGCTTGTGGTAAAGTAGCCCGCTTTTCTGCACCCCATCGCCAAGAGGCCCTTCTTCCCGAAGGGCCTCTTGCATGATGAGCGCACTTTGCGCTCGCCCTATCGGGCACAAGTCACCTGCTCATCTGGCAAAATGCCCGCACCCCACCGTCCAAGCAATGTGTCGACCGCCGAAACGAAAGGACCCATGGAAGCACTGTTTGACAGCATGTCTGCCTTTGGCGGCGTGTCGCCGTTCGGTCTTGCGGTCATTTGCGCGCTCGTGTTCCTCGCAGGCTATATAGACGCAATCGCCGGAGGCGGCGGGCTCATCTCCCTGCCTGCCTACATGATTGCAGGATTGCCCACGCACGCCGCCCTCGCTACGAACAAGCTCGGATCCACCATGGGAACGACGGTCGCCACGATCCAATACGCACGCCAGGGTTTTATTCGCCCACTGTTCGCACTGCCCTGCATCGCTTGCGCCATCGCAGGGAGCACGTTCGGCTCGAACCTTGTCCTGCTCATGGACGATTCGTTCCTGCGATTGTTCATGCTGCTCATCCTGCCTGCCACGGCATTTTACGTGTTTCGCTTGAAGGGCTTCGGTGCCGAACAGCGCCAGCCTCTTTCTCCCCGCAGGACCGTTTTGATCAGTTGCCTCATATCCCTTTGCATCGGAATATACGACGGGTTTTATGGCCCAGGAACAGGAACGTTTCTACTTCTATTGCTAACGGGAGCAGCCCATCTGGGCCTTGGATCCGCCGCAGGCATCACGAAGGCCGTCAACCTTACGACCAACGCAACCGCGCTCGTCGTGTTCCTCGTGAACGGTCAGGTCTGGATAGGGCTCGGCTTTCTGGCGGGATGCTTCAGCATTGCAGGCAACTATCTCGGTGCACGCACGTTCACTAAAAATGGCGGGGCTATCGCCCGACCGCTTATCATCGTAGTTCTTTGCGTGTTTTTTGCTAAGGTCGTCTACGACCTGGTCACGGGAACGTAGTTTTCGACCGCCATCGCCATGCGGCCGCACGGCAAAAGCCAAAGACATGAACACCGCAAACCCTGCAGCCAAGGGCGTCGACGATAGGCGCTCGGGATTTGTCCGCCTTTAGCCCTCTTCAAGCTCCACGTGCGAAAGGAAGCGCATGATAAGCTTGCGCGTTTCTCGGGCCGTCATGACATGGTCTCCGTGGACAGAGAGGATTGCGCGCGTACGCATGATGTTCATGACCGCAGAGGCGGCGACCACCGACTCCTCCCCGACCGAGCGCTCGCGCAACAGACGGCATTCGGGATGAGCCTCGAGAAAAGCCCCTACCGCGCACGTCACGCTTTGCTGCATGCGACCGACGCCTTTGTTGCGCGTGCCGAACAGCAGCTGGGGCACCTGGGAGAGGAGCTCCTTGCGCAATGCGACAATCTCCTCGCGCCCCTCGTCCATGTTGAACATCGTCTGCGTGGACACGACAACTGCGTCCAGGTAATTCCAGGTGCCTGAAGAGGAATCGGAAGAGGACGACGCCGCGCATGCAACATCGCGACGCGCGAGCTCGTTTTGGTAAGCGTCTTCCAGCATTTCGTGCAGACGGTATCCGTCAGGAAATTCCCCGCGCGTGCCCAGAACGGCAGATTCTTTTGAAGCGTAGTAGTTGAAGAACGTCCCTTTCGAAATATCGCACCGTTCGCACACGTCTTCGACCGTCACGTTCTCATAGCCGTTATCGAGCGAAAGTTCCAGAATCGCCCGCTCAATCTGCTGGCGTGTCATCTCTTTTTTTCGCTGACGCAGCCCTTCGGGCGCCGTTTGCTCCATTGACCTCTCGTTCCGTCCTGGATCGTCCGTTTGACCACTGCCGATTGCAAAGCGCAAACCAACAAGTATCAGCGAACGCTTCTTGCGCGAAGCATTCTCCCAAAAGCTCGCCGACTGCACAATGTCCTTCGAAAGCGCGCTTTGCGCACGCTTCGCATCGCCGGTTTTGTGTGTACTTTATAGCACAACTATTTTTTTGCTTTATGGATTTTTTGACCGAGTATAGAATTAACATGATTTCAAACATCTACAGAGTCTAACACTTGGCATAAGGGGGATTCTTCGCACAGACAGCGCCCATACGCTGTTTTTTCGAGTCCCCGCATACGGCCAAAAGGCAGCGCGCAGGAAGGGGCCTCACGTGGCATTCGGGCTGGAAAGAAAACAACTGTTCATGCTGGCAGTACTTATGTTCGGCACATTCACGACCGTGCTGAACCAGACTGTCGTCACGCCGGCGCTACCTTCCGTCATGGGCGAATTCGGCATCGATGCAGCTACCGCGCAGTGGCTGACCACGGGCTTCACGCTCGTTAATGCCATCATGATTCCCATCACGGCGTATCTCACCGACCGTTTCTCCACCCGCGTGCTTTTCGTTTCCGCCATGGGCCTGTTCACCGTCGGCAGTTTGCTCGCTGGCTGGTCGCCTGCATTTGCCGTGCTGCTTGCCGGTCGTCTCATCCAGGCAGCCGGTGCTGGCGTGCTGATGCCGATGGTCATGACCGTCCTCATGCGCACGTTCCCGGCCGAACGTCGCGGGTCGGCGATGGGCATGTTCGGTCTCGTCATTGCGTTCGCGCCAGCAGTCGGCCCCACCGTCGCCGGTCTGGTAATCGACCATGCAAGCTACCATTTCATGTTCTTCGCGATTGCCGCGCTTTCGGCAATCGTCATCGTCATCTCGCTTTTCGCCGTTCCGAAGGAGCCTGCAAAGAAGAGCGACGCAAAGCTGGACAAGTTGTCCGTCGTGCTGTCGACGATCGGCTTCGGCTGCCTCCTGTACGGTCTTTCGGCTGTCGGTTCGTACGGCGTGAGCGTTGACGCTCTTGCAGCTGCTCTGATTGGCGTGGTTGCGCTTGTGCTCTTCTTCCGCCGTCAGCTCAAAATGGACGAGCCCATGCTCAACGTTCGCGTCCTGTCCAACCGGCGGTTCCTTATTGGCACCATCATCGGCATGCTGGTCCAAGGCGCCCTGCTGGCAGCCGGCGTGCTTATGCCGATTTATCTGCAATCGCTTCTGGGCTATTCGGCAACCGTCTCAGGCCTCGTCATCCTTCCGGGCGCTGTCATCATGGGCGCTATGGGCCCTATCGCCGGACGGCTGTTCGACAAGCACGGCCCGCGCGTCCTGAGCATCATCGGCACCGTCGGCCTTGCAATCTTCACGTTCGCATTTGCCCTGCTGGGTGACGATACGAGCGTTGCCTACCTTACCGTGCTGTACACGGTGCGCATGTTTACGCTCTCGCTTGTAAACATGCCGATTACGACCTGGGCCATGAACTCGCTTCCCGACGAATTGGTCAACCACGGAACGTCAGTCAACAACACGCTACGCCAGGTAGCCGGCTCGCTCGGCACCGCCGTGCTCGTCTCCGTGAACACTATCGTAGCCAATCAGCAGATGACGGTCACCGACTCATTGCACGCGAGCATTCATGGCATTAATGCGGCGTTCTTCGTGGGCGGCATCCTCTGCACGATCGGCGCGGTGCTTACCATCGCATTCGTTCGCCGCAATCAAAAAGAAGTCGCGGCGAAGGACACGAACAACGAGCATCGCACGCTGCTGGAGTCCATCATGAAGCACGATGTCTTCAGCTTGCCTGAGAGCGCAACCGTGGTTGACGCTATGCGCATGTTCACCGAGAAAGGCATCAGCGCTGCCCCTATCATCAACACGGAAGGCGAGCCGGTTGGGTTCCTGTCCGACGGCGACGTGCTTCGTTTCCTTTCGAAACGCTCGAAAATCTACATGGACCCGGTCGTCATGATCATGCAGACTGGCCAAGACGATCAGGACTTCAACCAGAAGCTCGCACATCTCGTGCATCGCAACATCTGCGAAATCGCCACGAAAGGCATTATCGGCGTAGACGTTCACTCGTCCTTGCCCGAGGTCTGCCGTGTGCTTGCCGAAAACCATCTGAAAAAAGTGCCCGTGCTCAGCGACGGTCATATCGTCGGCGTCATCAACCGCTCGGACATCACGCAGTACTCCATGAAGATGTATCTCGAGCACGAAGGCAAACAGGCGCTGCAGCAATCAGGCGCTGCGAACGCCAGCGGATCGCACGACCGCACTGTTCCGGCAGAGCAGACGATGTTCCCGCTTCGCTAGTTGGCCAGGTGGCAATCCCCGCGTGCAGCACGAAAGCGCTGCACGCGCTCCTTGAGCGCAGGCAAGCTGTTCTCGGGAAGCGCCGCTCCCTGCTGCAGGCATACGGCTCGCGACACCTGGTTTGCTATCTCAAGCACTTCAGGCCAATCCCACCCAAGCTGGCAAAGCGCCGCAACCGCCCCTGCGTGAGCATCGCCGCTCCAACAGTATCAACTGGCTCCACCGGGCAAGACGGCATCTGTGCGACCTTCCCCTTCGACCAAACGAGCGCCCCTTGCGCACCAAGCGTGACAACCACATCGTTCTTGCACGCTTCGCCTATCGAACGAGCCGCATCCTCTACCGATCGAACGCCCGTAAAAGCCAGAGCCTCTTGCTTGTTCAGATGCCAGACAGCATGCAACGCGTTAAGACGTGCTATCTTTTCACGCGAAATACCGCCAATGCGCGGGCCAGGCGCAAAGTACACCGGAAGCTCGTGAGAAGATTCAAGGAAATCGATAATCGCATCCCCCTCAGGAGGCTCAATTTCGTATCCGCTCACCACTGCACACGAGTATGCATGCGGATCAACGGCGTCGAACCACAGCCGTGCATAATGACGGTCAACCCCAGGAAAAGTAAGCATCGTACGTTCGCCATCCGGCTCGACCATGCAAAGGCAGGCGCCGTTGTCATAGGGAGCGTTAGTCTCGAAACCGTCGAATCCCCGACTGCCAAGACGCTTTCGCAGCAGGTCTGCGTACGGCCCGGAGCCCAGCGGAGCGAACAAGCGAACCGGCAGGCCTAGTTCCGCAATTGCACAAGCCGTATTGTGCGCGCATCCACCAACTTCGTACGAAAGGGATGAGGCGACGATGCCTTCTCCTGACAACGGAAGGCAGGGCACGTGGCACACCATATCAACCATAAGTGCACCAATGCAGAGAACGGGTCTGGGCGCTCGCAGAGCCTCGGACGGAATAGCCATGGGGTTGCCTCCACACCTTATCGAACAGAGCTGCTGCAGGAGCAGTCTTCTACACGAGTTGTTATATCTTATGCACGCAATAGGCGCTTGTTTGGTCAATTCCGCATTCTAAGCATCATGAATTGCGCCCGGAAGGTCAAAATCGCATCGCAAGATTGCCGCCTGAGAAACGTTTCCCCAAGACCAATCGAACAAGCTGATGCCGCAAGGCGCCTGACGGCTCGCCGCATGATGCTTGAAATGAATATTTGGCCAACCAAAGCCAGGATTTCGGCACGAAGGAATTGAGCCGAGGATGGGATTCGAAGCGTAAGAAAATGCGCAAACCAGAACAAAACACGGTAATGAAAACGACAACACACAGTACACGCGACTCCGCTCGCGGTATGCGCACCTTCGCATTGGTTCGGGCCCGGAAAGCAGAAAAGCCCCGCGAAGGGGCGGGGGCGGAGGATGCGGGGGGCGGATGGGACGGCGGACAGGGCCCGGAAAAGGAAAGGCCGCCCGAAGGCGGCCTCCCAGCGCTCCCAATAAGGGAGCGCCCTGCGCGAGCGCGGCGTCCTGGCCTCCCGCAGCCTGGCGCTGCAGTACTCTCGGCGATGGCGGGCTTAACTGCCGGGTTCGGGATGGGACCGGGTGATCCCCGCCTCCGTGGCCGCGCTCGCGCAGGGCGCTCCCTGCGCTCCAGCGGCGCGCCCCCTCTCAGGGCCGGCGTCCTGGGGCCTGCATGCGCGCATGACGTCTAGCGTGTGCGACCGTCCTGTAAGACGGGGTGAAGAGCTCGGGCTGTTAGTGCCGCTCGCCTGAGCGCCTCGCGGCGCTTGCAGCTGCGGCCTATCGACCTGGTGTTCTGCCAGGGCCCTTACCGGAGAGGGAACTCATCTCGGAGGCGGCTTCCCGCTTAGATGCCTTCAGCGGTTATCCGCGCCGCACGCGGCCAGGCGGCCGTGCCGTTGGTCGACAACCGCGCCACCGGAGGTGCGTCCACCCCGGTCCTCTCGTACTAGGGGCAGCTCTCCTCAGTTCCCTTGCGCCCGCGGAGGATAGGGACCGAACTGTCTCACGACGTTC
>DVGB01000018.1 GCA_018712955.1 Candidatus Aveggerthella stercoripullorum
GCTGCGCTCGGGCGGCTTCTTTCCTGCTTCGACGAGACCGAACGGGCGGAAGGTGCTGGCAGCGAAGACCGTGGTGCGTGCGTGAAGGAGACGTACCGCGCACTTCGCCCGTTCCATCGCAGCGACGACCCTGTTCTCATCTTCGACACTGCGCTTTCAGGGGTCCGCCGCATCAACCATTTTGCGACCGAGCGGGACGAGCGGGTTCCTGGCATGGTTGCGGGCGTGCTTTCCCAGGCATACCAACTGCTGAAGGGAGCATGCCGCAGCCTCGCAGAAGCGGACGAGGTATCGCGTTCGTGCGCGGCCGAACTCCTGGAAGAGGAAGCTGCCTCGGCACTGTACCTGCGGTTGGACTATGCGCAAAAGCTGCAGGCATGCGCCCGGCTTTTGACCGAGCAAGCTCAGGATTCCGACAGCAAGCTTGCGACAGAGCCAGGGGACGAATCCGGTGCGGAATGTGCGATCGACCAGCATGCGGCTGGAGCATCTTTGCAGGAAGCCTTGCCTGCAGAGGAAGGTGACGCTCTAGGCCGGAAGCAGGAAGAAGAGGATAAAACGTTCGAAACCGCCGAATTCTCGGACGCTCTTCTCGCCTCCTGCGACGATTCGCACGCGTCTTCTGCGGAAGATGCCGCTGCTTTGAACGAGGATGCGGAATCGCCGGAGCGCGAAAGTGTGGGAAAGCCTGTACGCTCGCGAAAGCAGCGCCGTCGCCGCAGGCGGCCTGCTGAGCAGCAAGGTTCGGGCGAAGAGACCGGCGAACAGGCGGAGGGTTCCGCGAGCGATGCTCGAAAGGATCTGGGGCAGGAGAATGCCGGGGAAAACTCTTCGCTTCATGACGGCATGCCTCTGCGCGCGCAGTGCGCGGATGCGAGCTCGGGTATTGTCGAGGGCAAATCCATGTTGCCTTCACAGGGCGGACCGACTTCTCTCGAGGCCACGGCAGAGGCTGAAAACGAGGCAGCATGCGCTTCCATGCCGAAGGCGTCCTCGGACGCTATAGCCAGGGAGGACGACGAGGCCGCCGCAGAATCAGTGCGCACGGCGCGCCGCCGCCGTCGTCGGCCTGGCAAACGGGAGCGTGCGCGAAGGAGGATCTCCGAAACGCCGAACGAGAGATAGGGTAAGAAGCGGCAGCCCAGGATAGGGTGTTGGCCGCTGAGGCGAAGTCCGGATACGCACGTGCTATCAGGACTTTCATAAGGAAGGGCACGACCCGCGATTGCCCTGGAGGCCAGGGCGGAAAGGCAAGGAGTCATCATGATCATCACGACGACCAACGAGGTGGAAGGCTATCGCGTCAACGGCTACTATGGCATCGTTTTCGGCGAGGTCATTACCGGCATCAATTTCCTGCGCGACCTCGGGGCGGGCATTCGCAACCTTGTCGGCGGTCGCTCCCAGGGCTATGAGGAAGAGCTGATGACCGCTCGAACGGAAGCGCTTGCCGAAATGGAGCAGCGTGCTGGCCAGATGGGCGCCCATGCGGTTATTGGCGTTGACATTGATTACGAAGTGCTCGGCCAGGGCAACATGCTCATGGTCACCGCCAGTGGCACTGCCGTTACGCTCGAGCAGGCGTAAGGCGTGCGGTCGTTCGAGAAAAGCAGCTCTGCGCTCGCGTGCGGGGCAGACATCGCACCGAGCGAGGATGGCGTGCCCACAACGGGCGTTCATGATTAAGCGTCCCGCTCTTCTGAATCCAAAAAGGCTCTTCGCGCTTATCGCGAAGAGCCTTTTTCTGTGTTGGCCGATTGTGCC
This sequence comes from Candidatus Aveggerthella stercoripullorum, assembly GCA_018712955.1. Taxonomy (GTDB): domain Bacteria; phylum Actinomycetota; class Coriobacteriia; order Coriobacteriales; family Eggerthellaceae; genus Aveggerthella; species Aveggerthella stercoripullorum. The sequence goes on from DVGB01000018.1 coordinate 1,765, forward strand.
GAGCAGCAGCCTGTCGAAACCTACACGGTGCCCATGTTCCAGGAGTTCATGTAGGCTACCTGCTCATCGGTCAGCGTGTCGATGGCAACGCCCAGGGTTTCAAGCTTAAGCGCGGCGATAGCCGAGTCGATTTCGACTGGCACGTCGTAGCAGTCGGGCGCCATGTCTTGGGCATGCGCGATCATGTACTCGGCGCACAAGGCCTGGTTCGCAAAGCTCATGTCCATGACGTTGGCCGGATGGCCTTCGGCACCAGAGAGGTTCACGAGGCGGCCTTCTGCCAGAAGCACGATCGTGCGTCCGTCTTCGAGCGTGTACTCGTCCACCATGGGCTTGAGCGCCGTCTTCTTGACTGCATGCGCTTCAAGCCAGGGAATGTTGATTTCGGAATTGAAATGGCCGGAGTTGCAGATGATCGCGCCGTCCTTCATGGTGCGGTAGCACGGCTCGTCGATAACGTTGAGGTTGCCGGTGACCGTAACCCAGATATCGCAGACTTTCGCGGCCTCTTCGCGCGGCATGACGCGGAAGCCGTCCATGTGCGCTTCGAGCGCGGCAGTCGGGTCGACCTCGCAGATCACGACGTCGCAGCCCATGCCCTTGGCGCGCATGGCCAGGCCTTTGCCGCACCAGCCGTAGCCGGACACGACCATCGTACGCCCTGCCAGCAGGCGGTTCGTCAGGCGAACGATACCGTCGAGCGTGGACTGGCCCGTGCCGTAGCGGTTGTCGAAGAAATGCTTCGTCTTGGCCTCGTTCACCGCGATGATGGGGTAGGCAAGCGCCTGGTCGTTGGCCATGGCGCGCAGACGAATGACGCCGGTCGTGGTCTCTTCGGTACCGCCGATGATATGCTCGAGCGCCTCACGACGGGACTCGTGGATGCGGCCGACCACGTCGGCGCCGTCGTCCATGGTGATCTGCGGGCAGAAGTCGATGATGGCGTCCACATGGCGGTAGTACGTTTCGGTGTCCTCGCCTTTCAGCGCGAACACGGGGATGCCGTAGTGTTTGACGAGCGCTGCGGCAGTGTCATCCTGGGTGGACAGCGGGTTGGAAGCGCACAGGCGCACGTCCGCGCCGCCTGCCTTGAGCGTGCGCATGAGATTTGCCGTTTCGGTGGTCACGTGCAGGCAGGCGCCAATGCGCACGCCCTCGAGCGGACGTTCGCGCTCGAAACGCTCGCGAATGCTTGCAAGCACGGGCATGTCGCGGTCTGCCCACAGAATGCGGTGCAGGCCGTCGTCGGCCAGCTCGATGTCCTTGATGTCATATTCCATGTTGAAAGAATCCTTTCGTTTGCTGCGTGACGTCGCGTGCGCGTCCGACGGCGGAAAGGCAGCGTGCTGCCAGGACCGAAGGGCGCAAACCGTACGACGTGCGGGGCAGGTGCGCGCATGCGCCTTCTGCCAAACTCTCAACCGCACAGCTTACCACGCTCTTGCATGACGAGCGCGATTGCGGAGGACGCTCACTATTTCGGCATGAACCGTGCGAGGTCTTAAGGCGATTGCACCTGTGCGTTCTCGGCGGGAGGCGGTCCGGGAAAAACGGTGAAGGCTTCGGCATTTTCAATATGGAGAACATGTGAGCGGGCCTTGCGCGGGCGAACTGAATTATGGAGGAGACGTGCAGATAATTTGCGTTTGCTTGTCCGAACGCCCAGGCAGCGTGACGAAACAGCGGCAAAATGCCAAGAAATGCGGCGGAGCCTTGCAAAGTAGCTATAATTTCCACGGCTTTTATTCCGGGCGTTTTGGCGTGCCGAAGTTCCGCCTGGCAACGAGAGCGCCCGAACGGGGTGCGGAAAGAGGAGAGAAGTGATCGACCAACTGTTGTCCCAGCTGTCGTTTGTGGATATCTTCAACGGCCTGGTGTTCATCACGTTCACGGTCTGCTATGCCTACCAGCTCTACTACGTACTGGTCGTTTTGACCCGCAAGCCGAAAAAGATCGAGGCGAAGCGAAACCATAAGTTCGCCGTCATGATCTCCGCACGCAACGAGGAAGCGGTTATCGGCAACCTCATCCACTCCATTAAAGTGCAGAACTACCCACAAGAGCTCATCGACGTGTTCGTGGTTGCGGACAACTGTACGGATGACACCGCGAAGATTGCGCGCGAGGCGGGGGCCATCGTGTTCCCGCGCTTCAACGATAAGGAAATAGGGAAGGGCTATGCGCTCGACTACTGCCTGAAGTGCATCTGGCAGCAGTATGGCGACGAAGGCTATGAAGCCTACTTCGTCTTCGATGCCGACAACGTGCTCGACCCGAACTACTTCCGCGAAATGAACAAGACCTTCGACAACGGTGCGAAGGCGTCCACGAGCTACCGCAACTCCAAAAACTACGACTCCAACTGGATTTCCGCCGGTTATGCCGTATGGTTCCTGCGCGAAGCGAAGTACCTGAACCAGGCGCGCCTGACGCTCAACACGTCCTGCGCCGTTTCGGGCACGGGCTTTTTCATCGCGGCGGACATCCTGGAGAAGGCAGGCGGTTGGAAATGGCACCTGCTGACGGAGGACATCGAGTTCTCCACGAACGCCATCATCGACGGTACGCGCATTGCCTACTGCCCGACCGCCGTGCTCTACGACGAGCAGCCCATCACGTTCCAGGACTCCTGGAACCAGCGCTTCCGTTGGGCGAAGGGCTTCTATCAGGTGTTCGCCCGCTATGGCGCACGCTTGGTGAAAGGCATCGCCGTCAATCCGCGCGGATTCCGTTTTGCGTGCTACGACATGCTCATGACCATCGCGCCGGGCATGCTGCTGACCATCGTGACGGTGCTGTTCAATCTGGCCATTCTGGGCCTGAGTCTGACCGGCCACATGTCGACGGGCACGATGGTCGCCACGTCCGCGTCCTCTATCGTGTTCTGCATCTTCAACTACCTGGTCTTTATGTTCATGTTCGGTGCGCTGACCACGTTCACGGAATGGGACAACATCCATTCGACGGCGGGCAAGAAAATCCGGTACATGTTCACGTTCCCGCTGTTCATGCTAACCTACATCCCGATTGCCATCGTCGCCCTGTTCAAAAAGGCGGAATGGAAGCCTATCAAGCACAGCATCGCGGTTTCGGTGGAAGACTTCTCCGAAGCGAAGAACATCGAGAAGCTGTAGGGGGCATCGCGTACCGCCTCTTGCTTCGGTGGGGGGCGGAGTCGAAGTTGAAGCGCTTGCACGGATGGCGCAGCTCCTCCTCGTCTGAACGGGAAAGTCGGACGAGGAGGGGCTTTTTGCGGTAGCCCCGGCCTTTCTTTAAGACATCCTGAAGAAATGCAGCGTAAGCTGACGGGATGTTCCGGCATCCTTCTGGCGATAAAGGATGCTGAAGCAGACTAGGCGAAGGGCTTTCTAGCAGGGTTTGAGGCTTGCTCTCGCAGGGAGATAGCCGAAGCCCACGGCGGGCTCGACGGCCGCAGCTTCGACGGCGTGACCGCCTTCACGCTGCGTGCCCCCGTGCAAGGGAAGGTGCAGTCCTGTGCGGTCTAGAAAGCGCGGGCAAACGTAGCGCAATGCACAGTTCGGACGCCGCTTTCCTTGAGCGCAGAGGCTGCCGCGCTCAATGTGGAGCCGGTGGTGAAGACGTCGTCCAGCAAGAGCACGCTTGCAGGGAGCGTCCGTGAGAGCTCTTCCCGACGGCGAGCGGTACGCACGCTCTCCGGTCGTTCGGTCCGGAAAGACCCGACGGCATTGCGAGCACGCGCTCGACGTCCTAAAGCGCGCTGGTCGCGGGCGAAAGGGCGGGCGAGCGGGG
>DVGB01000019.1 GCA_018712955.1 Candidatus Aveggerthella stercoripullorum
GTCAGCGTGACCCGGGCAGTCAACGTGCGCATAGTGACGGGTGTCGGTCTCGTACTCGATGTGAGCAATGGAGATCGTAATGCCGCGCTCGCGCTCTTCGGGAGCCTTGTCGATGTCCTCGAATGCGGTGAAGTCGGCATGAGCGGTGCCGTGAGAGCCGTCGTTCTCAGACAGCGTCTTGGAGATGGCAGCCGTCAGCGTGGTCTTGCCGTGGTCGACGTGACCGATCGTACCAATGTTCACATGCGGCTTGGTACGCTCGAACTTCTCCTTAGCCATTAATGTCCTCCTAACGGGGTTTCGCCAAGCGAAAACCTACTTCAAACGAAAACGCATGCTTGCGCATGCGGTTTTTCCAAAAATGGTAGCGGTGACTGGATTCGAACCAGTGACGCCACGGGTATGAACCGTGTGCTCTAACCAACTGAGCTACACCGCCACTTTGCTCTCCCTGAGGACGCCGAATACGGCGTCAGACTTCGTCGATCTTTCGGTCACGACCTTCAGGTCGCTCCCTCAATCTCGCCTTCGTCTTCCTTGTCTTCGACGCCCTCAGGGGCGCAAAGAACTAAGACGGGAGTTGATAATAACTGGAGCCCGCGACCGGACTTGAACCGGTGACCTCTTCGTTACCAACGAAGTGCTCTACCGACTGAGCTACACGGGCAAGGATGGTGGGAGCGCTAGGATTCGAACCTAGGTAGGCAGAGCCAACGGGTTTACAGCCCGTCCCCATTAACCACTCGGGCACACTCCCACATTGCTGAAGTTCGCTGCTTTATCATGTGCGTTTTCAAGCTGCCTGCCTGCTCCTTCGGGCTTTCCGAACTCGCAAGCAGGAGCATAATACGCTAGGTTTTTTGAGGTGTCAACAGTTAACACGCCTCCGGGCGTATCCCCCATCTTCTCCTCGAAGAACCTTAAGCAGCGCTTTCGGCGAGGCAATATATTACTCGATGCTCCCTAAAGGTCAAGACCTTTTTTCAATTCTTTGCCTTTTTCTTTTCGGAGGCATGTTTTACCAGGTCAACTTCAGACTTTTTCCCTTGATGGCTATCTGTTCGCGCTCTACCTTCTGCGCGCAACCTGTCTTTCTCGCCTTCTTTTGGCAGGCCACCGCCCCGCTTACGGCCTTGGAGACACGCGGTTTCCTGTGGCATTATCGCATTCTATTCTGCACATGTTCTACACGGAGGCTGCACACCCTCCTCTATGCCTCTCCCTGGGCCCTTCCTTCCAGCCTGCACGCCGTGATGGCCAGCTTTCCTGCCCCTCTACGCTCCTGCGCACATCTTGCACGACGCCCTTGCCGTCTTCGCCTCCCCCGAACGCATGAAGACCGCGAGGTTCGCTGCGCAAGCGCACGTCCCTCGCGGCCTTATCCGTCTTCGAAAAGCTTTGTGGCTCGTTTTTAGACGTCAGCGTCCATGTAACGATCGAATTCGTCGTAAACCTCTTGCGGAGGCTCTTCCGTCAACAGCGACACCACGACAATCGCCAGCGTGCCGAGCACGAACGCCGGCAGTAGTTCGTAGATGGCGAAGATACCGCCGAGCGGCGCAACGAAATTCGTCCAAATGATGACCGTGGCCGCGCCGACAAGCATGCCCGCCAGAGCGCCCTTGAGGTTCGTGCGGCGCCAGTACAGGCTCGTAAGCATAAGCGGTCCGAACGATGCGCCGAATCCTGCCCATGCGTAGCTCACGACCTGGAAGATGGAGGAATCCTCGTCAAGCGAGATGACAATGCCGAAGATCAGAATCACTACCAGCGTCAAGCGCGCCACAATCATGATCTGGCGGTCGGTCGCATCCTTTTTCAGCAGGCCCTTGAAGATGTTGTTCGCCACTGCCGAACTGGAAATCAGCAGGTACGAAGAGGACGAGGACATGGACGCCGCGAAAATGCCGGAGACCACCAGGCCGCACAGGAATGAAGGCAGCATCATCTCGGAGAGCACGATGAACACGTTCTCGGCAGCGGACTGCGTTCCAAACTGCGCAGGAATGATGGCACGGCCGACCAGGCCAATGCAGACCGCGCACGCGAGGGAAGCCGTGACCCACACCGTGCCGATCATGCGAGCGCGCTTGACTTCGCGCGAATGCTTGATGCTCATGAAGCGCACGAGCACCTGCGGCATGCCGAAGTAGCCCAGGCCCCATACGATGCCCGAAATGATGGTGATGGCGCTGTACGTGCCCGCTTCGCCGAACAGCGGCATGCCGTTTTCGACGATCTGCACGCCCGACTCGTCCACGACAGGCGTTGCAATCTGCGTAGCGCTCAGGTAGCCAGGGATGTCCTGCAGGAATGCGACCATGTTGTCCACGCCGCCCGCCTGGGTAACACTGCCCATGAACACGACCGCCAGAGCGAAGAACATGAGCAGGCCCTGGATGAGGTCGGTCGTGCAGACGGACATATAGCCGCCGACGAACGTGTACAGGAACACGATGATGGCGCCAAGAATCATCATCGTGGCGTAATCAAGGCCGAACAGCGTCGTAAAGAGCTTGCCGACCGTCACGAAGCAGCTGCCCACGTAAATGCAGAAGAACAGCAGGATGAGCAGAGCCGACACCGTCATGAGAATGTGCTTTGTGTCATGGAAACGGTTGCTGAAAAAGTCCGGCAGCGTGATGGAATTGTTCGCCACTTCGGAATACTTGCGCAGTCGACGCGCCACGATCTTCCAGTTCAAGTACGTGCCGATAGCCAGGCCGATCGCCGTCCACATGGCATCGGAGGCACCCGTGAAGTAAGCGACGCCCGGCAGGCCCATGAGCAGCCAGCCCGACATGTCGCTCGCGCCAGCCGACAGCGCCGAAAGCCACGGTCCCAACCCGCGGCCGCCGATGAAGTACTCTTCAGAGTTCGAGTTGGAACGCTTTGCGTAAATGAAGCCGACGACCACGACGACCACGAAATAGCAGAGCATTGCCAACAATACCCAGAAGTCGTGAGAACCCATGTCCCCTCCCCTATATAATGTTACGGACAAAAGCGGCAGGAACGACCGACGCCTGCGCACCGCAGGCGCATCGACCGCCGCGAACCTTCCGCCGGATTATACTTTATTTGGCTGGAGTGTTTTCGCGGAATCACCCTGCCGGACGGACAGTGGCGAAAGGAACGGCATGACCACCTATCACGAGATGCCGCGCGCTGAGCTCGAGGGCATCAAGGCGCGCCTGGATGAGGAGTACGCAGCCATCAAAGCAAAGGGCCTGGCGCTCAATATGGCGCGCGGCAAGCCTTCGTCAGCACAGCTCGATTTGAGCCTTCCCCTGCTCGACATCCTGGATTCCAAAGCCGACCTGCACGCAGCCGACGGCACGGACTGCCGCAACTACGGCGTGGTCGACGGCCTGCCTGAAGCGAAAGCGCTCATGGCGACTCTGCTCGACGATACGCCCGAGAACGTTATCGTCTTCGGTAATTCGAGCCTGTCCATTATGTACGACACCGTCATGCGCTGCTGGACGTTCGGCACGGGCGGCCACGCACCATGGTGCACGCTGCCTGCGGTCAAGTGGATCTGCCCGGTTCCCGGCTACGACCGTCATTTCGGCGTGACCGAAGCCTTCGGTATCGAGATGATTCCCGTCGCCATGAACGATGACGGACCGGACATGGACGAGGTGGAGCGCCTTGCCGCCTCCGACGCCTCCGTGAAAGGCATCTGGTGCGTTCCGAAATACTCCAACCCGGGCGGCGTGACGTACTCTGACGAGGTCGTGCGCCGACTGGCGTCCATGGAATGCGCTGCGGAGGACTTCCGCATTTTCTGGGACAACGCGTACTGCGTCCATCACCTCTTCGACGACGCGGCACAGCAGGATGCGCTGCTCGACATCGGCGTTGCCTGTCAGGAAGCGGGCACGCCCGACCGCTACTTCAAGTTCGCCTCCACGTCGAAGATCACGTTCCCAGGCGCAGGCATTGCGGCTTTCGCCGCGAGCCCCGCGAACGTGGCAGAAACGAAACGCCTCATGGGGCCGCAGACGATCGGCCACGACAAGCTCAATCAGCTGCGCCATGTCCGCTTCCTGAAAGACGCGGAAGGCATTGCGGCGCACATGCGCGCGCACGCCGCGATCATCCGCCCGAAATTCGAGCTGGTCGCGCGCAAGCTTTCGGAAGGGCTGGCGGGCACCGGAATCGGTTCGTGGAGCAACCCGCGCGGCGGCTACTTCGTAAGCTTTGATGCGCTGGAGGGTACTGCCTCCCGCACGGTGACGCTCGCGAAAGAAGCCGGCGTGGTCATGACCGGCGCGGGCGCTACCTGGCCGTACAAGCGCGACCCGCATGATTCGAACATCCGCATCGCCCCCACGCTTCCGCCGCTGGAAGAACTGGACGAGGCCATGGACGTGTTCGTCTGCTGCGTAAAGCTCGCCGCAGTCGAAAAGCTGCTGGAAGCGTAAGAAGACCACGGTGAGGAAAGGGGGCCGCACGGCCCCCTTTCGTGCAAGCGAGCGCGGATGGGCTTGACCTTGCAGCAAGCAAAACCGCCGTCGTTCGGCAGTCCCTCCCCGCATGCAACCACCCCGCCGTACGAAAAGGAGACGCATGCAAACCGTCGGCCTCATATGGGCGCAAGGGCGCAACCGAGAACTAGGCGCCAACGGGCGCATGCCGTGGCACATCCCTGAAGACCTCTCGCATTTTGCGCGCACCACGGCCGCATGCCCGGTGGTCATGGGACGGCATACCTGGGAGTCCCTGCCTGCAAAGAACCGGCCGCTTCCCGGACGGACGAACATCGTGTTGTCGCGCAAAAATGGCTGGTCAGTCCCTGGCGCGCAGATTGCATCCAGCCTGCTGGACGGCATCGAGCTCGCGTCCAGGACCGCGTCGAAAACAGGATCTTCGGCCGCCCTCTGGATTATCGGGGGCGCTCGCGTCTATCAGGAAGCTTTGGACGCAGGCTTAGCCGACATCGTCTGCTTGACGGAAATCGACGCAGCCTTTCCCGAGGCGGATGCCTTCGCGCCGGATTTCCGCTCTGACGGCGCCTGGACGCGTGCGAACGAAACTCCTTGGCTTACCTCGGAAACGGGACTGCGCTACCGCTTTTTAACGTATCGACGCGCCTAGGAAGCGCCCGGTCGCCCTTTTGTTCGCGCCGCCCGCCGCGTCTCGCGAACAACCTTCTCGAGACGCGGTATGTCCGCCTGCTCGAAGCGGTACATAACTTCCTGCGGTTGCCCAGGGCACACAGCGTCCTCTTGCTCCACGCGCACAAAGCGCAGCTCCGCCGACGGGTATCCTTCGCGCAGAACGGCAAGCGCATAGCATTGCGCCTGCAGCGCGTGCTTTTCCTGCAGACGTTCGCGCGGTTCGTCAGCTTTGCCGCCGGTTTTGTAGTCGACAACCAACGCCGGACGGTCCGATCCGTTTTCGCACAGAAGGTCTATTTCGCCTTCGAGGAAAAACGGCTGCATGCCCTCGTCGCCATCGCCGTCGTTTCTCTGCCCTTCGACTTCCGTGCAGAAAGGCACTTCAGCGCGCATGCGCGCATACGACGCCGCGCGCAATGCCGTATTGCTCGCAAACCAGCGGTGAAGGGCCGCTTCGAGACGCAGACGCTGGTCGGCAGTCACGCCGCATGCGCGCGCGATGGCATCGACCCTTCCGGTCGAAGGCCAGTCCAAAGGCGCTCCTTCCCTACGCGCTTCGACCGCATGCTGTGCAATCAGATGGAAGGCCGACCCCAAGTCGGTCGCACGGTCGGCGTCCTGTGCGATACTCGCCGCAATCTCGTCCCATGACTCCTCGTCGTCAAGCGAAAAAGGCGACGGCGCATAGCCTTCCGCAAGGCTTCTCGCCCCTTCTTCCACCGGAAGGGAGAGCGCATCGACGGCAGCATCCTCCTCCGCCCTTTCGCCCGATCCTTCGAAAACATTTGCTTTCGCCTCGCTTAACGACGAATAGCTGCACAGGTCGGCGCCGACCATGCGCCAAGGGACTGGACGAAACGGGACCGCATCCTCGTACACAGGCACCGCGAAATCTGCGCGGGCATTTCCGCGTTCCGACTGAGCGCGCCGATAGGCATCGCGCTCCTCCGCCGTCACCACCACGCGCGTAAACCGAGCAAGTTCCGGCCCGCCGTAGTCAAGCCTCCCTTCCCGCTCGGGAAAGTCGCCATCCCCGCACAACGCGGTGCTCAGATCCTCGACAAGAGGAGCGGTGCGCTCAGTGAACACGGGAATGAGCGCCTCCGACGCACGTGTCACTGCCACGTACAGGCAGCGACGGCGCTCTTCGAGCGATTCCTGGGCAATGAACCGCTTCAAAACTTCGCGATACCCGCTTGCCGAACGCTCTTGCGCAAGCCTTTCGAACAAAGGCGTTGCCGACTCTTCCAGCTCGAATGCGCTTTCTATCTTGCGAATCTCGGGCGCCGCCTTCGCCGGGCGCAAAGAGCAGAACACCGTGCCGCGCGCATGCTTGACCAGAAGGCAGCCTGACGTATCGCGCGAAGGGACCTTCCAGCAGTCCGCGAGCGCAACAATGGGAAACTCAAGCCCCTTCGACGCGTGGACGGTCATAATCTGCACGTAATTGCGCGCACTGGACGTCAGCGCGCCTGGCTTGTCCTTCCCGCATTCGGTCACAAAGCGCTCGAACGAGCGGGCTACGCGCGAAATGCCCGAGCCGTCCGACTCGTAGTCTTCTATCAAGCGCACGGCTTTCAGCACATTTGCCGCCTGTGCTGCTCCTTGAGCGCCTGCGCGCTCATACCGCAAGAGCACGCCGCTGTCGCGCAGCACGCCCGCTACCACAGCGCTCGGCCGTGCAGTCCCCACGCGCGCGTACGCGCGCTTAAGCGTCCGCACGGCGTTCTGAAGCAGCAGGCTGCCAAAGCCTTCTTCGGCCGCAGCGCACAATCCTTCCGTCAGGGAACGGCGGCGCGGAAGCCCGTCTTCGTCCCTCTTGGTGGAAAGATCGACCAGGTCGTTCGCCGAAAGGCCGAAGACCTCGCTTGTCAGCACGGCAAAAAGAGACTGCGTGTCCGCAGGGTTTGCGAGCGCGTTCAAGAGCGCTCCCACCGTGCGCACCTCCGGGAACGACGCGAACGTCGACCCACCCGTGATCACGCAGTCGAACCCGTGCGCACGCAGGACTTCCGCGTAGCGCACCGAACGGGACATGGTGCCGAGCAGCAGCACCATGTCCCGAGGCTCATGCCCGTCCGCTCTCAGCTGCTCGAACCGCTCTGCGATCGCCTCCGCGGCAAAGTCGGCACGGTCGTCGGCCCCTACGCCTTTTTCGCCGTCCACTTCCACGATGTCGATACGCGGCGCACTTCCCCGATAGGGAGCTTTCACGCGCGACTCGTCACGCCCTGCATCAAGGTGCAGGAACCCTGCGCCGAACACGTCCTCTTGCTTGAAGATGCACTCGGCAAACGCCAGAATGGCCGCATGGCTGCGGAAGTTCGCATCGAGTCGCACATCGAGCGCCCCTACTTCCTTCGAGCGCATCCGTGCTTTGTGCTCTTCGTAGACGGAAACGTCAGCACCGCGGAACGCGTAAATAGACTGCTGCGCATCGCCGACCGTGCACAGGCGCTGCTCCCGCTCTCCTACCAGGTAGGAAATCATGTCGACCTGCAGCTGATTCGTGTCTTGGAATTCGTCCACCATAACAAGCTTGAACCGGTCAGCGTATGCCGCCGCCATATCGGGATGCTCGCGGAATGCGCGCAAAACGGTGCGGAGCAGGCCGTCCAGGTCAAGCGCCCCCCGTTCGCGCAAACGCTCTTGGTAGCGCTCCTCCACTTCGCGTGCCAACGCCAGCAACGCCTCCGCATGCGGACGAGCGCATGCGGCCTCGCATTCCCCTGCCGCATGGGCGCGCGCCTGCCGCAGCGCGTCTACCGCCGCTTTGTACGCCTCCGAGCCGCGCTTTGCCGGGCCGAACGACCCGGCAAGCCATGACAGCAAACTTTCGTGCGAGCATTCTCCCTCAACGAGCGCATCAAGCTCCTCGACCGCGGTCGTGCACCCTGCCTGCGCGGCCGTCAGCGTCACGCCCGGTTTGCGCGTCTCCGCCAAGCATGATTCCACGATGGCAAGCGTCTCTTCGTAGGCCGCTTTCAGCTCCATCGCCAAGCGCGGTGCTGCGAAGGGCACCGGACCGAGCTCGAACGCACCGAGGCCCTCCATGAGGCCCGAAGCGACATCGAGCATGCGCGTTAGCATGCCTTGCACGCTCGATTCTTCCCCGCGCGCACCGAACGCCCGCATAAGGCCGCCGAACCGGCCGTCGTCCAAAAGCTCGTTTTCCGCACCGATCGCCTCTTCGATGCACGCCGCCCGCAAATCGCGCTGTTCTTGGTCTCCCACAAGCGAAAAGGACGGGTCCATCCCCAGGCTGAGCGCATGTTCTTTCAGGATGCGCGAGCACATGCCATGGATGGTGGAAATCCATGCTGCATCCACCTTGAGAGCCTGTTCGACCAGGCCTTCTTGCCGCAACGTAGACCTTACGCGCGCCTTGATCTCGCGCGCTGCCTTTTCGGTGAACGTGATAGCGAGCACCTGGTCGATGTCGTCGACGAACGCCCTGCCTTCGCCTGCAGAACCCGGTGTGAGCGCCCAGGCAATCCGGCGCGTGAGCGTGAAGGTTTTGCCGGAACCAGCGCCAGCCGATATGAGCAGAGGGCCGTCGACGTGCTCGATGCTCGCCTTCTGTGCAGGGGTGTATCCCATCATGCCGTCCTTTTGTCGCAAATGGTCACCGGACAATGCGCGCACGCATCCGTCGTCGTGGGCTCTGCCGTGATATCTCCCGATGTCATGCGCGCAAGCGCAGCGGCAACCTGCGCTTCTACGTCATCGAGCAGGTCGCCGAACGAGTCGAAGCAGGTTTCCGACAGGCAGCTACGGCGTCGGGCAGCGCCCTCCATGCGCGCGCAGGCAGGGTCGACGACACGGTCGTCCACCGCGCCCGCTGCCGTTCCCTTGCTGTAGTTCGCATAGAGCGCGCCCACGACGTCCAGTCCGAGCTCACGGCGCGCCACCTGGGCATACATGAGCGCTTGCACCTTCCCAGGAAGCACGAACCCAGCCTGTTCGTCAGCGTTCTTGGGAACGAGCACGTACGGCGAGTTCTGCCCGTACCCGATGCCGCCCTTGTAGTCCACGATGACCGCGCGGCCCTTCTCGTCCACGTCGATGCGGTCGATGCTGCCGCGCAGCACATGCCCGGCGTAGACAACCGGGGTACTGCGCCCGAACTCCCATTCCGCATAGCGCGGTTCGAATCCTGGAAGGAATCGGGCTTCCCCCTCAACGAACTCTTCGACGAGCGTTTCAAGCTCGCGCACTTGCGCCATCTCAAGTTCTCCCTGCGGCGCAACGCGCGTAGACGACGACCCCGCGCGCTGATGCTCGAAGCAGTCCCAGAACGCTTCGGAAGCGAGCTTCCGAGCGGCCGCGCAGTTTTCGGGCGTAACGCGCGCATGCACGCCGTCTCGCCGTAACCGTTCGTAGAACACGGTCATCACCCGATGCACGAGCACGCCCATTTCCAGCGCTCCAAAGCCAGCGTCGGGCGTATCCAGGCGCAGACGACGCAAGGCGAACCATTTGTACGGGCATTCAAGATAGCTTTCCACCTGCGTAGCAGACAGCGCTGCTTTGCCAGCATCAGGCCCCGAATCAACACGCGAGACCACGATGTCTTCGCGCCTGTCGTCCGAGATGGCTCCCGTCGCCCCTTGCTTTACCGGCAGGACGCGACGAAGGGCCGTCGCCGTACGTTCGACTGCCCTATGCGGCTCGTCTTCGCCACGGGACACGACGAAAGGAAGGAGGGATGTCGGCACCCCGTACGTCCGGTCGAGGTCGTCGTCTGCCGTAATGTCCTCCCGGTAGCAGTCGAGCACTTCCTCGAACATGACGCTCGGGTACTGTTCGTCCGCGTCGACCGTGTTGAGCGGGCGCGAGAGCACCAGGCGCTTACGCGGAACGGCAAGCACGCGCGCGAACCGTGCGCGCGCCTGGGCAAGCGCACCAGGCCCCGCAGGAATGCCAAGGCGCTCGAACAGCGCCTCTTTCGCTCCGCGCTCCGTGCGCACAGGGTTGTCAGCGGCTGTCATGTCGGCGGACACAAGGGCGAACGCGCAGCCAGGAGAAAGCCGGGCGGCGGACCGCTCGTCGCAGATCAGAACTTCGGGGCTTTCGCCCGTTGAAGCAGAAACGGCAACCGGCAGCGATTCGAGCAAGCCGAGCGCGCTGCCGAAAGGCACGCCGAAGCGCTGGACTGCGCTGCCGACCTCGCATAGCACGCCGACCGCCCGCAGCTGTTCGGACCGGAAACTTTCCGGCCAGTCCGTCCGCGATGCAATAAGGCGCTCAAGCAGCGGTTTGACCTGGATGGCGTCGCCTTCGCTCGCTGCCTCCACCATGAGCGCCGCCCAATCCCCCTGCGCGGCGACAAGCTGCAGGAGCGCGTCGGAATCGTACGCCACGTCGCGGTCTCCGCGCCAAGCTGCGTCGAATCGCTGCGCCGTCGCCAGAGAGACCCCCGAAAACGGGCTTTCCATAAAGTCGGTCAGCATGCGTCCTGAGCGGATTGCGTCGTCTTCATGGATAAAGCGCGCCAGGGAAAGGAACGCCCGCCCGAACGAAGTCTCCTTGAAAGGACGGCTGCCCCGCACAGCGACGGTCACTTCCACCCCTGCAAGACGCTCCGCGACCTCTTCGAACATGCGCAGAGGATGCGCGCAAGAAATCACGACGGCAAAGCCGTGCGCGCCGCCCCTGGCAACGTCCCTGCATGCCGCTTCCCCCTCGGCACGAAATGCGCGCACCGCGTCTTCGACCACATCCGCCAAAAGCGAAGGCGCCGCATAGCGTCCCGTCGGCAGTGCGAACCCGACCGCACCCTGAGGCGCGATCGTGCATTCCTGCGAACGGTAGAAAATGGTGTCCCGCAAGGCGCGCAGCTCTGCGCTCTCATCGCCAGAACCATGCACTTCCTGCAGAGTGGAAGGGCTGGATATGCCATTGCAAATGCCAAGGCCAGCCTGCGCCCCTGCATGTTCGCACCCAAGAGCAGGCATGCCGGAAACGCGCGCAAGGCCGGTCTCCGCGAGCGCGGTCAGGAACCGCACGACCCCTTCCGACAGCTCGTCGAATCCGCAAAGCGCAATCTCCCGAACGACCGCGCACGCTTCCATGGAAGACGGCAGGAGCCGAAGCGCCTCCCCTGGCTCCACCATGCCCGCCTGGCCCAGGAGCGCCCGATAGCGTGCAAGCAGTCGCATGATTGCACGCTCTACGTCCGTAAGCACGGAAGGCTGCTCTTGCAGCGCATGCTCGAATTCAGAAAGACCGCTGCCCTGGCGCACGATAGAGCCGAGCAGCCTGACCGTCCCTGCGCTGTTTTTCAACGACGACTCGTCCTCGGAGAGCGCCGTCAGCATCACGTCGCGCTCGACCGACGACACGAAGGACCTGCCATCCCCGAACAGCGCCCACAGCTCTTCTATCCATGCATCGAGCGCCATAACGCGCACGCCGAACTGGCGCGCATCGCCCGTCCGTGCATAACGCGTGCGCGCTTCCGTCGCCTGCGCATACGTTGGCCAAAGCTCGACCGCTTGGACTTCAGGCACCGTCTTCTCCTTCGCATCGCCCAATAATACGAACTATTGTACGCTATCAAAGCGCCCACAGACCGAAGGAGCTGAAAGCGAACAAAAAAGGCGAGGCCGCCTTCGCGACCTCGCCCCTGTCTTCAATAGTCCGGACAAATGCCCGGAAGGGAGGAGCGTTTACTCCTCGGAGTAGACGTCGATGAGCTTCTCCAGATGCTTGTAGCGCTCCATGGCAGCCTGCTCGTTGCGCTCGAAGAGCTCTGCCGCGCGCTCCGGGAACTCGCGGGTCAAGCGGCTGTAGCGCGCCTCGTTCATGAGGAACTCCTGGTAACCGCCCGCCGGCTCCTTGGAATCCAGCACGAACTTCTTGCCGGCCGGCGCCTCCGGGTTGAAGCGGAAGAGGTTCCAGTAACCGCAGTCGACGGCCTTCTTCATCTCTTCCTGGCAGTTTGCCATGCCGCCCTTGATGGAGTGCATCTCGCACGGCGAGTAGCCGATGATGAGCGACGGACCGTGGTAGGCCTCCGCCTCGGCGATGGCCTTGATGGTCTGCGCCGGCTTCGCGCCCATGGCGACCTGCGCAACGTAGACATAGCCGTAGCTCATGGCGATTTCGGTCAGGCTCTTCTTCTTGATGTCCTTGCCGGCAGCGGCGAACTGCGCAACCTGGCCGATATTGGAAGCCTTGGAAGCCTGGCCGCCCGTGTTGGAGTAGACCTCGGTGTCGAAGACGAAGACGTTCACGTCCTCGCCGGAAGCCAGGACATGGTCCAAGCCGCCGTAGCCGATGTCGTAGGCCCAGCCGTCGCCGCCGAAGATCCAGACGGACTTCTTTGCCAGGTACTCCTTGTTTTCCAGGATGCCCGGTGCAACGGGGCAGCCGTCAGCAGCCGCAGCCTCGAGCGCAGGGATCAGGTTCTTCACGGCCTCAGCGTTCGCTTCGCCGTCTGCAAGCGTAGCCAGGTACGCGTCGATGAGCTCCTTGGTATCTGCCGGGGTCTTCTCGGAGGCAGCCATTTCCTCGAGCTGGCCGACCAGGCGCTTGCGAACCGCCTCGTGACCGAGCAGAATGCCCAGACCGTGCTCCGCGTTGTCCTCGAACAGCGAGTTCGACCAAGCCGGGCCATGGCCTTCCTTGTTGACCGTGTACGGAGACGTGGCGGCAGGATTGCCCCAAATGGACGAGCAGCCCGTCGCGTTGGCGATGAACATGCGGTCGCCGAACAGCTGGGTGACCAGTCGCGCGTACGAA
Source organism: Candidatus Aveggerthella stercoripullorum (assembly GCA_018712955.1). Taxonomy (GTDB): domain Bacteria; phylum Actinomycetota; class Coriobacteriia; order Coriobacteriales; family Eggerthellaceae; genus Aveggerthella; species Aveggerthella stercoripullorum. Next base: position 12,873 of record DVGB01000019.1, read on the forward strand.
GTTTCCGCGCAGCCAGCGCATGCGCCCGAGAACTCGAGCAGCGGCTGCTTGAACTGGCTGTCCTTGACGGACTTGCCCGCGAGCTCCGGCTTGTCCGAAACTTGCGCGACGCAGTAGTCGAAGACTTCCTGCTGCTCCGCCTGGCTTTCCTGGTCCACCATGGTCAGGCAGCCCTTCGGGCACTGGCCGATGCAGACCGCGCAGCCCATGCAGTCAAGCGGCGAGATGGCCAGCGTGTACTGCAGGCCCGCAGCAGCCTTGCCCTTTGCCTCGACAAGCTTCGTGGCAGACGGCGCGGCAGCAGCCTCCTCCGCGGTCAGCGCGAACGGACGGATGGTGGCATGCGGGCAGACGAACGCGCAGTTGTTGCACTGGATGCACTCTTCGGCATCCCAAACCGGCACGCTCACGGCAACGCCGCGCTTCTCGTAGGCGGCAGCGCCCAGTTCGAACTGGCCGTCCGCATGGTCCATGAAGACCGAAACGGGCAGGCTGTCGCCGTCCATGCGGCCGACAGGCTCCATGATGCTCTGCACCATCTTGACCGTCTCGGGACGGCCTTCCAGCGTGGCGTCCTTCGGAGCATCTTCGGCATCCGCCCAGCTGGCGGGCACGTCAATCTGGACGAACGCCGTGGCGCCCGCGTCGATAGCGCGATGGTTCATGTCGACGATGTCCTGGCCCTTCTTGAGGTAGGACTTCGTGGCAGCATCCTTCATGTAGCCGATGGCGTCCTCCTGCGGAAGCACGCCGGCCAGCGTGAAGAACGCGGACTGCAGAATGGTGTTCGTGCGCTTGCCCATGCCGATCTCGCGCGCAAGGTCGATGGCGTTGATCGTGTAGAGCTTGATATCGTTCTTGGCGATATAGCGCTTCGCCTCGGCGTTGAGATGATGCTCGAGCTCTTCGAAATCCCACTGGCAATTGATCATGAACGTGCCGCCCGGCTTCACGTCGTTGACCATGCGGAAGCCCTTGGTGACGTAGGACGGATTGTGGCATGCCACGAAGTCCGCCTTGTTCACGTAGTAGGGGCTGCGGATGGGCGAATCGCCGAAGCGCAGGTGGCTGATAGTCACGCCGCCGGTCTTCTTGGAGTCATACTGGAAGTAGGCCTGGACGTATTTGTCCGTGTGGTCGCCGATAATCTTGATGGAGTTCTTGTTCGCGCCGACCGTGCCGTCGCCGCCAAGGCCCCAGAACTTGCACTCGATGGTGCCGGGAGCGGCGGTGTTCGGGCAATCCGGGTCTTCCGGAAGCGAAAGGTGCGTGACGTCGTCCACGATGCCGACAGTGAACTCGCGTGCCGGAGCGTCCTTCTCCAGCTCCTTGTAGATGGCGAAAGCGGAAGACGGCGGGGTGTCCTTCGAGCCCAGGCCATAGCGTCCGCCGACCACCGTCAGGTCGCTGCGGCCAGCCTCGGCCAGCGCGGTGATGACGTCGAGGTACAGCGGCTCGCCCAGAGCGCCCGGCTCCTTCGTGCGGTCCATGACCGCGATCTTCTTAACGGTCTCCGGCAGTGCGGCCAGGAACTTCTCCGTGACGAACGGACGGTACAGGCGGACTTTCACCAGGCCGACCTTTTCACCCTGCGCATTCAGGTAGTCGACGACCTCTTCGATCACGTCGCAGAACGAGCCCATCGCGACGATAACGCGGTCGGCATCCGCCGCGCCATAGTAGTTGAACAGCTCGTAGTTCGTGCCGAGCTTGGCGTTTACCTGGTGCATGTAGTCTTCGACCACGGCAGGCAGCGCATTGTAGACGCCGTTGCACGCCTCGCGGTGCTGGAAGAAGATGTCGCCGTTCTCGTGCGAACCGCGAGAGGCCGGACGCTCGGGGTTGAGCGCATGCGCGCGGAATGCGCGGACAGCGTCCATGTCGCACAGTTCGGCCAAGTCGTCGTAATCCCACACGGCGATCTTCTGCACCTCATGCGACGTGCGGAAACCGTCGAAGAAGTTGATGAACGGAACGCGCCCCTTGATAGCGGAAAGATGGGCGACCGCAGAGAGATCCATGACCTCCTGGACGTTTCCTTCGGCCAGCATGGCGAAGCCGGTCTGGCGGCATGCCATGACGTCAGAATGGTCGCCGAAGATGCTGAGCGCCTGGGTGGCGACCGTGCGAGCGCTGACATGGAAGACGCCCGGAAGCATCTCTGCCGCGATCTTGTACATGTTCGGAATCATGAGGAGCAGACCCTGGGAAGCAGTGTAGGTAGTAGTCAGCGCGCCCGCTGCCAGCGAACCGTGCACTGCGCCTGCGGCACCGCCTTCAGACTGCATCTCGCACACTTTGACGGTCGTGCCGAAGATGTTCTTCTTGCCGGCGGCAGCCCACTGGTCCACGAAGTCGGCCATGGGGCTCGACGGCGTAATCGGGTAAATGCCCGCCACCTCGGTGAAAGCATAAGAGACGTACGCGGCGGCGTTGTTGCCGTCCATAGATTTGAATTCTCTCGTCATATTCCTCCCCTTTGGTCGGGACCGGTCCTCTCACGTATGCCCCCGACTATACCGAGCAGCGCCCTCTGGAGCGCCGAAGCGCAGACGGCGGGCGGACGCGCGTCGGTAAATGGGTCTGGCACAGCCGCTTATTGCCGTTCGCGGACGGTGAACGGCAGGCAGGCTTTCTTTCGAAGGAGCCTTTTGGCCTGCGGTGAAGCGGAAACGCGCATTATTTAGCTCGCGCGTACAAATAAATAAGGAGAGCGGCGCGAACCGCTCACGGCCGCAGAGCGCTCGCCCGCCAGGCGAACGCATCCGCTCACCGCCTATTCTGCACCGTCGCTGACCTCCGCAAAACACGCCGTTTACCGAAAATTTACATCGTGGCTACCGCTTGCCAGCCTCTGCGCATGCACGCACGGTTTCGTTCGAGGGAGAATACGTCATAGTTTGTCCAATTCGCGGCGGCAAAGACGTCGCGGTTCCTAGACATCAGGAGGGATCATGGAAGGACAGAAGATCGTTCTCAACCGCCGTGCGTTCGTTGCAGGCGGCGCCGTCGCCGCTGCTTCGCTCGGCCTCGGCCTGGTCGGCTGCGGTGGCGACTCCACCGAGGAGACCGCTGCTGAGAGCACCGCTGCCGAAGAAGGCGCGGCTGCTGCCGGTACCCTGACCGCGGCTGTTGGCTACCAGACCAACAACTACCATCCGTCCACCACGTCTTCCGCCCTTGCGCTTGGCGCGAACTGGCATGTGGTCGAGGGCCTTTACGAGCTCAACATGGCCACCTACGAGCCCTATGCAGCCCTCGCCGCCGGCGACCCGGTGGAAGTCTCCGAGACCCAGTACGAAGTCACCCTGCGCGAAGGCGCCAAGTTCTCCGACGGCACCGAGGTGACCGCCGCTGACGTCGTCTCTTCGTGGAACCGTGCGACCGCCGAAGGCGGCCTGTACGTGCCCATGCTGTCCTGGATCGCCAATATCGAGGCCAAGGACGACACCACGGTGACCATCACCACCGCGTTCCCGTTCTCCCTGGTGAAGGAGCGCCTCTCCCTCATCAAGGTCGTCCCGACCAGCGCCACCGACGAGCAGCTCACCTCTCAGCCGGTCGGCACCGGCCCGTGGATGTACGAGTCCATCAGCGAACAGCAGATCGTCTTCGCCCCGAACCCGGAGTACAACGGCGATCATCCTGCCACCAACGAGTCCATGGTCTGGGACATCATCGTGGACGACACCGCCCGCTGCACGGCCATCCAGGAAGGCTCCGTCATGTGCATGGAGAACTGCCCGGCCGACATGATCGACCAGATTGCCGCTGGCGGCGCCACCACCGAGGACGTTCAGGGCTTCAACCTGCCGTTCCTCATGTTCAACACCAAGAAGGCCCCGTTCGATGACAACCGCGTGCGCCAGGCGTTCCTGTACGCCATCAACGTGCCGCAGCTCATCTCCAACGCCATGATGGACAAGGCCGAGGCTGCCACGAGCTTCCTGCCCGCCAACCATGCGAACTACCACGAGGCCTCCACGGTCTACACCTACGACACCGCCAAGGCCACGGAGCTGCTCCAGGAGGCTGGCGTTTCCGGCCTGAGCATCACGCTCGACACCACCGACGCCAACTGGATTACCGCCCTGTCCCCGCAGATCAAGAACGACCTCGAGGCCACCGGCCTGGTCACCGTCGAAATCCGCGAGCAGGCTTCCAGCTCCCTGTACGCCAACCAGACCGACACCGACGACCCGCAGTTCGACGTCGTGCTCGCCCCGGGTGACCCGTCCGTCTTCGGCAACGACCCCGACCTGCTCATGAACTGGTGGTACGGTGACAACACCTGGACCCAGAAGCGTACCCAGTGGAAGGGCTCCGAGGCTTACGAGCAGCTGCAGACCCTCATGAACCAGGCTGTCCAGGCCTCCGGCGACGAGCAGCAGGAACTCTGGAACCAGTGCTTCGACCTCATCGCCGAGCAGGCTCCGCTCTACCCGCTGTTCCATCGTTCGGTGACCACCGCCTACTACGCTGACCAGCTGGACGGCTACGAGCCCATCGGCACGACCGGCCTGAACTTCATCGACGTGACCGCTCAGGCCTAATCGAAGTAAAGGCGACTTTGCACCAGATTTCACGATTTGTTCATATATAATTGTTAATGGTGCGAACCCCCTTCATTTCGGCAAAAACGACCTCGCATCGCGCTGCGGTGCGAGGTCGTTTCAGTTTTATTGGATGGACGGGAAACCTGTCCGCGACTGTCACGAAAGGAGGCTATGGTGAATAATCTGCTTCGGTTGATTGGCAACCGATTGATCGCCTTGCCCATCATGGTGCTGGGTGTCACCTTCCTCGTCTTCTTCCTGATGTCGTTCTCCCCCATCGACCCGGCGTACTCAGCGCTTGGCGAGGGAGCGTCGCAGGAAGCGCTCAACGCGTACCGCGAAGCGAACGGCCTGAACGACCCTTGGATCGTCCAGTATGGCAGCTTCCTGGTCAACCTGCTTCAGGGCGACTTGGGCACCTACGGCGCTAACCAGTCTTCGGTTGCCGACGCGGTCGCCACCGCCCTTCCCATCACGCTGCAGCTGACTTTCATCGGCCTTATCATCGCCGTCGTGCTGGCCACCATCCTGGGCGTTGTCTCGGCGCTTTATCGTGACCGTTGGCCTGACCAGGTTATCCGCGTTATTTCGATCATCTGCATCGCCACGCCTTCCTTCTGGCTGGCAGTCCTTTTGATCCTGCTCTTCTCCTCGACGCTCCATGTGCTGCCGGCATCCGGTCCGCTCCCTGCGTTCGGGGAAGACCCCGCGGGCTACATCCGCCGCATGGCCATGCCCGCCTTCGCGCTCAGCCTGCCGGTCGTCGGCCAGCTGACTCGCGTCATCCGTACTGCCATGGTGGAAGAGCTTGACAAGGACTACGTCCGCACTGCTATCGGCGCCGGCATCCCGAAGGGCATCGTCGTTGCCCGCAACGTGCTGCGCAACGCGCTCATCACGCCGGTTACCGTCCTCGGCCTGCGCATCGGCTACCTGATCGGCGGCGCTGTCGTCATCGAGGTCATCTTCAACCTGCCGGGCATGGGCATGACCATCCTGCAGGGCGTGCAGCAGAACTACCCGACGCTGGTCCAAGGCGTCTCCCTGGTTGTCGCCCTCACGTTCATCATCATCAACATCGTGGTCGACATGCTCTACATCCTCATCAATCCTCGAATTAGGACGGTGTAAGCATGGCACTTCGAAAGAACCTTACCCAGAAAATGGAGTCCAACCCCGGCCGTGTGCGCTTCCGCCGTTGGAAGGCCATGACCGTCGGCTCCCGTATTTCCCTCGTCGTGCTGCTGGCAGTCATCCTGGTTGCGGTGCTCGCCCAGTTCCTGGCTCCGTACAACCCGTACGAGATCTTCACGGCACGCCAGGCCCCCAACGGCGAATTCCTCTTCGGCACTGACACCGCCGGCCGCGACATCCTGTCCCGCATGATGTACGGTGCCCGCTACTCGCTCGTCATCGGCCTGGGCGCTACCGCATTCGCGCTCGTTGCGGGCTCCATCTTCGGCTCTATTGCAGCCGTTTCGCGCAAGGGCGTCTCCGAAGTCATCATGCGCTGCATGGACGTCGTCATGTCCTTCCCGGGCATCGCGCTGGCCGCCGTGTTCGTGACGGTCTTCGGCAGCAACCTGCCCTCCCTCGTGTTCGCCATCGGCTTCCTCTACATTCCGCAGATCACGCGCGTGGTCCGTGCGAACGTCGTGAGCGAATACGGCAAGGACTACGTCCGCGCGGTCATCGTCTCCGGCGCTCGCGCTCCGTGGATTCTCATCAAGCACGTCGTGCGCAACTGCATCGCGCCGGTCATGGTGTTCACCATCGTGCTCGTGGCTGACGCCATCGTCTTCGAGGCCTCCCTGTCCTTCATCAGCGCAGGCATCCAAGAGCCGACCCCGACGTGGGGCAATATCCTCGCCGACGCGCGCGGCGGCGTACTCGCCGGCCGCTGGTGGCAGGCGCTGTTCCCGGGCCTGGCCATCATGATCACGGTTCTGTGCCTGAACATCCTGTCCGAAGGCATGACCGACGCCATGGCGGCAGCGCCGAAGGCTCCGGTCAAGGCCTCCGACTCCGCGCTGTCCACCAAGCGCGAGGCCGACGCCCTCGTCGCCAACCCCGAGCTGGCCTACGCCGCTCAGGCCGAGTCGCTCAACAAGCGCCTTGCCGAGCTGCGCGAAGTGGAGCTCAGGCGTACTGACCGCTTCCTGGCGGACACCTCTGTGCCTCCTATCCTGGAGGTCAAGGACCTTGCCATCCAGTTCCCGCGCCATGGCGATGTGGACGTTATCGACCACATCAGCTTCGTCGTCCGCCCGGGCCAGACGATGGGCCTGGTCGGCGAATCCGGCTGCGGCAAGTCCATTACGTCGCTTACCGTCATGGGCCTGCTCGACCCGAAGGCGAAGATTCCTTCCGGCGAGATCCTTTACAAGGGCCAGAACCTGCTGAAGATGACGGACAAGCAGCGCAACGAGCTGCGCGGCAAAGAGATTGCCATGGTCTACCAGGACGCGCTCTCTTCGCTCAACCCGTCCATGCTCATCAAAGCGCAGATGAAGCAGCTCACCAAGCGTGGCGGCACCCGCTCTGCCGAGGAGCTGCTCGAGCTCGTCGGTCTGGACCCGAAGCGCACGCTCGATTCCTACCCGCATGAGCTTTCCGGCGGCCAGCGCCAGCGCGTGCTCATCGCTATGGCCCTGACCCGCGACCCGCAGCTGGTCATCTGCGACGAGCCGACGACGGCGCTCGACGTGACGGTCCAGAAGCAGGTCATCAAGCTTTTGAACCGCCTGCAGGAAGAGCTTGGCTTCGCGATGGTCTTCGTGAGCCACGACCTTGCGCTCGTCGCCGAGGTCGCGAACTCCATCACCGTCATGTACGCCGGCCAGGTCGTCGAGCAGGGTCCGGTGCGCGACATCATGACCGAGCCGATCCACGAGTACACGCGCGGCCTGCTGGGCTCCGTGCTCTCCATCGAATCCGGCTCCGGCCGCCTGCACCAGGTCCCCGGCTCCGTCCCGAGCCCGAAGGACTTCCCGAAGGGCGACCGCTTCGCACCGCGCTCCAGCCATCCGAACGTCCACTCCGACGTCCGACCGGTCATCAAGCGCTACCGCGACACCGACCACTACTTTGCTGAATTGCCGAACGCCGAAATGCAACGTCTGGGCCTTACGCCCGTTGAAGGAGGTGTGGAGCTGTAATGACCACGGCAGAATCAAAGGCTACCCAGCCCATCATCTTCCTGGACGACGTCCACGTCACGTTCAAGACCCGCACGGGTTCCATCCTGCATCCGAACAAGGTGAAGGCCGTCCAAGGCGTCACCATGAAGCTCATGCCGGGCGAGACCATCGGCATCGTCGGCGAGTCCGGTTGCGGCAAATCCACGACGGCGAACGTCATCTGCGGCCTGCAGGCGCCGACGTCCGGCAAGGTCTACTTCAAGGGCGTCGACGTCACGAAGCGCTCTGCGCAACAGCGTCGCACGATCGGCCGTGTCATCTCCGTCGTGTTCCAGGACCCGGCCACGGCGCTCAACGCCCGCATGACCGTGCACGACCAGCTTATCGACCCGCTGAACGTGCATAAGATCGGCACGGCGCAGGAACGCGAGGACCGCGCGCTGCAGCTCATCGAAATGGTCGGCCTGCCGAAGTCCGTCCTCGACGCGCTACCGGGCCAGCTTTCCGGCGGCCAGCGCCAGCGTGTGGCTATCGCCCGTGCGCTTTCGCTCAAGCCTGACGCCATCGTCGCCGACGAGCCCACGTCTGCACTCGACGTGTCCGTTCGCGCGCAGATTCTGAACCTGCTGACGGACCTCAAGAAAGACCTGGGCCTGTCCATGGTGTTCATCAGCCATGACATTCAGACGGTCCGTTACATTTCGGACCGCATCATGGTCATGAACGGCGGCAAGTGCGTAGAGTCCGGCCCCGCGCAGGACGTCTTCAACAACCCGCAGGACGCCTACACGCGCAAGCTGCTGGGCGCTGCCCCGTCCCTCCTCCACCCGGATTTGGGCCAGGCGAAGTAAGCGCCCCGCACGCTGCACCGCGCAAGCGCATCGAAGGG
>DVGB01000020.1 GCA_018712955.1 Candidatus Aveggerthella stercoripullorum
AGTGATAGCGCCATGCAAATGGCCAGCGCTATCGACAATAAGCGAGCTTTCATGAGCCCTTCCTTTCTTTCATTTCAGAAACACAGACCGTCTTTGCGCTCTTCTCGCGGCATCCCCTCCCTACAATTCGACAGATGGGATACTTAAATATTCGTAATGGTTACTATAATTATCATGTTATCTGGGAGGTGGCAATAAGGAGACTGGGCAGGTCGATGTTTTTGTGCATCAAAACAGCCTGTTATGCAGACGGTTAGTAACAGAGAGCATCCGCGGCGGTCATAGTATTGTCTTGTACGATTATTCTAATAACCGTTAGTCGACCGGCTTCGCCCTACCCTATGCGCCATGAACGGCGACTTCAAAATAGGACTGGGCACCGCAATCCGTATGCGACGCGCGAAGGCGAACCTCAAAAAGGAACAGTTCGCCCTCATGGTCGGCATCAATCGGCTCACGCTGCGCAAGATCGAAAGCGGCACTGCAAACCCCCAGCTTGACGTTCTCCTGAAAATCGCGAACGGCCTTGACGTCCCTATCAGCACGCTGTTCTTTGAGGGCGAAGCCTTGGCGCGCGAATTCGCTGAAAAGCGCCCGTTCGCCTAAACGCAACCCGCGAAAAAGCACGCACCCTCCGTTCAAGTGCGAACCCCTCGCAACACGGAACGGAATGCACGCTAGATGAGCTGGCCGGATATCATCCAGCGAACCCTTCGCAACGTGGAACGGAATCGAAAACCCGACTCCACAGCAAGTTTGGGAGGATATTGGTCCAATTCGGGAGTTTGGAGAACCAAAAACCTCCCAAACTTGCTGAAAACACCCTGAACAGAACCAGAAAGTTCCCAAACTTGCTGTGAAAGCGAGATTTCGGTTACGGAGAAAGAAGCACGGGGCGGCCGATTTCGGTTTCGAAGAAGAGAGCGCAGGACGAGCGATTTCGGTTACGAAAAAGGAGGAGTGGAGCGGGTGGGCAAATCGATTACGGGAGCGGCGCGTAGGATCGCGAATCAATCATGGGAGCGACGCGTGGAGCAGGCGGGCAAATCAATCATGAAAGCAACGCACTAGGTGGGCGCTCGAATCGACCATGGAGAGCGCATGAGACGGACGCGCGAATCAACCATGGGGTGGCGCGTGGGGTAAGCGCACAAATCAATTACGAGAGCGACGCGCGGGGCGCGCGGGCAGGCACGCAATTTCAGCCACGGAGGCGGCGCACGAAGAGCCGAAACGTCCCAGCCCTCTAAACAAAGATGCCCGCCGGTAGGAACCGACGGGCACCACAGCCGGGCCTCTGCCCAGAATCGCAATGCGCGAGCGAACAAGCCGCCTTCTGAACAGTCGCCCTCTTCCGCCCAAAAACAGGCAATGACCTGCAATTCCGAAGAAAGAAGCGCCCCTACAGCGTAATCAACCCGAACGTCTGGGCCACGTACGCCACCAGAATCAGCACGATGCAGACCGGAGCGATGTACTTAATCGTCACCGTCCACACCTTCTCGAGCTTGAACGCGGCGGACTCCTTCACCTCGTCGGCAATAACCTTCGGGCCGATAATCCAACCCACGAAGATGCAGGTCATAAGCGCCGCCAGCGGCATCATGACGGAGTTCGACAGGAAGTCCATGAAGTCCAGGATGCTCGTGCCTTCGCCCAGCGGCTGGATGAACGCCAGATTGCTGTAGCCCAAATTCACGATGAAGCCCACCACCGTGATGAAAATCACGGAAATGACGATGGCGCGCTTGCGCGTACAGCCCGTTCCGTCATGAATGATGGAAACGCATGCTTCGGTCAGCGAAACAGAGCTTGTCAGCGCGGCGAAAATGACCAGGATAAAGAACACGAAGCCGATGATGCCTCCCGCCGCACCCATGTTGTTGAACACCTGCGGCAGGATCACGAACATGAGCGACGGACCCGCGTTCTGCGCCACCGCGTCGCCCGAACCGAGCGCCGCGAACGTCGCCGGCACGACCATAAGACCTGCCAGCAGCGAAACCGCGAACGTGGTGCCCGCAATCTGCACGACACTGGACGTAAGCCTCTCCTTTTTCTCCAGGTAGGAGCCGTACGTGAACATGATGCCCATAGCAAGCGACAGCGTGAAGAACGTCTGCCCTAACGCCGCGATGATAAGCTCGGGCGAGAATTTGCTCAGGTCAGGAATCAGGTAGAACGCCAGGCCGTCAAGCGCACCCGGCAGCGTAAGCGCATAGATGCCCAACGCCAGCGACACCACGATAAGCGCCGGCATCATGACCAGGTTCGCCTTTTCGATGCCGTTGTTCACGCCGAGCGCCACGATAGCGTACGTCGCCACCATGAACACGAGCATGAACAGCGCGCTTTCCCACCCGCTCGAAATAAAGCTGTTGAAATAGCCGCCGCCGTCCGCCAGCGCGGCAGGGCCAGCACTCAGATAGGCGGTCATATATTTGACCGTCCACCCGCCGATCACGCAGTAGTACGGCACGATAATGAACGGCACGCATGAAGCGAACACGCCGACGGGCGCGTACTTTTTCCCGAACGATTTGAAGGCGCCAATGCAGCTTTGCCCCGTCTTACGGCCGAATGCCGTCTCCAGCAGCAAAAGCGCAATGCCGATGGTGAACACGAACACCAAATACAAAAACAGGAACGTACCACCGCCGTATTTGGCCGCCAAATACGGGAAGCGCCACATGCTGCCCAAGCCGACTGCCGAAGCAGCGCCCGCCAGCACGAAAGCGAGCTTGTTCGACCACGTCGCGCGCTCAACTGTTGCCATTACTGAAATCCTCGCAATCTATCGCATTCCGCCGATGCCGCGCAGAGACGCTTTCGGGCGAACGCACAGCATGCAAGATTAGTAGTTCGAATAATCCACTGATTTTAGCAACAAGTCGAGTGGTTCATGGAAGAAAAACCGCGTATTGAGGATTCGAGCGTACGAAACGCTAAGCGACCACGCCAACAGCAATAAGGCAGACCGAAAGGACCAGGACTGCGCCGTCGGCAAGCGCGAAGCGGTAATCACGGTAGCCGGAATCCTGGCCGCGCAGGTAAAAGCCGCGCATTTCAGCCGCCAGGGCACTCTGCTGAACGCGCCCGACCGACCCCACCAGCATGGGCATGCACAACGGCAGCACGAGGCTCACCTTGCGCAGGGGATTGCGCGTGTCGAATTCCACGCCGCGCGCGATCTGCGCCTCCATGATCTGACGCATTTCGGCCGCGAACACCGGAATAAAGCGCAACGCCGTCGTGAGCGTGAACGCGTAGCGGTACGGCAGGCGCGCAATCTTCACCAGTGCGTTCGTCAGGTCGTTCATCGGCGTGAGCGCGAGCATGAGCGCAAGCGGCATGGTCGCCACGATCAGGCGCATGACCACGAGCGTCGCCGTGCGAAGGCCCGCATCGGTCACGAAAAGAAGCACCGGCGTGCCCGACCGAATGAACAGCACCTGCAGAACGAACAGGAAAATGCTCACCTTCACGAGCGTTGCAAGCAACCTTACCGTGCGCCGTGGAATACCGCCCGCACATCCGACGGCAATGCCCACCGCAAGCAGGCAGGCAAGCACGGGCAGGCTTTCCGTCAGAAACGCCGCCACGCACACGCAGAACGCAAACGCTATTTTGACCAGCGGGTTCAACCGATGCACGATCGTCGTGCCCGGCGCATAGTCCAACACACCGTCCATGGAGAACTCCTCTCTTGCATGCGCGCCAACCTTTCACAAGACGGGCGCGGAACCACCGTACCGTTCGTCGCGGCCGGGCAAAAGCCGACCGAACGCCTACGCTTTCGCCCCGCGCTGCGCGGAAAGCTCCCTGCCCGCCTTTTCGCAGCCCGGTGCATCTCCCCGCACGATTGCCTCGGCGGCAGCCACCATTTCCGAGCAGGCCTTCGCCTCGCGCACGCACGCCGCGACCGCTTCGACCATGCCGCGCACGTCCGAAACTTGCGCGAACGCTTTGCCGTGGGCCGTTGCCTCCAGGCGCAGGGCAAGGTCGATCATCTGCGGCGGCATGACCGAAGCTTCGCCGAGGATTTCGCGGTCGCGAAAGACCTCTTCGGGCGTGCCGTCGGCAATCAAGCGCCCGTTTGCCATGACAAGCACGCGCTGGGCGAAGTCTGCCACCAGCTCCATGTCGTGGCAGACCATGACCACGGTCGTCCCCGCCTGATTGAGCTCCCGCACGCGCGTCATAATGCGCATGCATTCGCGATAGTCCAGGCCGGTCGTCGGCTCGTCCAACACCAGCACGCCCGGCTCGCACGCCACCACGGACGCATGCGCCAAACGCTGCCGTTCGCCGCGCGAAAGCGCAAACGGCGACGCGTCCGCTGGAAGCTCGAAGTCGTCGGCGACGCGCGCAGCGTGGCCTCGAGCGTCCGCCACACCTTGCAGCCGCAGCCCAAGCGCGATCTCATCGCACACGGTCGGCTGGCAGATCTGGCGGTCGGGGTTTTGGAACAGCATGCCCACGCGCGCGGCAAGCGCGCTCGTGCGTAACTCCGTCGTCGGCACGCCGTCGATGAGCACGCGTCCGGACGTCGGCTTGATCAGGCCGTTCATGAGTTTGGAAAGCGTCGTTTTGCCTGCGCCGTTGTTGCCGATGACCGCTACGAATTCGCCCGGGAGCAGTGCGAACGAAATATCCCGCACGCCTGCGCCCTGCCGCGCGCCTCTTTCCGCCGCGCACGGACGGTCGGAGCTTGCTGCTCCGGACACTGCCCGCTCGCGACACCGCGCTTGCGCTCCGCCCGGACAGCCTTTCCCAGCACCGCCCACGCTGTCGCCCGCAGCATCCGCCGTGCTCAAAACCCGCTTTGCCGCCAGGCGCCGACCGCAGAACAGGCCCCGCTTTTTTGCCGCGCGGGCTGGCGTACCGTATTCGAAGGACACGTTTTCGAATTCGATTGCAGGAATCACGCGACCACCTCCTTTTCGGTCGAAAGCAGCGCTTCGACAGCGCGCGCTGCATTGCCGCACGATGCGACCGGACCGTCCAGCGCATCCGCGCCCACACCGATTACCTCCCTGACGAGCGCTTCCGCTTCGTCCAGGCTCGTGCACAGACGGCCCGACCCCATGCTTTTCGCCCGCAGGCCCAAAGAGAACGTCGCCACGCGCGGCACGTTCACGCCTAAGCGCTTGAGGTCGTCCGCACGCGACAGGACCGAAGGCGTTTCGCCATAGAAGCTCAGCCGTCCGCTGTCCATAACGGCAAGATGGCGTGCGAATTCGCCAAGCAGCATGATCTTCTGCTCGATGACGACCACCGTGACGCCTTGCTCGTTCAGTTCGCGCAGAAGCTCGAACACCTGGCGAGAGCTCTGGGGGTCAAGCTCTCCGGTCGGCTCGTCCAGCACGAGCGCGCGCGGGCGCAGTGCCAGAACCGCCGCAAGCGCGACCTTCTGCTTCTGCCCGCCGGAAAGCGAGGAGACCTCCCTCGCACGCAAATCCGCGATGCCCACCTGCGCTAACGTCTTTTCAATGCGCGCCAAGCCCTCGTCGCGCGGAATGCCGAAGTTCTCCAGCCCGAATGCAAGCTCGTCTTCCACCACGGACGCGACCATCTGCGCGTCGATGTCCTGGAAGACCGCGCCGACCGTGTGCGCAAGCTCGGTAAGGTCCACTTCGAACGTGTCGCGTCCTGCAACGCGGACGCTGCCGTAGAAGTCGCCGTGCAGGCTGTGCGGGATGGCCCCCGCCGCCGCGTACGCCAACGTCGATTTGCCCGCGCCCGACGGGCCGATAATGCCCAGGAAGTCGCCTTCCTCCACCCGCAAGCTCACGCCGTCGAGCGCTTTGCGGGAAGACCCTTCGTACGAAAAGGTCACGTCCTCGAATACGATCATGCGCTCCCCTTCCTCGTCCCGCTTTGCCGCAAGGCCTGGTCGTTTCCTGCTTTCGTCCGTGTGCCGCGACGTGCACTGCGACTGTTGCTGCTGCTTCGCCTTACCGTGCTCCGTGCTCGCCTGCCCGCTGCCAGGCGCGTAGCCTTCGAGAGCCGTAGCACGCTTCAGAGCGTCATCGCACGGAACACGCCCCGAAAGGCACCCGTGCAGGGCGTTTGCCCCGCACGGCGAAAGGGGCAACTAGGCAGCTGCGACCGCCGGGGTGGCAACATCCTTTTTGAGGACCTTGCGCAGCGGCAGGTAGAGCACCTGGACGATCACGGTGTTGATCACGGCAGTGCAGAGCACGATCGGCACGTATGCGACCATCGCGGACGCGTCAGCGCCGGCGAACAGGAAGAGGCACACGGTGTAGATGCCGCCCGAAACCACCGTGGAAATGAACGTGGCGACCGGAGCCTTCAGGTCGAGCTTGCCGAACTTCAGCGGCACCATGATGAGCGCACCCATGGCGAGCGCTCCTGCCAGCTCGGAGATGAAGTTGATGTAGGGCGTTCCCGGCAAGACCTGGCAAAGAGCGCCCGCAATCAGGCCGATCACGGCAGCCTGCCCCAGCTTCGGCCGCACGAGCAGGATGGCCAGGCAATACATAGCAATGATGAAGTTCGGCTTCATGCCGGCAATGTTGATGACGGAGCCGACGGTCATTTTGAGAACGGCTCCGGCGGCAAGCAGCACGGCCACCAGGACGAGCGACCCGACGTCGAATCCGCCCGCGCGGGACGAGCCTTCGGTGCGCAGCGTGCGCTTCGCGGCTGCCGAGCCTACTTGCAGCGTCCGCTTGCGCGGTTCGGCAGCGGATGCGGTGCGCGTAGTAGCGCTGGCGGTGGACCCGCTGCCGAACGAGCCTTCGGCGCAGGCTACCCGACGGGAAGAGCTCGCTTCGGAAGCGCTGGAGGCGTTGACGTTGTCGATGCTTGCAATGGTGTTGTTCGCGGTCATTTCGATCGCTCCTTTCTTGGCGCGGTGCGCCGGTCTTCGCCCGTCCCCGGACGTTCGAAAGCGCCAACCGAAACGCGCTTTCGTGCTTGCATGCCGGCACGAACCTGAAAGGAGCGACGTCGAAGACGAAAGCCGATGCCCGCATACCCTCTATCGCAGCGGAGGAACGGCTTTCGTGAGGCGCACCGAAAGCAGGCGTTTGCGCAAACGTTCTGCAAATAAAAAACGACCTGTCCTTCAGCCAAAGGACAGGTCGTCAAAAACCTGCGGTGCCACCTTTGTTGACCCTCGACGGGCCCACTCACGAAAATGCCAACACATTTCCTGTCATTAACGCAGACTCACGGTCCAGATACTCAGCTTTAGGCCGCCCGCCACCCCGCTTGCACGGGAGCGCCACGACTTCGAGCCTTTCCCCTTTCCCTCGGCGAACCATTTGCTACCCGGCTTACTGCGGAACTCTCAGCGCCGTCCACTCTCTGTGAGCGCCTGGCGGTAGTTTTACTCTCGCCTCATAGGTTTGGTGTATTCGGTTGTTGGCTGTGCATGATAGCGCATGGCATGCGAACGCTGTCAACCCTCATGTTTCGCGCGCATTTCGAAGCTGCCGTACGCATCGTGCAGCACTCGACTGCGCGCCCCAAAAAAAGGGCGCGAGCTTGCACGCTCGCGCCCTGAGCCGTTCGACTGTAGCGCGAAGGCTACTCCTTGTCGCCGCCGAAGATGCCTTCCAGGATGCCGCCCAGGCCATCCTGTGCACCGCCGACTACGTCGCCAGCCTTCTCCGCAATGCTGCCGAGATCGACGTTTTCGGCCACGCCGCCGAGCGCGTCCTTAGCGCCCTCGACGATGCCGCCCAGGTCAACGTTTTCCAGTGCGCCCTGCGCACCCTCGACGATGCCGCCCAGGTCGACGTTCTCAAGCGCGCCTTGTGCACCCTCGACCACGTCGCCCGCCTTTTCGCCCAGCTGTCCGAGGAATTCATCCAAAGGCATAGCAAGCCCCTTTCTTGTGTCGACGTGCATATGCAGACTCGCAAGGTCGCTCGCACGCTCAATGTTCTTGCGGCGCTCATTGTACCGTCACCTGCGCAAACCGCTGAAAACTGTCACCAGAATTTGAAGGTTGCGCCAGCCGTCTCGTTTTGGCAAAACAGCCTCGATGTTTGCGTCTTGCTCGACGCGCAAAAGACCAAACATGGAACGAAAACATGGAATCAGGAGCAGACACGGCGTTTGCTCTTACAGCAGCGCCCCTCAGGCGCAAACATCGCCCGTTTTTTGCCAAAAGGGAGCGTCGGGCGCAGACCGTTGCCCTCTCAACCCATGTTCGAGAAGCGCTCGACCGCCTTCGTGAAGCTTTCGATGGTCTTGTCGGCGTCACCGTGCTCGATCCCGTCGCGCACGCAGTGTTTGATATGACCCTCCAGCACCACCTGGCCAGCCTTGTGCAAGGCCGATTTGGCGGCGTTAATCTGGGCAAGCATGTCCTCGCACGGAACGTCCTCGTCCACCATGCGGTCGATAGCCTGGACCTGGCCGACGATTTTCCTGAACCTGCGGTGCAGATTGTCCGCATCCATGCATTGCCTCATGAGAACCCTCCCTTGCCAACGGCGTCGCACGCCTTTCGCCTGCGAGACAGAACCTCAGTATATCGTGTCCCGCTTGAAGGTTTTTCTTGCGAAGGCGTTGTCTGCACGCTACTATTGCCATGATACCAATACCCCTATAGGTATAAAACCTTATCTAACAATTTTGGGGAAGGACACGAACCCAGGGTGCAAATGCCGAGCCTGAACGCAGGGCGCGGACGCAAGGCACGAGCGCAAGATACAGATGTCGGGCACGGATGCCGGGGCATGAATGCAAGGCACGAGCGTGGAGCATAAATGCGGAATGCGAACACGAACGCAAACGCAGGATGCGCGTAGGACGCGAACGCGGGCATAAACACAGGCGCAAATGCCAACAGGGCGCCGGAAAGGAATACGGCGCAAAGACGTAAAGCGGAAACGAGGTGGCGACATGGGATGCGGGAGCTGCGGAAACGAAACGGCCGAGCGCTCCAGCGAAGGACGACAGAGCGCGAAAGCAAGCTTCCCGGACTCTCGGGAACACT
>DVGB01000021.1 GCA_018712955.1 Candidatus Aveggerthella stercoripullorum
CGTCGTCTCTTCCGTGACCTCGGTCTCCAGGCCGCCCATGACGCCCGCAAGCGCCACCGCGCGCTCAGGCGTGGCGATGACGGTCATGTCAGACGTGAGCGTGCGCTCTTCGCCGTCCAGCGTGGTCAGGACCTCGCCGTCGCGCGCCGCGCGCACGATGACATGCGCCGTGCCGTCTTCGCTCTTGAGCTTGTTCAGGTCGAAAGCATGCAGCGGCTGACCGAACAGGAACAGGATGTAGTTCGTCACGTCGACGATATTGTTGATAGAACGCTGCCCGATAGCGGCCAGGCGCTCGACCATCCAGTCGGGGCTCGGCCCGATCTTCACGCCACGGATGACACGCGCGGTATAGCGCGGGCAGCGCACGTCGTCCTGGATTTCGACGGTGGCATCGGACGCCGCCGGGTCGCCTTCGCCGGAAAGCTCCAGGCGTGCTGCCATTTCGGCAAGCGGGCTATGCCAATCGCGCTGGTACATAGCGCCCACTTCGCGCGCCAGGCCCGCAATGGACAGGCTGTCCGGACGGTTCGGAGTGATCTCCAGGTCGAGTACCGTGTCGCCCAGGCCCAGGTAGTCGGCGATAGGCTGGCCGACCGGCGCGTCGTCAGGCAGCACCCAAATGCCCGAATGGTCCGCGCCCATGCCCAGCTCGCGCTTGGAGCAGCACATGCCCATGCTCGCTACACCGCGCAGCTTCGACTTCTTGATCTTGAAGTCGCCCGGCAGAACGGCGCCCACCGTGGCGACCGGCACCTTGATGTCGGCGGCGATGTTCGGCGCGCCGCAGACGATCTGCACCGGCTCGCCCGCGCCCACGTCGACCGTGACCACGTGCATGTGGTCGCTGTCGGGATGCTCCTCGCACGTGAGCACGTGGCCTACGACCACGCCGTCGAACTGGGCACCCGTCTTCTCGACGCCTTCCACGCCCGTGCCCGTCAGATCAAGCCGGTCGCAGAACTCCTTGATATCAGTCGGCACCTCCACATAGTCGGAGAGCCACTTCAGGGAAACTTTCATGTATTTCTCACTTCCATTTCGTTCGTAACGTCAGCGAGGGCGTCTGGGGTGCCCCGAATCGTGGGGACGGCGAAGGCAAAGCGTACTTCGGTACGTGAGCCTTCGGCGTCGCCGCGAGGCGGGGTGCACCAGGCGGCCGCAGCGTCGACCGTCCCGCCGTTCGGCAGAACGGCGGAATTAGAACTGGCGAAGGAAGCGCATGTCGCCTTCGACGAGCATGCGCAGGTCAGGCACGTTGTACTTCAGGCAGGCGATGCGCTCTACGCCCATGCCGAACGCAAAGCCGGAATACTTCTCCGGGTCGATGCCGGCGTACCCGTAGACGTTCGGATCCACCATGCCGCAGCCCAGAATCTCGATCCAGCCGGTACCCTTGCAGAAGCGGCAGCCTTCGCCGTGGCAGATGCCGCAGCTCACGTCCACTTCAGCGGACGGTTCGGTGAACGGGAAGTAATGCGCGCGGAAGCGGGTTTTGCGGTCTTCGCCGAAAATCTGCTTGCACACGTAATCGAGCGTGCCCTTCAGGTCGCCGAAGGTGATGCCCTCGTCCACGACCAAGCCTTCGATCTGGTGGAACTGCGGCAGGTGGGACGGGTCGGCCACGTCACGGCGGTAGACTTTGCCGGGGCTGATGATGTAGATAGGCGGCTTCTGCGCCTCCATGACGCGCGCCTGAACCGGCGAGGTCTGCGTGCGCAGAAGAACGCTCGATTCGCCCTTCACGTGCGCATGCTCGTCATGGGAACGGTCCACTACGTAGAATGTATCCGCCAGACCGCGGCTCGGATGGTCCTCCGGCGCGTTCAGGGCGTTGAAGTTGTAGTACTCCGTTTCGACCTCGGGACCGTTAGCGATGGAATAGCCCAGGCCGAGGAAGATTTCCGCGATCTCGTCCGCAATGCGGTTGATGAGATGGCGCGTGCCCAGCTGCTGAACGCGGCCCGGAAGCGTGACGTCCACGGCGCTCTCGCTGATAGACGCTTCGAGCTCTGCCGCCGCCAGCGTCGCTTTGCGCGCTTCCAGCGCGGCTTCCACTTCCTGATGGGCCTGGTTCACGGTCTTGCCCACCGTAGCGCGCTCCTCCGGCGGGACCTGTCCCATGGAGCGCAGGTAACCCGTGAGCGAGCCCTTCTTGCCAAGCACGGCCACGCGCACTTCCTCAAGCTGCGCGGTCGTCTCGGCCGCCGCGATGTCGCCGAGCACGCGCTCGCGCAGCGCGACGATCTCTTCTGCAACCGTCATTCTTCGCCTTTCGTTCGTTGGCCGCACGATGCGCCGTTCGTCCTGCCCGCAGCAAGGCCGCCCCGCCCTGGCGTCTCCGAACGCCGGGCGGCGAAGTCTTCGCAGGCAGGCGCGCCGGGCTCTCCGCGCGACCGCTGCCAACAAAAAAGCCGCTTCCCGTCCAACCCAAGGACGAGAAGCGGCTCTCGCGGTACCACCCTGGTTGCCGGCTCTGGCGAGCGCAGCCCGGACCGCCGCCCCGCGCGCTTTCGCGCTGCAGGACACCTTTGCCCAGCCTGCGACCGACTTCGCCGACCACTCTTCGCTCTGTAACGGGAGCACCCGGCGCCCCTACTGACATCCGCCGCCCCGAAGCCCGCCACCGCATGCGGCGTCGGACTCGGCTCCGACCGTCCAGCCTCCGGCGCGCTGCCGGGGCGGAAAGGGTACGGCCCTGCGTTCAGGTTGCTGCTCGGAAGGGAATCGCCGTGCTGCTTTGCTGGGCCCTTTCAGCCATGAGGCCCTCTCTGGAAGCGAAGCGGGCGCGCGGCGCTGTCTTCGTCTGCGCATTTGGTTCTTTGTTTTTCAAAGTTTCCCGATTGTAGCGCAAGGAGCGCACCGGCGCCACCGCCTGAATTCACGCCGCGATCGATTCGACCTCGAGCATCACCCCGAGGGAGGCAGCGTGGGATTGGCTTGAGCGCGCTTTGGCGCGGCCTAGCATGTCGGGCGAACGGCGCGGTGCATTTCCAGGGCGCGGCAGACGGCATCCGGGATTTCGGCGAAGCTTTCAACGCGCACCGTGGCGCGCTCCAGCTCCCCCGGCGCCCCATAGCCGAATGCGCACCCGACCGTGGGCACGCCCGCGCGGATGCCCGCCTCCAAGTCGTGAAAGCGGTCGCCCACCACCACGCACGGCTGGGCATGCCTGTCCGCCGCCTGCGCGAAGATCTCCCATTTCTCCAGGCCCGGGAACATGCCGGCGCAATAGTACGCGCCCAGCCACCTGTCGAGTCCGAACGCACGGCGGTGCCGCTCACAGTAGCCTTCCCTGCAGTTGCTGAGCAGCGCCAGCTCGAAGCCTTCTTCCCGCAGGCACCCCAATGCCTCCGGCACACCGGGGAAGAGCGCACCCTCCCCCGCGTCCAAAAGCCGGTCCATCTCTTCGCCCACGATGCGCGAAGCCTGATGCCACGCGCGTTCGGGCAGGCCCGGCATGAACGTTTCCCACATGTCGCGAACCCGCCAGCCAAGCCAGCGGCTTATTTCGGCGTCGCTGAACGTGCGCGCGTCGGCGTAGCCTTCTTGCACCAGCCAGGCATACGCCGCCCGAAACGCCGGGCCGTAGAGGCGCATGCAGTCGTGCAGCGTGCCGTCGTAGTCGAAGAATACGGTGCCTGCAGCCACGTTACGCTCCGATCGCGCGGATCAGGTTGGCCATTTCGATAGCAGAAGTGGCGCAGTCGAAGCCCTTGTTGCCCGCCTTCGTGCCCGCGCGCTCCACCGCCTGCTCGATGGTGTCGGTCGTCAGCACGCCGAACAGCACCGGTACGCCCGTCGCCAGCGAAACCTGGGCAATGCCCTTCGACACTTCGGCGCACACGTAGTCGTAGTGCGACGTGGCCCCGCGGATGACGGCGCCCAAGCAGATGACCGCGTCGTAGCGACCGCATTCGGCAAGCTTTTTCGCGATCAGCGGTATTTCGAACGCGCCCGGAACCCAGGCAACGTCGACGTCCTCTTCGCGCACGTCGTGGCGCACCAGGCCGTCCATGGCACCTGAAAGCAGCTTCGCGGTAATGAACTCGTTGAACCGCGAGGCCACGATGGCCACCTTGATGTCCTTCGATACGATCTTTCCCTCGAACGTCGTCATGCCGAAATCCTTTCCTTCTGCACGGTCAGCATATGCCCCATCTTGGCGCGCTTCGTCTCCAGGTACCGCCAGTCGTATTCGGTTGCCGGTATCTGGATGGGAACGCGCTCCGTGATCTCCACCCCGAAACCCGAAAGCTGATAGACCTTGTCAGGGTTGTTGGTGAGCAGCCGCATGGTCCGCACGCCCAGCTGATGCAGAATCTGCGCGCCGAGATAGTATTCGCGCTCGTCTTCGCCGAACCCAAGCGCCAGGTTCGCTTCGACCGTGTCCATTCCTTCGTCCTGCAGTTCGTATGCACGCAGCTTGTTCACGAGGCCGATACCACGCCCCTCCTGCCGCATGTACAGGACGATGCCGCGGCCTTCCGCCTCCACCTGCTCCATCGCGTGAGCGAGCTGGTCGCCGCAGTCGCAGCGCAGCGACCCGAAAGCGTCGCCGGTCAGGCATTCCGAATGCACGCGCACTAACACGTCGCGCCCGTCGCCGATGTCGCCCTTCACAAGCGCAATGTGGTGCTCCCCATTGAGCGTGCTCACGAACGCGTGCGCGCGGAAGTGGCCGTGCTTGGTGGGCATGTCCGTTTCCGCGACCTCTTCTACCAGCACTTCGTGCTTTTTCCGATAGTCCTGCAGGTCTTTGATGGTAATGAACGTCAGCCCCCAGCGCTCCGCGAGCGCGCGCAGTTCGGGCGTGCGCATCATCGTGCCGTCTTCCCGCATGACCTCGCAGCACAGGCCGCATTCGGCCAGGCCCGCCAGGCGCATGAGGTCCACCGTCGCTTCCGTGTGGCCATTGCGCTCGAGCACGCCGTTGCGCTTTGCCGTGAGCGGGAACATGTGCCCCGGACGGCGGAAGTCCTCCGGGCGCGCCGCCGGGTCGACGCACGCGCGCGCCGTGACGCCGCGCTCTTCGGCAGAGATGCCCGTCGTCGTGTTCACGTGGTCCACGGACACGGTGAACGCCGTCTCGTGGTTGTCGGTATTGTTCGCGACCATCTGCGGAAACTGCAGCTTACGGCACAGCTCGATGCTCATCGGCATGCAGATAAGGCCTTTGCCGTGCGTTGCCATGAAGTTCACGTTTTCCGTGGTGGCGAACTCCGCCGCACAGATGAGGTCGCCCTCGTTCTCGCGGTCGGGGTCGTCGGTGCACAGGATGACCTTGCCTGCGCGAAGGTCCCTGATGGCATCTTCTATCGTGTTGAATCCGTTCACGTTTTCCTCCTATCCCGTCCGCAGGAAGCGCCCGTTCGGCGGCAGCCTGCGCAGGAAAACTTTCCGAGGCCAGGGCGAGCGCAGTCGTACGCCGCCTGGCCTTTTGCAAATGCGCCCCTTCGCCCGCAAACCCCGAAGCGCATCTTTCACGTCGTCAGAACCCGTTCTCCCGAAGGAACTCCCTCGTGACGCCCCTGCGCGAAGGGTCAGCGCGGGAAGACGGCGACCCGGCGTTCGAAAAGTCCGGCAGGCCCGGCATGGCCGTCCGCAGCCGTCCGTCGGCAAAGCCGCCCGAAAGGCCCCGTCCGTCCAGCGCAGGCTCAGGCCGAACGTCCGCCGGCCACCCTGCGCTTTGCGGGAAGCACGCGCTTCCTTGCGCCAGCAGGCGTTCGACGTATTTGCCCACGACGTCGTTTTCCAGGTTGACGACGTCGCCCGGGCGCTTCGCGGCAAGGTTGGTGGCCGCCCGCGTATGGGGAATGACCGACACGCTGAACGAGCGGTCGTCCGTCCGCGCGACCGTCAGGCTCACGCCCTCGATAGCAATCGACCCCTTTTCAACAACGAGTCGCATGATGGACGCGGGCGCTTCGATGGCGAACCAGACGGCGTTGTCGTCCTGCCGAATGCTCTGGACGACGCCCGTCCCGTCTATGTGGCCCGACACGATGTGCCCGCCGAACCGCCCGTTCGCGGACAGCGCGCGTTCGAGATTCACCGCGTCGCCCGGCGAAAGCGCCCCGAGCGACGAGCGGTCGAGCGTTTCGGGCATAACGTCGGCTGAAAACGTCGACGCCGTGAAGCGCTTGACGGTCAAGCAGACGCCGTTAACGGCAATGCTGTCGCCCGTCCTAACGTCTGACAGCACCGTGCGCGCAGCGACCGTCAGTTCGCACGAGCGTGCGCCTCGGCGCAGCGAGCGCACGCAGCCTACTTCTTCGACAATGCCCGTGAACACCTAGACCACCTCGCTTTCGAGCAGCAGGTCTTCGCCCAAGCGCGTAATGCGCGGAGACGAAAGGGAGACTGCGCCGCTGGGAGAAGCAAGGCAGGGTCCGCCGACCGCGCTCGGCGCCTCCGCGCCGCCGAAGATGCGCGGTGCGACGTAGGCCTGCACTTTATCCACGATGCCCGCCGCGAACGCTGCCGCCAGAAGCGTCGGGCCGCCTTCGACGATCAGGCTGTCCAGACCTCGGCGCCCCAGCTCTGCCACCAACGCGGCAAGGTCGACATGCCCTGTTTCGTCGGCAGGCAGCTGGACGACCTGGCAGCCGCGCTCTGCAAACGGCCCGTGAACTGAAGGCGGCGCACAGGTGGCCATGATCGTTGGGGTGCAGCAGGCCGTCGCCACCAAATGCGCGTCTAGCGGCGTGCGCAGATGCGAGTCGCACACGATGCGCACGGGACTTGTCGCCGTGTCCTCCGCCCCGCCAAGGCGGCACGTGAGCTGCGGGTCGTCGGCGAGCACCGTGCCCACGCCCACCATGACGGCGGCATAGCGGCGGCGGTCTTCGTGCACGCGCCGGTGCGCCGCTTCGCCGGTGATGCGACAAGGCATGCCCGCCCGATAGGCGACCTTGCCGTCAAGCGTCATGGCGTATTTCGCGATGACCAGCGGCTTTCCGGTCGAAACAAAGTGGAAGAACGGCTCGTTCGCACGTCGGCATGCTTCGAGCAGGACGCCTTCGGTAACGTCGATGCCTGCTTCGCGCAGTATGCGGACCCCTTTGCCTGCCACGAGCGGATTCGGGTCGGGAGCACCGACGACGACGCGTGCAACGCCCGCTTCTTTGAGCGCTTCGGTGCATGGCGGGGTTTTGCCGGTATGGCAGCAAGGCTCCAACGTCACATAGACCGTGGCGCCACACGCATCCTCCCCGCGAGCGCGGCAATCGGCAAGCGCCTCCCGTTCGGCGTGCGGTTTCCCGAACTGCGTATGCCATCCTTCGCCGATAATGCGGCCTTCGCGCACAATGACGGCGCCCACCAGCGGGTTCGGGTTCACGCGACCCGCCCCGCGCTCGGCAAGCTCCAGCGCACGGCGCATGAAGCCTTCGTCGGCATGAGCGCGCG
Source organism: Candidatus Aveggerthella stercoripullorum (assembly GCA_018712955.1). GTDB lineage: Bacteria > Actinomycetota > Coriobacteriia > Coriobacteriales > Eggerthellaceae > Aveggerthella > Aveggerthella stercoripullorum. The sequence goes on from DVGB01000021.1 coordinate 7,411, forward strand.
CATCTTCGCACGCAGAGGCTCTGTTGGGATGTTGAGACAAGACGCCTCCTTTCCTTCGCGCGGTCTCCGGATGGAGAGCCGCGGCAGGGCGCTCCGCGCCGAAAGCAGCACGGATCCGCCGGCAGCATCCGGCACGCCCTTCGGAGGGCGCACGTCGCCCGCCTGGAAAGGACCATAGGTATGGCTCCTCGGAGGAAGAGGAGGCTGTCGCGACCGAGCCATA
>DVGB01000022.1 GCA_018712955.1 Candidatus Aveggerthella stercoripullorum
CGCCGAGAAGGCTGCCGCTGCCGCAGCGCCGAAGGCTGAGGAGAAGGCCGAAGAGGTCGTTGCTGACCCGGCCGAGGAAGTAGCCGAGGAGAAGGTCGAGGAGACCGTCGAAGCTGCTGCCGAAGAGGCCGCGGAGGCTGTCGAGGAGGAGAAGAAGGCCGAATAGCCTTCATCGCCCCAACCAAAGGCATGAAACGAACGCCCGAAGGGAATCCCCCTTCGGGCGTTTTTGCGCAGTGTGCCCTTTCCCGGAAGCGCGAGGTGCGATTATCGCGCTCCAAGGTGACAAAGAGGCGAAAACGGATTGTCTCGAATGCCTGCTTGCCAGGGAGGTCGCTGATTGTCACCCGCGCGCATTGTTTGAAGGAAGCGAACGAAATGACTCGCCTATACTGACGCCATGTCTCACGATAACGCGCGGTCTTCACGCACTCCTCGAGCGGCACGCAACTGCGATGCACGCGTAAAACTGACGTTGCTGACCGTGTTCACGGTCTCGTTGTTCGCTGCGTCGCATTGGGCGGGGCTGGCGGTAGCCACCTGCGCCTTACTGATTTCTTGCGCGTTTGCGCGTATTTCACCGTTGGGGCTTTTGACAAAAGTCGTGCCCTTGTACGGAATCCTTGCAATGATGATTGTCTTCGGCAGCGTGACGGGAAATGTATCGGCCCCGAGCGCGTGGATGGGCGCGTTTTCTTTGGCCGAAGGCGCGTTAGCGGACTTCGCGCCTTTTGCTGTTGCGGGGTCTTTTGGAATTTCTCCGGCGGGCTTCGAAGCGGCCGTCTTCAATGCGGTGCGCATACTTCTCCTTGTGCTGGCGAGCTTGGTTGTTTCATTTGCAACGTCCGCCGAAGCGCTGATCGATGCATTTCGGTGGTTTGTCCGTCCGTTGCGTGCGCTCAAAGTGCCAGTGGACGACGCGGCGATGGTGCTTGCGCTTGCAGTTCGTTTTATTCCGACCATTTCGGCAGAGCTTGCACGGGTGCGCGATGCCCACGTTGCGCGAGGAGCTTTGCTGAATGACGGCGCGCTCCATGAGCGGGCAGCGGCATGGGGGCGCGTGCTTATACCATTGTTCGTCGGGCTGTTCAGGCATGCCGATCGGCTCGGCATTGCGATGGAGGCCCGCTGCTATGGCGCTCCCGGAGAGCGGACCTCGCTTTCGCAGCTGCACTGCGGCGCGAAAGACCGTGTGGTCTTGGCGGTGGGCATAGCGCTTTGCGCAGCCTGCGCGCTTGCCTGAGGGCTGCGTTCATGCGCCGCTGCGCGCAGTCCGTTCGCACGGCGCTTCGCCGAGTTATTCTAGCCGCCGACGGTGCGCTCAACTACTATGAGAGGGCGCAACCGCGCGCGAGCAAACCTGATAAGGAGGCAACATGGGCGTCATCATCGATGTGTACGGGCGTGAGGTTCTGGACTCTCGCGGCAACCCCACCGTTGAAGTGGAGGTCGTGCTGGACGACGGGTCGTTCGGCCGCGCGGCAGTTCCGTCCGGCGCTTCGACCGGCGCGTTCGAGGCTGTGGAATTGCGTGACGGCGACAAAGACCGCTACCTGGGGAAGGGCGTGCTGAACGCGGTCGACCACGTGAACGAAGAGATTGCCGACGCGCTTATCGGCTATGAAGCGGACGACCAGCGTGCTATCGACGAAGAGATGATTCAGCTCGATGGCACTGACAACAAAGGCAGGCTGGGCGCGAACGCTATTCTGGGCGCTTCGCTTGCGGTGGCGAAGGCCGCTGCGGAATCTGCCGAACTTCCGCTGTACAAATACGTGGGCGGCGCGAATGCTCATCTGCTGCCGACGCCCATGATGAACATCCTGAACGGTGGCGTTCATGCTGACAACAACGTGGACTTCCAGGAGTTCATGATCATGCCTGTGGGCGCGAAGACGTTCGCTGAAGCTTTGCGCTGGTGTGCGGAAATCTACCATACGCTCAAGAAGGTCCTGCACGACGCAGGCCTGGGCGGCGGCGTTGGCGACGAAGGCGGTTTTGCGCCGAACTTCACCACGAACGAAGAGCCGCTCCAGTACATCGTGAAGGCGTGCGAGGCTGCGGGCTACCAGCCGGGCAGTGACATCATGTTCGCCATGGATCCGGCGTCGACCGAATTCTACGATGCCGAAAAGCAGCGTTATGTCCTGGCGGGCGAAGGCCGCGAGCTCACGAGCGAAGAGATGGTGGATTACTGGGAGGCTCTCGTCGACAAGTATCCCATCATCTCCATCGAAGACGGCATGGCCGAAGAGGACTGGGATGGCTGGAAGGCGCTGACCGACCGTATTGGCGACCGTGTGCAGCTGGTCGGCGACGACCTGTTCGTCACGAACTCGAAGCGTTTGGCGAAAGGCATCGAGCAGGGCTGCGCGAACGCCATCCTCATCAAAGTCAACCAGATTGGCAGCTTGACCGAAACCCTGGACGCCATTCAGATGGCAAAGCAGGCAGGCTATGCGTGCGTCATGAGCCATCGTTCCGGCGAGACCGAGGACACCACCATTGCCGACCTGTCCGTGGCATGCAACACCGGGCAGATTAAGACGGGCGCCCCGTGCCGCAGCGACCGTGTGGCGAAGTACAACCAGCTGCTTCGCATCGAGGAAGAGCTGGACACTGCCGCTCGCTATGCGGGCATGGACGCGTTCTACAACATCAATCGCTAAAGAGGCGGGGTTCTGTAGCCGTAGCACAGCGGCGAGAATTCGCACAAAGGCGTCAAACGAAAGCGGCCTTGGGCTTCCTGAGCAACGGCAGGTGCCCAAGGCCGCCCTGCAGTCGGCCTTGGAGAGACTGAGAAAGCGCGGTGGTGAGCGCACGTTTTGGAGCTGGAAAAGGATTCTGGAACAAGATAGGTGCATGCCACGCCGTACGGTCTTCCCAGCAGGAAGCTCCGTTCTGGCATACCGCCCTGGCATAGGCTGCAGGTCGAAAGCACGGTAAGAAAGAAAGCCCACGCGGCGCGAAAAGGAGAAGGTCGCGCCTCGTGGGCTTTCGTATGCCTCGTGACGTTTGGTCGGCCATAAGCGGGAGCCGCTTGGAGGAGAGGGTGCCGACCAAACGACGACGAAGCGCGTGGCCAAGAGGAAGGAGAGGGAGGGATGGCCTCTTGGCCTTCGGCAGCATGTTGAGGGAGGAGACTGCCGCTCGATCGTTCGTTCTGCGAACAAGACAAGTATGCCGAAAACATGCGCTGAGCACATCACTCCGAAAAGGTCATTTTCGCTCTTTTGATAACCCAAAACGTAGTGCTTTCAGCGTGAGGTGGGGCTGAGCGGGGAATAATCCGCCTGGACAGGGATGAGACATCATGCAAAGAGGATGAGAGGCGGTATATGAGATGGTAAGGCGAGTGGAAAAGGAAGAGAGCAGCTCGAGCGAGAGGTTGCGAGATTGCAGAGGGCACGAGTGTAAAGGTATTCGCCCAACGCTATAATATCGACCCGAGAATTGATGCGAGTTGGGCGCGAGCCCGATTAGTTCGGCGGGGCTTGGGCCCTGTCGAAGGGACGGGACGACTGCGGTTTGCACAAAGCCGAGCATGGGCGCCTCGCAGCATAGAGCGCTGCCGCTGCGCGAGAAGCGGTCACGTACAGCATAAGGAGAACACCGCATGGCGGACATGATATCGCTCGAAGAGGCACGAGCCCTGGTCCTTGATCACATGAAGCTTTTGCCCACGGAAACAGTGCCTCTTTTGGAAAGCATCGGGCGCGTTGCAGCGTGCGACCAAACGAGCGACATGGACGTGTCGCCCTTTGCGCATTCTGCCATGGACGGTTATGCCGTGTTTGCAGCGGACTTGCAGGAAGCGAGCGAAGGGAACCCCGTGCGCCTGTCGGTGCTGGCCGAGGTCGCCGCGGGCGATGTGTTCGAAGGGGCGGCCAACTCCGGCGAATGCGTGCGCATCATGACCGGAGCTCCTTTGCCCGAGATGTTCGATGCGGTGGTGAAGTACGAAGTCGTTCGGGTTGTTTCCGGAGATGGCGCGGGAGGTTCGGTCGTAGAATTCGTCGCGCCGACCGAAGTCGGATTGAACATTCGCCAGGCGGGCGAGGAAGCCCATGCAGGCGATGTGGTGGTCTCTGCGGGCGAGGTCATCACGAGCGCAGGGGCAGGGTTCCTTGCCAGCTGCGGTGTGCTCGAGGTTCCGGTCTACCGGCGCCCGCGCGTGGCGATTATCGCGACGGGGTCGGAGCTTGTTGACGCGCGCGAAGTCCCGCAGGCGGGGCAGATTCGCAATTCGAACAGCTATGCGCTTGCTGCATGCGCGCAAGCTGCGGGCGCGGTGCCCGAGATGCTGCCCGTAGTGCGCGACTCCCTTGAGGCGTTGGAAAACGCGCTTGAGGATGCCACGAAGCGTTTCGACTTCGTGGTGACAAGCGGGGGCGCGGCCAACGGCGACTTCGACTACATCAAACCCGCCGTCGCGGAAAAGGGAGAACTGTTCATGACCACCGTGAACATGCGTCCCGGCAAAGCACAGACGTTCGGCATCGTCAACGGGACGCCCGTGTTCGGCCTGCCGGGAAACCCGGCTGCGGCATACTGCGGCTTCGAGCTCATTATCAGGCCTGCCTTGCGCAAGATGCAGGGATTCATGACGTTTGACCGTGCAACGACGGTCGCGCAGCTTGCGCGCGACGTGAAAAAGCGCGACCCGCGCCGCCTGTTCATGCGCGGCTCCCTGGTCAAAGCCGAAGATGGCGCGCTTTCGTTCATCCCCGCGAACAACCAAAGCTCTGGGCTGTTCGGGCCCATTCAGCGAAGCAACTGCCTTGCAATGCTTCCGGAGTTCGAAACGGGCGTGTTCGCTCAAGGCACGAAGGTGACCTGCGTGCTGTTGGACGTGCCCGAAGGAGTCGTGCTCTAGCAAGGCGGCGTGGCGTTGCTGCGTGCGGCATGCGCCAGGAGAAAAGCAAGGAGGAGACTCATGTCGGAAAAGAAAGATGCGACGCCTCGTTTTGCCATCATTACGTGCTCTGATACGCGCGGCATGAAAGAGGACACCGCAGGCGCTGCTCTCGAAGAGCTCATTGCGGCCCAAGGGTGGGAATGCGCAAGCCATGTCGTGGTAAAAGACGACCGCGCAGAGATTTCCTCCCAGATCGTGCATGCTGCCGACGACCTGGGCGTTGATGTGGTGCTCACCTGTGGCGGAAGCGGCCTTTCCTTGCGCGACGTGACGCCCGAAGCAACTATGGACGTATGCGAACGCAACGTTCCGGGCATTGCCGAGGCCATGCGTGCGCATAGTTTGGCCATCACGCCGTACGCCATGCTTTCGCGCGCGCTCTGCATGCAACGTGGGCGCTGTCTGGTCATTAACCTTCCCGGCAGCAAAAAAGCGGCCGTCGAGAATTGGGAGGGCGTCCTGCCTGCTTTGCCCCACGCTATCTCGATGATGGCGGGCGAAGGGCATTAAGGTTCTGCTGGCCCGCCGCCCGGCGGAACCGGCCGACGCTGCGAAGCCCTGAGGGGGGTCGTCTTGTCGCTCAAACGCCCTGCGGCGAACCAAAGTCCAGCCACCCCGCCTGGATCATCCGGGCGGGGTGGCGTCCTTTCGGGCGCATGTTCAGGAACCGAACAGCCAGATGGCATGTTCGCTCACGCCAATCCGGTCCCCTCAGGGCTTCTTGCTGACATTACAAATGGAATGGGCGACAAGAATCGAGCCTGCGCCGGAGTGCCGTGTCTTGGTGCGCGCGCGTCGCGCGTTTCGCCGGACGCCGTGCCTGGGCGCCGCGAGCCCCGTCGAAGGGGTATACTTTCGTTCGAGCAACGAGAGGAAGGCCGTTCTGTGGCAGAGACGATCAACGGGTTCACCGGGTTTTCGAACAAGGGCAATTTCCAATACTCCCGCGACGTGCGCAGCCGTCATGAATGGGAAGACCATCGCGAACCGCTTGCGTTCGACGATACGCAGCTCGACGCTGTTCCCGAGAAGCAGCGTCGGTGGTCGTGGGTAGAAATAGACCTGAACGCCATTCGCCACAATACGAGCGAGGTGAAGCGCCGCCTGCGTCCTGGCTGTCGCTTGATGGCGGTCGTGAAAGCGGACGCGTATGGCCACGGTGCGGTGCAGTGCGCAAAGGCTTCGCTCAATTCTGGCGCGGAGTACCTTGGTGTGGCGACGGTGGACGAAGGCATCGAATTGCGCAAGGCGGGCATCGTCCAGCCTATCCTGCTGCTGTCCGAGCCTCCCATCACGGCAATCCCGCTTATCCTGCACTACCGCATCATGCCGTCTGTCTACACGGCTGAGTTCGCGATTGCTTACGCAGAAACGGCCGATGCGCACGGCCTGCGCGCGCCATACCACCTTGCCATCAATTCCGGCATGAACCGTATCGGCGTGCGCTGGGACGAGGTCATGGAATTCATGCTTCAAACGAGCTTCCATCGTGCATTGGAGCTCGAGGGCATTTTCACGCACTTCGCTACGGCGGATTGCCCGGACTCCATCGACTTCCATATGCAGGCACGCCGTTTTGTGGAAGCGGCGAGCGCCATGCACGATGCGGGCATCGATCCCGGCATCGTGCATTGCGATAATTCGGCGGCGCTGCTGCGGTACTCGGAGACGAATTTCGACATGGTGCGCCTGGGGATTGCGCTTTATGGGTTCCATCCGTGCCCCGAAACGCGCCGCATGATCGACCTGCGTCCTGCGATGAGCGTCCACGCGCGCATCACGGACGTGCGCAGTGTTCCTATGAGCGAGGGCGTAAGCTACGGGCTGAACTACCGCAGCCCTGGGTCCGTAAAGATTTGCACGGTTCCGGTGGGGTATGCCGACGGCCTACGCCGAGCACTTTCGGGCCGTACGGACTTTATCCTGGACGGCCGTAAATGCCGTCAGGTGGGCAATATCTGCATGGACCAGTGCATGTTCGAGGTCGATTTGCGCACGTACGGCACGAAGCCTCGTTTGAACCCGCAGATTGGCGACGAAGTGGTCATCGTCGGCAGGCAAGGGGACGCAGAGGTCACCATCGACGATATGGCTGCCGCGGCGGGCACCATCCAGCACGAGATAGCCATTGGCTTTAGCCACCGGCTGCCGCGCCTGTACACCTAGCAGGCGAACAAGCACAAACGGGCTGTGCCAGCGAAGGGGGCATCATGAAAAGACCGCACATTCCTTTGGAGACGTTGCAGGCGCAGGCCGAGGCGTGTCGTGCATGCCCGCTTGCCGAAGGCCGCACGCATGTGGTGTTCGGCACCGGTAATCCGCAGGCGCGCGTGCTCATAGTGGGCGAAGCGCCGGGAAAGAACGAGGACTTGCAGGGCGTGCCTTTTGTGGGCGCAGCGGGCAAATACCTCAACGAACTGCTTGCGTACGCGGGTTTGCGCCGCGAAGACGTCTATATTGCGAACGTGCTGAAATGCCGACCCCCCGGAAACCGCAACCCCATGCCCTCCGAAATCGAAGTGTGCACGCCGTTTTTGCGGGAGCAGACGCGCACGATAGACCCGGCGTTCATCGTCACGTTGGGGAATTTTGCGACGAAATTCATCCTGAAGACGGACCGCGGCATCACGGGACTGCACGGCAAGCTGTACCAGACGGGCAAATTCATGGTATTTCCGGTGTTCCATCCGGCGGCGGCAATTTACGACCGTCGTAAGCGCGCCGACTTGGAGGACGACTTTGCGACGCTCGGCGAGCACCTTTTGCAGGCGGGCATCGTGGCGCGCACGCCGCAGTCGGTCGTGCGCGAGGCGGAAGCGATGGCGGATGCCCAGCTGGCTGCAAACGGCGTCGCCGTCGGGAACGGACCGGCTCCTACGGAGATGTCGCATGGGCAGGAGCCTTCGGCGGCGGGCGCTCCGCTTTCGGAATCCCATGCGGGCGAGCAGGAAAGCCTCCAGTTCTAAGTCCCGGTCGATTTGCCAAGAAATTGCATATTCCTACGGCTTGATTGCATATCAAAGGCTTCGGAAACCGTTTCGAAGCCTTGTTTTGTATACTTATACAGTAGGTGCCTTTGCAGCATGTTCTGGGCAAAGTCTGTTTTGCGGCCCGCTCCGGCAGGGTCGGGACGCGCAGCGTGATAGGAGGTCGCCATGAGCAATCAACCGAACGAACGCGTGCGTTACCAGGGCGTCGACTACTCTCTGATAGATTCCGTCTCCGGGCTGAATCCGGGTGCATGGGTGGGCGTTCGTCCGCTTGCGTGCGGCGAGGGAGAGCTTGTGTCCACGTCCCCTGCCGACGGATTGTCCCTTGGTCGCGTTGACCGCCCGGGCGAGGCGGCGTGCGAAGAGGCCATCCAGGCAGCTGCCAATGCGTTCGCAATCTGGCGTACTGTTCCGGCGCCGGTGCGCGGTCGCGTGGTGCGCCGGATAGGGGAGCGCCTGCGAGAAGAGCAAGATGCCCTCGGTGCGCTCATTTCGCTCGAGATGGGCAAAATCTATTCGGAGGGCAAAGGCGAGGTCCAGTCGATGATCGACACGTGCGATTACGCAGCGGGCTTTTCGCGCGATCTTTTCGGCCTGACCATGGCGTCCGAACGTCCGGGGCATCGGATGATGGAGCAGTATCAGCCGCTCGGTCCTATCGGCGTCATCTCTTCGTTCAATTTCCCTGCGGCCGTGTGGGCGTGGAATGCCATGTTCGCGGCAGTATGCGGCGATACCGTAGTCTGGAAGCCCGCTTCCGCCGTGCCGCTGACAGCCATCGCCGTGCAGCGGATTGCAGGCGAGGTGTTGCAGGAATTCGACATGCCCGAAGGCGTTTTTACGCTGGTGGCGGGTGGTCCGGCGGCAGGCGATGCCATCGTGGAAGACCCGCGTATTCGGCTTATCTCGTTCACCGGGTCTACGAACGTGGGGCATGGTGTGGCGAAGAAGGCGTCCGGACGTTTTTGCCGCACGGTGCTCGAGCTGGGCGGCAACAACGCGGCCATCGTGACGCCTGCCATGGACCCGGCGGTCGCCATTCCCGCCCTTGTTTTCGGCGCGGTGGGCACGACTGGTCAACGATGCACGAGCACGCGGCGCGTTATCGTGCACGAGTCCATTTTCGAACGGGTAGCCGACGCGATGGTGGACGCGTACGGCAAGCTGCGGGCAGGCCATCCGTTCGAGCAGGGCGTGCATTACGGACCGCTCGTTTACGAGTCTGTCTGCGATGACTATCAGGCTGCGGTGCAGCGCGCCGTGGGCGAAGGCGGAAAGCTGCTGTGCGGTGGGGACCGACTGCCGGAGTTGGGACCCTGCTACGTGGCGCCCGCCATCGTGGCGGCGACGGCGGATATGCCCTGTACGCAGGAAGAGCTGTTCGGTCCGCTCGTGTATCTTATTCCGTACAAAGGAAACGTCGAAGACGCCATCGCGCTTCAGAACGGCGTGCGCCAGGGGTTGGCGTCGGCCATCTTCACAGAAGATTTGCGCGAGGTCGAGACGTTCGTTTCCGCTGTCGGGTCGGACTGCGGCATCGCGAACGTGAACCTTGGCACAGCGGGCGCTGAGATCGGTGCGGCGTTCGGCGGCGAGAAAGAGTCCGGTTTTGGCCGCGAGCTTGGTCCTGAAGGTTGGAAGACGTACATGCGTCGCCAGACGGTGACGGTGAACTATTCGGGCAAGGTTGCCATGCCGCAAGGCGTCCAGTTCAAGCTGTAGGTGCATTGCTTGTCGGAAGGACATGCAATTTGGCGGCATTTGCTGGGAAAATGCTTCAAAACGTATTACGAACGTAATACGCATTGTGCGGCCAGGTTGATTTCAGCCCCCTGCCGACCGCTTAACCAAGCTGGTACAATATCGCCGTATACTCATTTCACCAGAATTTGCAAGACAGCGCTTTCGGGCGCTGTTTTGTTGCCGTGGGTAAGCAAGGGGGACGAGGACGCAGTATGTATCCCATTCTTGAAGTAGAAGCTTTGAACGCTGAAGTGACCCGCATGGTGATCGAGGCGCCTGCCATTGCGCGCAAGATCAAGCCGGGACAGTTCATTATGCTCCGCATCGACGAAAAGGGCGAGCGCATTCCGCTGACCATGAACGCGTGCGATCCGGATGCGGGCACCGTTACCATCATCTTCCAGGCAGTCGGTGCGAGCACCATGCAATTGGCGGAGATGAAAGCGGGCGAATCGCTGCTGGACGTGGTTGGCCCTCTGGGCAGGCCCACCGAGCTCGAAGGCGTCAAGCGCGCATGCGTTATCGGCGGCGGTCTGGGCACTGCCATCGCCTATCCGCAGGCCAAATGGCTGCATGACCATGGTTGCCAGGTGGACGTCATCGTCGGCTTCCGCAACAAAGACCTCATCATTCTGGAAGACGATTTCCGCGCGTGCGCGGACGATTTGACCGTCATGACCGACGACGGCTCGAACGGGAACAAAGGCGTCGTCACCGTCCCGCTGCAAGAAAAGCTGGAGGCGGGCGAGCGCTATGACGTGGTGTTGGCCATCGGCCCGGTCATCATGATGAAGTTCGTGGCGCTTGCCACGAAGCCCTACGGCATTAAGACGTTCGTTTCCATGAACCCCCTCATGGTCGACGGAACGGGCATGTGCGGCGGCTGCCGTGTGAAAGTGGGCGACGAGTACATGCACGCCTGCGTTGACGGTCCGGACTTCGACGGGCACCAGGTTGATTTCGACGACGCGATGCGCCGTGGTGTGATGTACCGCTCATTCGAACAGCGTTCGAGGGAGATTGCCGAAGGCCGCGATTGCGGCGAGGCGATCGAGGCTGCTGCGCAGAAGGAGGGGGAGTAAGCATGGCAAAGGCGAACATGCAGAAGACGAAAACGCCGATGACCGAACTGGAACCTGCGTACCGCGCCACGTGCTTTGAAGAGGTTGCGGGCGGGTACACGCTGGAAGAGGCCGTGAACGAGGCCCGGCGTTGCATCCATTGCAAAAACCATCCGTGCGTGGGCGGCTGCCCCGTGGGCGTTCCTATTCCGAGCTTCCTGAAAGAGCTGGGCGAAGGCAACGTGGCGGCGGCGTACGCTATCGTCAAGAACGCGAATTCCCTGCCTGCCATCTGCGGTCGCGTGTGCCCGCAGGAAAGTCAGTGCGAAGGCGTTTGCACGCGCGGCCGCAATGGCGAGCCGGTCGCTATCGGACGCTTGGAGCGTTTTGTGGCGGATTGGGCTTTGGCAAATCCGGAGGAAGCTGCCGCCGCGCAGGAAGCATTTGCTGCGGAGAGCGCTCGCACTGCCGAAGAAGCAGACGATTTCGACTACACGGGCAAAAGGGTCGCTATTGTGGGCTCGGGTCCGGCAGGTCTGACCTGCGCGGGCGAACTGGCCAAGCGCGGCGTGCAGGTGCGTGTGTTCGAAGCACTGCACGAAGTGGGCGGCGTGCTCGTCTACGGCATTCCGGAGTTCCGCCTGCCGAAAGCCCTTGTAAAGCAGGAAGTTTCTGCCATCGAGGGCATGGGCGTGGAATTCGAAGTTAACGCCGTCGTGGGCAAGCTGTACGACGTTGAGGAGCTCATGGGCGAAATGGGCTATGACGCGGTCTTCGTGGGCACGGGCGCCGGTCTCCCGAGCTATCTGGGCATCGAGGGCGAAGCGCTCAATGGCGTTTGCGTGGCGAACGAGCTGCTCACTCGCGTGAACCTCATGAAAGCGTTCAAGTTCCCTGAATACGCCACGCCGGTATACGCCGGCAAAAAGTGCGTGGTCGTGGGTGGCGGCAACGTTGCCATGGATGCCGCGCGCACCGCGAAGCGTTTGGGCGCCGATGTCACGATCGTTTACCGTCGTGGTCGCGAAGAGATGCCTGCGCGCGCGGAGGAGATCCACCATGCCGAGGAAGAGGGCATCCATTTCCAGATGCTCACAAACCCGGTGCGCATTCTGGGCGACGAGCAAGGCTGGGTGACCGGCGTCGAGTGCGTGCGCATGGAGCTTGGCGAGCCTGATGCCAGCGGCCGCCGCCGCCCGATGGCGGTGGAGGGCAGCAACTTCACCATGGACATCGACATGTTCGTGATTGCGGCGGGGTCTCGTACCAATCCGCTCATTGCCCAGACCACGCCGGGATTGGACTCCACGAAGCGAAATACCATCGTGACCGACGAAGAGACTGGCGCTACGAGCGTGCCGGGCGTTTTCGCTGGCGGCGACGTTTCCACGGGCGCAGCGACGGTCATTCTCGCCATGGGCGCTGGCAAGCGTGCTGCGGCGGGCATTCTGGACTACCTGCGGGGATAGCAGTTTCGGTTTCGATTTTCTTGATTGGCGAACGCGCTGGCGGGCATCATGCCTGCCAGCGCGTTTTGCATGCGGGCGCGGACGGGCGTTATCGATGAAGGCCGCGTAGCGTTTTCCATTGCGCGAGGAGGTTGCTTATCCTATAACGAGCATGCAAGCCAGGAATTCCGAAGGAAGGCTCCTATGCGCGTTATCGACCTTACGCATCTGATCGAAGAGGACATGCCGGTGTATCCGGGGACGGACGCTCCGTCGTTCGAACCGGCGAACACCTACGAAGAGAACGGGTTCAAGGAAACGCGCCTGGCCATGTTCTCGCATACGGGCACGCACGTCGACCCGCCTGCGCATTTGTTTGCGGATGGCGCGACGCTGGACGAGCTTCCGGTCGAACAGTTCATCGGGAAGGCGCTGGTCGTGGACTGCCGCGATCTGGCGGACGGTGAGCTTATTGCGCGCGAACGCATCGAGCAGTATGGAGACCGTGCTGTCCAGGCTGATTTTCTGCTGTTCAACACCGGATGGGATGCACGGTGGGGGACTGATGCCTTCTTCGGAGACTATCCGTGCCTGAGCGAAGATGCGCTGGACTACATCATTGCAGGCGACTACAAAGGCATCGGCTTCGACGTCATTGGCCTTGATCCCATTCCGGACGAAAACCTCACGCGCCATAAAAAACTGTTTGCTGCTAAGGACATGGTAAACGTCGAAAACTTAAAGAACCTTGATCTGTGCGGCAGCGATCTGTTCTGGTTCAGCTGTTTCCCGCTCAAAATCAAAGACAGCGACGGTTCTCCTGTGCGCGCGGTTGCTTGGTTTGAGTGAGAGTTCTCCGATAAGACATGGCATCCCTTGCGTGCCTGTTTCGACTTTGCAATCTCAGGGAAATCTTATCTCTTCATGCACGAAAAGGCTGTAAGCATAGCGGCCGGATGCCAAACTGCGGGAGCCCTGCGGGGGCCAGAATGGCGGAGACGTATGTGAATCGAACACACCCAAGACGCTCTGCACGCCTCGCAACGGCTTTGAAGGCCGCGAGGTCCACCAGGAACCT